>NZ_JBMPIT010000003.1:0-415226 GCF_049341845.1 Curtobacterium guangdongense
CTTCAAGACCGACGCCGTCAAGAGCGGCCTCCTCGTCGGCACCGCCACCATCACCGCCAAGATCAAGTAACACCCCCGGCGCAGGTTTCCGTCTGCGCATGACAGACCGGAAAGGCCAACGCCCCGTCGTATCCGCGACGGGGCGTTGTGCTGTGTCCGGGCTGCAGCACCGGCCGGAGCGGCCGGCGGACTGGAGGCTCGGTGCCGGACGGACACCGAGCCTCCAGTCCGCCGGCGGGCGGGGTCACCCCTTCTCGGCGCCGACCAGGCCGCGGACGAAGTACTTCTGCAGGAACAGGTACGCGACCACGATCGGGACCACCGCGATGAGCGCGGCGGCGGTCGCCGCCGGCAGGTTGCTCGACTGGAGGGAGAAGAACGACGCGATGGCGGGCGCGATCGTGCGCGTCTCCGGGGTGGTGAGGATGTAGCCGGAGAGGGCGTACTCGTTCCAGACGCCGACACCGGTGATGATGCCCACCGTCGCGGTGACGGGCGTCAGCATCGGGACGACGACGAAGAAGAGGGTCTGGAAGGTGTTCGCGCGACGGGTCCTGGGAGGGCGACTACTCCTGGCCGCCCCTCACGTCGTTCCGCCAGCCGTTGCCGGAGATGGCGCGGAGCGCGGTGGCACGCGTGCTCGACGCGGCGCAGGGCGCGAAGGAGCACGAGCTCTTCCGTGGCGCCCTGCTGCGGCGACGCTCGTGCGGCTGTCCGGACCCGGTGGCGGTGGACGAACCCACGGTCTGACCGGGCGTCCCTCAGCCGGCGGCCGTCGGCGTGAGCCGGACCGGGACGGCCTTCGACACCGGGGTGTTGCTGCCCTTCGCCGCACTGTCGAGCGGCACGAGCACGTTCGCCTCCGGGAAGTACGCCGCGGCGCAGCCCCGAGCGCTCGGGTAGGCGACGATGCGGTAATCGTGCAGGACGCGCTCGACGTCGTCGTCCCAGACCGTCTCGATGTCGACGTGCTCCCCGTCGGCCAGCCCGAGTTCGTCGAGGTCGGCCGGGTTGACGAACACGACCTGCCGACCCTTCTTGATGCCGCGGTACCGGTCGTTGAGGCTGTAGATCGTGGTGTTGTACTGGTCGTGGGAGCGCAGGGTCTGCAGCAGCAGGGTCCCCTCCGGGCGCTCGACGTGCTCCAGCTCGTTGACGGTCAGCATCGCCTTGCCGGTCGCCGTGGCGAAGGTCCGGGAGTCCCGCGGGCCGTTCGGCAGCACGAAGCCCTCCTTGCTGCCTGCTCGGCGGGAGTAGTCCTCGAACCCGGGGACGACGCGGCTGATGTGGTCGCGGATGACGTCGTAGTCGGCGCGCATCGCGGCCCAGTCGATCGGGATGCGGTCGCCGAGCGTCGCCTCCGCGAGCTCGCACACGATGGCGACCTCGGAGCGCAGCCCGGGTGCGACGGGTGGGACCTGTCCGTGGCTGCCGTGCACGGAGCAGACGGTGTCCTCGACGGAGACGAACTGCGGACCGGCGTCCTGCACGTCGATCTCGGTCCGGCCCATGGCGGGCAGGATGAGTGCCTCCTCGCCGACGACGGCGTGCGAGCGGTTCAGCTTCGTCGAGACCTGCACGGTCATCTCGGTCCCCCGGAACGCCTGCTCGGCGAGCTGGCTGTCCGAGATCGCGGCGACGAGGTTGCCGCCCATCCCCATCCAGAACTTGATGTCGCCGTTGCGCATCGCGCGGATGCCCTTCAGCGCGTCGACGCCGTGCTCGCGGGGCGGCTCGAAGTGGAACTCCTCCGACAGGGCGTCGAGGAACGTGTCCGGCATCTGCTCCCAGATACCCATCGTGCGGTCGCCCTGCACGTTGCTGTGCCCGCGGATCGGGGAGGCACCCGCACCCGGTCGGCCGATGTTGCCGCGGAGGAGCAGCAGGTTGATGATCTCCTTGATCGTGTCGACGGCCTTCGTGTGCTGGGTGATGCCCATCGCCCACGTGATGATCGTGCGGTCGGACCAGATGTAGCGCTCCGCAAGCTCGTCGATCTCCTCGATCGTCAGGCCGGTGGCGCGGACGACCTCGTCGTCGTCGACCTGCATGATGTGCCGTGCGAAGGCCTCGTACCCGCTGGTGTGCTCCGCGATGAAGGCGTGGTCGACGACCGACCCCGGTGCGGCCTGCTCGGCGAGAAGCACCCGCTTCGAGATCGCCTGCAGCAGGGCCATGTCGCCGCCGAGCCGGATCTGCAGGAACTGGTCGGCCATCTGGGTGCCCTTGCCGACGACGCCCCTGACCTTCTGCGGGTTCTTGTACCGGCGGAGTCCGGCTTCCGGCAGCGGGTTCACGGCGACGATCTCGGCGCCGTTCCGCTTGGCGTCCTCGAGCGCGGTGAGCATCCTCGGGTGGTTCGTGCCGGGGTTCTGCCCCATCACGATGATGAGCTGCGTCCGCTCGAAGTCGTCGTACGCGATCGTCGACTTGCCGATGCCGACGACCTCCGCCATCGCGAGGCTCGTCGACTCGTGGCACATGTTCGAGCAGTCGGGCAGGTTGTTCGTCCCGAAGGCCCGGACGAACAGCTGGTAGACGAAGGCCGCCTCGTTCGACGTCCGGCCGGAGGTGTAGAAGGACGCCTGGTCGGGGCTGTCGAGTCCGGAGAGCTTGTCGGCGATGATCTGGAACGCGCGCTCCCACGAGACCGGCTCGTAGTGGTCCTTCCCGGCGGGCTTCCACACGGGCTCGGTCAGGCGCCCCTGCATGCCGAGCCAGTACTCGGTCTTGTCGGCGAGGTCGTCGACGGAGTGCTCCGCCCAGAACGACCGCGGCACGAGGACCGGGTTCGCCTCCCACGTGACCGCCTTCGCGCCGTTCTCGCAGAACTCCGCCACCTTGCGGTGGTCGGGGTCCGGCCACGCGCAGCTCATGCAGTCGAAGCCGCCTTTCTGGTTGAGCGACGTCATGAGCTTGAGGGTGCGGGTGAGACCGAGCTGCTTGATCGCCGGGTCCATCGAGTGCAGGACACCGGGCACGCCGGCGGCCCAGTCCTTCGGTTCGCCGACGGTGAGGTCGGCGTCGGTCACGTCGTCGACTGGGGGCTGCTCGGTCATGATGCGCTCACGGTGTCTCGGTGTTCCTCGGATGCGGCTGCTGCCGGCTCGGCGATGCGTTCGGGCCTGCTGTAGACGACCATGCTCTGCCCGCGGAGGAACCCGACGATGGTGACGCCGACCTCCTTCGCGAGGTCGACGGCGAGCGACGACGGAGCCGACACCGCGGCGAGGACGGGGATCCCGGCCATGGACGCCTTCTGCGTGAGTTCGAAGCTCGCGCGACCGGACACCATGAGGACCATCCCGGTGAGCGGCAACCGGTCCTCCTTCACGGCCCACCCGACCACCTTGTCGACGGCGTTGTGCCGGCCGACGTCCTCGCGGAGCACCAGCATCTCGCCGGTGCGGCCGTCGAACAGCGCCGCCGCGTGCAGGCCGCCGGTCTTCTCGAACACGGCCTGGGCATCGCGGAGCACGTCGGGGAACGTGGCGAGGAGCGCCGGGATGAGCACGAGGTCGTCGTGCAGGACGCTGTGCTGCGAGGTGGTCCGCACCGCGTCGATGCTGGCCTTGCCGCAGAGACCGCAGGAACTCGTCGTGTAGAACGCCCGCTCGAGGCTCGGGTCGGGTGCGGGGACACCCGGGGCGAGCGTCACGTCGAGGACGTTGTACGTGTTCAGTCCCTCGTCCGTCGCGCCGGCGCAGTACCGCGCCGTGGCGAAGTCGTCCCCGCGGGCGATCACGCCCTCGGAGACCAGGAAGCCGGCGGCGAGGTCGACGTCGTTGCCCGGCGTCCGCATCGTGATGGCGAGGGAGCTCCCGCCGACCCGGATCTCGAGCGGTTCCTCGACCGCGAGCAGGTCGTCACGGACGGAACGCGAGGTGCCGACGGTGATGCGGGTGACGCGCTTCCTCGACGTGATCCGGCTCATGCCTCGGGTCTACCACCCGGCCTCGGCACACCGCCAGTGGAGCGCGGTCATCGGACCCACGGCAGCGCGATGGCCGGCACGGTGTCGCCCGCCAGTCGCCCACCCGCCCCGACGACCACCAGGCCGTCGGCGTCGGCGAGGCCCCGCAGCATGGCCGAGGTCTGGTGGTGTGCCGGCACCGCACCGTCTTCGGTGTCGCGGTGGGCGAGCACGAGGTCGCCAGGGCGGTCGTTCGGCACGTCGACCGCGAGACGCGTCGATCGCACGGCCTCGATCGGACGCCCGAGCAGCCCGGCGACGAGCGGCCCGCCGAGGAGGACGAGTCCGACCATCGCCGCCATCGGGTTCCCGGGCAGGCAGAGGAAGAGCGTGTCCCCTCGGCGGGCGAGCAGGACCGGCCGTCCCGGACGGATGTCGACGCGGTCGATCAGCAGCTCCGCGCCGATGCGCCGCAGTGCACCACGGACGTGGTCGGCCGAGGAGCCCGCCGTGCCGCCGGTCGAGACGACGAGCCGCTCGGGAGCGCCGTCGAACGCCGCGGTCGTGCGGTCCGGGTCGTCGAGGACGCGCTCGGCGGCGACCGGTTCGGCGCCGAACGACCGGAGGACGGTCGGCAGCGTGTGGGTGAAGACGTCCCGCACCTGCCCGGGTCGTGGGACGCCGGAGCCGACGATCTCGTCGCCGAGCACCAGGACGCGGGCCGTCGGGGCGGGCGTCACGAGCACCTCGTCGACGCCGGAGGCCGCGGCGAGCGCTGCGCGGGGCGGGGTCAGGACGGTGCCGGCGGGGAACAGCAGCTGCCCGCGGGCGACTTCCTCACCGGCCGGGCGGATGTGCGGTCGGTGTGCGGTGGTGTGCCGGACGAGTCGACCACCGACGTCGAGGTCGGCGTCCTCCGACCGGACGACCGCGGCGGTACCGGGCGGGATCGGCGCCCCGGTCGTGATCGGCCGCGCGGTCCCCGTGGCGAGGGCCTCCGTCGGCGGGACGGCTCCCGCCACGATCGGCGCGCCGAGGGACCACGGCCCGTCGCCCGCGACCGCCCATCCGTCCATCGCGGCGCCGTCGTGCCCGGGGACGTCGCCGGGCGCGTGCAGGTCCGCGGCGATCGTGCTGCCGAGCGCGCCTGCGAGGAGGAGCGGGTGCGGTCGTGTCGACGAACGGGCGCCCTGGCGATGCGCCTCGTCGCGTGCCGCCGACCAGGAGGGAAGCGCCTCGGTCACCGGGCGTCGGATCCGGGGGTACTGCTGTCCCGTGCCGTCGCGAGCCCGGTCGCGACGGCCGCGGCGTCCGCGACGTCGTCGGGCGAACCGCCGCGGAGACCCGCGGCGTAGCCGACCAGGAACGTCGTGAGGGGTGCCGCCGGCCTGGCGACACCGTGCGCCGCGTCGCGGGCGAGGTCGAGCACGACGTCGCGGTCGAGGACGAAGTCGGCGGGGAGCCCGAGCGCGTCGGCGAGCTCCGTGGTCCATGCGGCGAGGACGTCGTCGGTGGTCATGCCGTCAGTCAAGCAGGCCTCGGTCGCCGACGAGCCGTGCGACGTCCTCCGGATCGTCCACGTCCGCACAGATCGCCGACGAGAGCGGCACCGAGGTCAGGTCCAGCGGGGCGAGGAGCCGGCGCATCGACAGGTCGCGCGGGTCACCGGCCGCCCGGAGGGCGTCCCGGAGCGCGTCCGATCGGTACAGCGCGAGGAGCGGCTGCCGTCGACCGTCGTCGTCGACCGCCACGAAGCCGTCCGTCGGCATCCGGTCGGACCGGGAGGCTGCGATCCGGAGCAGCTCGGCCGCCGCACGCCCGGGGTGCACGAGGTCACAGGCGAGGACGAGCGTCCAGGGCGCGACAGCGGACGGCGAAGTGGCCCGCGGCGGAGTGGACAGCGCCGCGGTGCCGGCGGCGAGCGCCGCGACCGGGCCGCCGAACGGCGGGTCCTCGCGCGTGCGGACCGCGCGTGACGGGGCGTCCCGGTCGTCGGGCAAACCGACGACGACGATCTGCTCGGCTCCCTCGGCCGCCGCCAGCGCACGGTCCGACAGCGTCACACCGTCCGCGACGATCGCCGTCTTGTCCACGCCCCCGAGTCGCGATGCCCGGCCCCCCGCGAGCAGGACGGCGTCGTACCGGACCGTGCCACGAGCCTCCGTCTCGACCATGGCCGAACTGTACCCGCGCGCCGAACGGATCAGTCGGTGTCGCCCGCGCCGCCGTCGACGACGGCCGCGGTGTCCGGCGCTGCCCGCTCGATGACCGCGGTGGCGTCCGCGATGTCAGCGGCGTCCGCGACGTGCACGTGGATGCGACCCGGTTCGACGGAGGCGCCGGTCACCGTGTGCTTCGCCACCACCTGCCGGTACGCCGACACCTCGGGCGACGGGTCACCGATGCCGTCCTTCCCGGCGCCGTCGTGGTTCGCGATCGAGAAGTCCGGGTTGTACCGGTCGAGCGCGTCCTTCCGCGGGTGGTTCCATGCCTCGGCGGACACCGACACGGTCTTCCACCCCGACCCGGAGGCAGCATCCCGCGCCGCGTCCCACCCGCTGACCAGGTCGGACGGCTGCCGCACGTGGAGCTCGATCGACGCCTGCTCGGTACCGGACTCGCCCGCGGATCGGATGTTCCCGCCGAGCCACCGGCCGCCGTCCCGGAGCCCGTCGACGACGTGCAGGATCTCCGCGTTCTCGGACGCGCGCCGGCCGACGAAGAACCCGAAGCCGTCCGTCTCGATGTGCGCTCCGTACGACACGGAGGCGTTCGACGTCCGGCTCACCCACCGGCCGACCTCGTCGGTGACGCGCCGGAGTTGCTCGTCGGACAGGTCGTCGTCGGTGGTGACGAACGCGGAGACGGTCCCGGCGAACGGGAGGCTGTTCTGTCCGTTGCCGCGGACGCTCTGCACACCGTCGATCCTCGACAGCGCCTGCTCCGCCTTGTCGACACCGGCGCTCCCGGCGTTCACGTGCGTCGAGCAGCCGGCGAGCACCAGCGCGAGGGCGACACCGGCGACGGCAGCACGGCCCCCTCGTCTCCCCCAGACCATGGCGAGAGCGTACCGCAGGGCCTCGCGCCCCCGGGCTCGTGTCGTGCCGGGACTGCCGCTGGCCGTCGGCGATGTCAGGCGGGTTTGCTGCGGTACGTGTACCGGTAGTAGTCCGCGAGCTGGAGTCCGGCTGCCGCTTCCTCGTCGACCACGACGGTCGCGTGCTCGTGGAGCTGCAACGCACTGCCCGGCACGAAGGAGCTGAGCGGCCCCTCCACCGCGGCGGCGATCGCGTCGGCCTTCGCCGACCCCTGCGCCACGAGCACCAGCTGCTGCGCCTCCAGGATCGTGCCCAGCCCCTGCGTCATGCAGTGCGTCGGGACCTGGTCCAGGGAGTCGAAGAACCGGGCGTTCGCCTCACGCGTCGACGGCGCCAACGTCTTGATACGCGTCCGCGACGCGAACGACGACGTCGGCTCGTTGAAGCCGATGTGCCCGTTCGCCCCGATCCCGAGGATCTGCACGTCGATCCCCCCAGCAGCACGGATCGCGGCGTCGTACTCCTTCGCCGCGAACTCGATGTCCGCAGCCCGCCCGTCCGGCACCCGGACCCGCGACGCGTCGAAGCCCAGCGGCGCCACCACGTCACGGGCGATCACGGACGCGTACGACTCCGGGTGCTCCAACGGGATCCCGACGTACTCGTCCAGGGCGAACCCGCGCGCTTCAGCGAAGGAGACCTCCCCCGCGTCGACGCGGCGCTGCAGGTCGGTGTAGATGCCCTGGGGGCTGGAACCGGTCGCGAGACCGATGACGGCTGACGGCTTCTTCGCCACGACCGAGGCGATCTTCGCCGCAGCGACGCGACCGACCTCAGCGGGCGTGGGCAGGATGACGATCTCCACGTCGGCGCTCCTCAGCGGTCCGCGAAGCCGCCGAGCATGCCGGAGATGAACCGCTTCTGCAGGAAGAAGTACAGGACCACGATCGGCAGCGCGACGATCACCCCCGCGGCGGACAGCAAGGAGTAGTCGGTCAGGTGGGCGCCCTTGAAGAACGCGAGGCCGAGCGGCGCGGTCCGGTGGTCCTCGCTCGTGATGAGCACCAGGGGCAGCAGGAACTCGTTCCAGGTCCACATCGTGATGAGGAGCGCCATCGTCATGATCGGGGCGACGGCCGCGGGGACGATGACCTGCCAGAGCAGCCGCACGTCCCGGGCACCATCGAGCCGGGCAGCTTCGATGACCTCCCCGGGGAAGCTCCGGAACTGGCTGCGCATCCAGAAGATCCCGAACGCCAGGGACTGTGCGGTCTGCGGCAGGATCAAGCTCGTGTAGGTGTCGGTCAGCCCGACGCTCCGCAGGTTGAAGTACAGCGGGATGATGAACGCCTCGGCCGGGAGCATCAGGCCGGCGAGCATCACGAAGAAGAGCACGTTCGAGCCGAAGAAGTCCAGCCGTGCGAACGCGAACCCGGCGAAGACCGCGAGGACGGTCGTGAGGACGACGACCGACACCGTGACGAGCACGCTCGAGAACATGTAGCTCGCGAAGTGCCCCTGGTTCCACGCGGCGCCGAAGTTCCCGAGGTCGATCGACGTCGGCACGCTGAACCCGCCGGAGTTCTGCGCCGACGGGGTGACCGAGGACAGCAGCACCCCGATGAGCGGGATGATCGCGAAGAGCGCGAACAGCGTCAGGATGACGTAGTTCACGGTCTTCTCGCGGACGGAGATCCTCATGCGACGTCCTTCGGCTGGAGACGGCCGATCAGGGCCGTGACGATCATGATGACGACGGTGAGCGAGACGGCGACCGCAGCGGCCGACCCGACCTGCCCGGTCTGGAACGCCCGGTTGTACGCCTCGAACGCGGGCACGGACGTCGAGTTGCCCGGCCCACCGCTCGTCGTGACGTAGACCAGGTCGAACGTCTTCAACGCCGACACCACCGTGAGGGTGAGCGCGGCGGCGATCTGCCCGCGGAGGGACGGCAGCGTGATCGAGAAGAACTCCCGAGCAGCTCCCGCGCCGTCGATGCGCGCCGCCTCGAACAGGCTCGGGTGGATGTTGCCGACACCGGACAGGAAGAGCACCAGGCAGAGACCGACGTTGAGCCAGGTGCCGACGAAGCCGATCGCGGGCAGGGCGGTGTCGTAGCCGCCGAGCCAGACCTGCGCCAACTGTCCGAGCCCGACGAGCCGGAGCCCGTCGTTCAGCAGGCCGTCGGAGGAGTAGATCGAGACCCAGATGGTCGCGACGACGACCGACGCGATGACCTGCGGGAGGAAGAGCACGGTGCGGAAGAACGACATCCCACGGAGGCCGTTCGCCCGCGAGATCAGCGCGGTCAGGAACAGCGCCACGACCACGGGGATCGCCGCGTAGAACACCATCAGCACGAGCGCGTGCCCGAATGACGCTCGGAGCTGGGCGTCGGTGAAGACGTCCGCGTAGTTGGCGAACCCAGCCCAGGTCGCGGCCGAGAGCCCGTCCCAGTCGTAGAACGAGTACTGGATGCTCTGCAGGAACGGCACCCCGAGGAACACCGCGAACACGACGAACGCGGGGAGGATGTAGAGGTACGCGACGAGGCTCCGCCGCCGCTTCCGGACGGCGCCGGCCGTCCGGCGGGTCCGCCCGCGGCGGGCGCTGCGATCGGCAGCGCCCGCCGTGGTTCCGGTGAACTGGGTCACGGGGGTCCTCGCTACTTCTTCACGAAGCCGGCGTAGTCGTCCTGGAGCGTCTTCGTGAACTGCTCCGGGCTGGCCTTGCCGGCGACCAGGTCCTGCATCGCGGCCGTGATCGTGTCGTAGAACGTCGGGGTGGCGTAGTCGAGGTACGGCGTGATGCTGTTCGACGACGAGATCGACTTGTAGTTGCTCGTGATGTCGCCCGCGATCGTGCCGGACGCCGGGGTGTCGTCAGCGGGGACCACCGTCGGCAGGTTGCCCTTCTGGACGAGGGTCTCGGAGGCCTTCGCGTTCGTGACGAAGTCGATGTACGCGGCGGCCGCGTTCGCGTTCTTCGTCTTCGAGGTGATGGCCCACGCCAGCCCCTCGCCGCCCATCGTGACGGGCTTCGACGCGTCGGGCGGGGTCAGCGCCGTGAACCCGATGTCGTCGGCCTTCGCCGCGGCCTCGAGGGTCGCCTGGTACCAGGTGCCCGTGATGAGGAACGCCGACTCCCCCTTGCCGAACGCCGCGACGGCGTCGTCGCGCAAGACGCCGTTCGCGCCCTCGGTCACGTAGCCCTTGCCGACCCAGTCCGTGATGGTCTGCGCCGCCTTCACCTCGTCGTCACCGGTCCAGCTGCCGGACTTGCCGGCGACGAGGTCGTTCACGGCGTCGTGGCCGGCGAGTGCGGAGAGCACCAGGCCGTAGAGGTGGATACCCGGGCTCTTCTCGACGTCGCCGTAGCTCAGCGGGAGCGTGCCGGCCGCCTTGACCTTCTGCATGTCCTCGGTCAGTTCGGCCACGGTCGTGGGCGGCGAGTCGATGCCGGCGTCCTTCAGGACCGCCTTGTTGTAGTACAGCCCGACGAGTTCGCCGGTCTGCGAGACGCCGTAGAGGTCGTCGCCCTGCCAGGTCGTTCCGTCGGAGGAGAAGGAGTTGAGCTTCAGCAGGCTCGACGGGTAGTAGTCGTTCCAGCCGTACAGCTTCGCGTAGTCGTCGACGGGACGGAGGAACCCGGCCTTCACGAAGGCGCCCATGTCCGGGTAGCCCTGGTTCGCCTGCACGACGTCCGGCGGGTTGTCCCCGGAGAGCGCGAGCTTGAGCGTCGTCTTCAGGTCGGCGAAGGACCGCGAGACCCGCTTGATCGTGATGTTCGGGTGCGCCTTCTCGAACTCGTCGTTGAGGACCTTCTGCGCGTCGTCGATGCCGGTGTCGGTGTTCTGGTCCCAGACCGTCAGCGTCGTCTTCCCCGAGCCGACGTCCTTCGACACCGGGCCGAGGCTCTGCGACGCCGCGGGGGCCGCGGATCCGCCGGGGGTGCACGCGGTCAGGCCGAGCGCGACCGCCGCGGCGACGCCGATGAGCATCGTCGTCTTGCTGATGTGCTTCATGGTCATCCAGTTCTGCGAGTGGGTGGATGGTGCTGGGGTGGGTCGGGTGGGGTCAGGCGCCGGCGGGCACGGACGCATCGAGGAACGACCAGTCACCGGGGGCGGCGGTGCGTCGGAGGAATGCGACGAGTTCGGCCGGGTGTGGGGCGCTCGCGGCACCGCCGAGTCCGGTGACGGCGTAGGCGGCACTCGCGGCGGCGAACCGGAGGCGGGTGTCGAGGTCCCAGCCGTGGTGCGTGCCGGCCATGAACGAGGCCACGAACACGTCGCCGGCGCCGGTCGGGTCGACCACGTCGACGGGGATCGTCTCGGCGGTGGCGACGACGCCGTTCGCGGAGTCAACCGCGACGACGCCGTCCCGCCCGCGGGTGACCACAGCGAGCGGGACCCGCTCGGCGAGCACCTTCGCGGCCGCCAGCGCGGTGTCGGTCCTGGTGTAGCGCATCGCCTCGACGTCGTTCGGGACGAAGACGTCGACCTCGGCGAGCCGGTCGAGCACCTCGCCGGACCACTCGCCGGTGTGGTCCCACCCGACGCCGCCGACGACCGTCGTCCCCGAAGCGCGGAGCGTCGCGACCCACGCCGGCAGCGGACGGGCGATACCGACGTGCGTGGCGGCCACCCGACCGATGTCGTCGGGGATCGTCAGGGGCTCGAGCTGCTCCTCGTACGTGATGAAGCTCCGGTCCTCCGGCCCCGTCAGCGCGACGGAGACCGAGCTCTGGTGGCCGGGCACGAGTTCGAGCAGGCTCGTTTCCAGCAGCGGCTCCGCGGTCAGCAGGCCGTGCACGTGCCGCCCGAGGACGTCGTCACCGAGGCGGCTGAGCACACGGGTCGGCGCTCCGGCACGGGCCGCGGCGACCGCACGGTTCGCGACGCCGCCCGGGGTGACGGCGAACGCGTCGGCGTACACCTCGGCGCCCTGCTCCGGGGCCGTGACCCCGGAGAACACCAGGTCGCAGAACACGTCGCCGGCGAACAGCAGGGCGCCGGGATCGGTGGTCGGGCTCGCCTCGGGCACGGCTTCTCCTCGTCATTGCGGATCATCCCTGCGCAGGTCTGCGCGATTCGGGAGTCCGATCCGCTGGTGGTGCTCAAGCCTGCGTGGTTCGTGTTGCGAGGACGTTACCTGATTGCTCCAGATTTGTTAAGTCTGATCTGAATCGATGTTTGTGTGATCGATCTTGCGTGATCGTGCGCGAATTCAGATATGGTGACGGCATGATCCTGCGAGAACGGCAGAACCGCATCATCAAGGCGCTCCGGCTCGACGGGGCGGCCTCGGTCCAGGAACTCGCCGACGCCCTGTCCGTGAGTCCGGCGACGATCCGCCGTGACCTCGAGATGCTCGACCGCAACGGCGAGCTCGTCCGCACCTGGGGCGGCGCCGTCCTCGCACCGCGACAGACCGCGCAGGACGGCGACGACGGCGAGCCCGTCGAGACCCCCTTCGAAGAGGCCGGCGACATCGACCTGAAGCGCCGGATGGCCGCCGCCGCAGCCGCGATGGTCACCGACGGCCAGGTGGTCATCCTCGACATCGGCACGACCACGCCACAGATCGCCGAGCTCTTCCGCGGGCGTGACATCACCGTCATCACGACGAACCTCGCCGTGTTCGACGTCCTGCGCGACGACGAGGCCGTGCGCCTGGTGCTCCTCGGTGGGGTGGTCCGTCGGAATTACCGCACGCTCGTCGGGTCGTTGGCCGAGGCCGCCCTCGAGCACGTCAGTGCCGACGTGGTCTTCCTGTCGTGCACCGGCGTCCGCGCGAACGGCCACGTCGTCGACAACATGGCCGTCGAAGCCCCGATCAAGCAGTCGATGATCGCCGCCGCCGAGCGCGTCGTCCTGCTCGCATCAGAGACCAAGTTCCCCGGGACGGGGGCGCTCCGCCTCTGTTCCCTCACCGACGTCGACACGCTGATCACGACGACCGGCGCCCCCGACGAAACACTCGCACACAGCCGGAACGCCGGCGGAGAGGTCATCATCACATGAAGCTCTGCATCCTCGGAGGCGGCGGGTTCCGCACGCCGTACGTGTACCAGGCGCTGCTCCGCGACACCGGCTCACCGCGCGTCGACGAGGTCGCGCTGTACGACGTCGACGAGGTCCGGCTGCACGCGATGGTCGCGATCCTGACCGAGCTCGCCGCCGACTTCCCCGACGCGCCCGTCCTCAAGCCGACGACGGACCTGCACCGCGCCGTTGAGGGCAGCGACTACGTCTTCGCCGCGCTCCGCGTCGGGGGTCTCGAGGGTCGGCGCTGCGACGAGCACGTGGCGCTCGACCTGAACGTCCTCGGGCAGGAGACCACCGGCCCCGGTGGGCTGGCCTACGCGATCCGCACCGTGCCCGTGATGGTCGAGGCGGCGAAGGTCATCCGCGACCTCGCCCCGAACGCCTACGTGATGAACTTCACGAACCCGGCGGGCATCATCACCGAGGCGATGCAGAGCGTCCTCGGCGACCGTGTCCTCGGCATCTGCGACACCCCGTCCGGACTCGGCCGTCGCGTCGCCGGGATGCTCGGACTCGACCACACCCGCGTGCAGATGGACTACGTCGGCCTGAACCACCTCGGCTGGATGCGCCGCGTGATGTACGACGGCCGCGACGTCCTCCCCGAGCTGATGGCGGACGACGAGCGACTCGGCGCCATGGAAGAGGGGCACGTATTCGGCCTCGACTGGATCCGCTCCCTCGGCGCGATCCCGAACGAGTACCTGTTCTACTACTACTTCAACCGGGACGCCGTGCGCTCCATCGTCGGCTCCGGCAGGACCCGTGGGGACTTCCTCGCCGAGAGCCAGTCCGCGTTCTACGACCGGGCGAGTGCCGCGGGAGACGGTGTCGCCGAGCTCTGGCGCGAGACCGTCGAGCGACGGAGCGCGTCCTACATGGCCGAGGCGAAGGGCGGCACGCAGGATGAGCCGCTCGACCCGAAGGAACGGGAGACCGACCCGTCGCACCAGGGCTACGCGGGCGTCGCCCTCGGTGTGATGGCCGCGATCAGCCGGAACGAGCGCCAGACGATGATCCTCAACGTCCGGAACAACGGCACCATCGCGGGCCTGCCGCGCGACGCCGTGGTCGAGGTCCCGACGATGGTGGACGCGAACGGCGTGCACCCGATGACGACCGACCAGCCCGACCTGCACCAGATCGGCCTGATGTCGCAGGTGAAGGCCGTCGAACGGCACACCATCGCCGCCGCCCTCACCGGGTCGAAGGACGAGGCGCTCAAGGCGTTCGCGCTGCACCCGCTCGTCGACAGCGTCTCCGTGGCGCGTGACCTGGTCCGCGGCTACGTGGACCGCATCCCGGAGGTCGCGGCGGTGCTCACGAAGTAACCGCGCGTTCCGGACGCGCGTCGTTTCGGACTGGAGGCTCGGTGCCAGCTGGCACCGAGCCTCCTGTCCGGTGGTGGGGCGCGAAGACTCGCGCGATCACTGCTCTGGGAAGACCTGTCGGAAGACGTCCTCGTCGATCACGTCGAAGCGCTCCCCCACAGCGGGCGTGGACAGTCCGGCCTCGCTCGCCGAGCGCATCGCCTCGAGCTCGGCGGCGGTCGCCCGGCGACGGACGCGCAGCTCCCGGAGGACGGCGTACGTGCGGCGGACCGGCTCGGCGGGGAAGCCCTTGTTGGTGTCGATGAGCACCCGGAGCGCTTCGTCCTCGAACGCCAGCGGCGGCAGGGCCTGCCGTTGTTCCTCGGTCGGCCGTTCCCCGTTCTCGGCGTAGGCGCGCTTCCGGCCGGCAGGGACGGCCAGGGACAGGAAGTCCCCGAGGACCCTGCTGTCAGCATCGGCGAGCTGCGGGGATGGTCGACTCCGGTCCATCGATCCACCGTACCGGCGCGAGCGAGGTGTTCGGCCTATTAGCGGGTGCCAGTGTTGGCATGGATCGCGGGTCCCAGTAACAGCGGGCGTTCCACGGCTTCTGGGCTTCCATTCCACGGCCCCAATCCGACGGGTAGCTTCGGCCCCCCTCTGGACGCACAGATGCGTCAGACTCGAGCCGATGCACACGACCGCGCTGCTTCGCCACCTGCTACGTCAACAGCACGCACCCCGGCGTCGTCGCGGACCACTGGGCCGGCACCACCCACGGGGACACCCCGCTGGCCGCCATCGCCGTACTCCTCGGCACCACGGTCAATGACATCCGCGACCTCTCCCACGACGTGCGCATCGTCGGCCGCCTCTTCCACGAGCAGGAGAAGGGACTGTCCGCACCCTGGTGAGCGGGAGGCGCGCACCGCGTCGGTGCCGCCGGTTAGCCTCGAGAAGACGGGGAGGGGTCAACGTGGCCGAGTTCGAGATCCGGTTCGACAAGCTGGACCAGCCGGAGTTCGACCGCGTGGTCGAAGGGGTGATCACTGCGGAGTTCAACGGTCAGGGGTACCGGGCGCAGCCTCTCGACGGTCGTGGCGGCGACGGCGGCGTTGACATCGGCGTGTGGAACATGGACCGCCACCTCGTCCGCGTCTTTCAGCTGAAGTGCTACCCCGAGGGATTCTCCGGGATGTGGAAGCCCCGACGTCGGAAGGTCCAGGACTCGTTCGACGCAGCATGGAAAAACCATCGCCCGAAGCACTGGACGCTGGTCATCCCCAGCAACCCCTCCCGGGAGGAGCGGGACTTCGTCCTCGGGCTCCGCGGCGACCGTAACATGCAGGTGGACATCATTGGCCGGGCGGACCTCGACAACCTCCTCGGCAAGCACTCTCACCTGCTGGAGATATTCGCCGCTGACCGCGTCCTGCGATTCGCGCAGGCGCTAGGCAAGCCGGAGGAAGCTCTCACCCACCGTGATCACCTCGGCGTCGTCCTCGATCGGGTTCGCGGCCGCGTGAACGCGCAGAGCCCACACTGGGGGTGGGGTTACAACGTCGACGTGCACGGGAACCAGATGCACTATCTGGTCGCCAAGCACCCCGACGCGCACATCGCCGAGCCGTTGGCGATGAACATGACCGCGACGTTCTCGGAGGAAACGGAAGAACTGCAGGAACGCTTCGACCGCGCGATGAGGTTCGGGGTGGCGGAAACGATCGTGCTGCCCCACAGCGTCGTTCCGTCGGTGACGCACACCGGCGCCTCCTGGTTCGCTGGCGAGACGCAGGTCTCGGAAGTACATCTCGTCCCCTCGGACGCCGGTGCAGGCACTCCAGTCGATCTCGTGGCCGAAGACGCGAATGGGGTCCGAATCGGCTCCATTTCTGGCACCGTCAAGCGGTTCACACAGGGCCCTGATGGAGGACAGCTCATCGTTGACATGAAGGGCGGCCTCACGGCGCACTGGGTCATCCCAACAGCCCCAGGCGCCCCGCCGCAGGACGTCACGTTCATCACGACCAGTGCTGGGGTGCCAGTCCGTGACGTGAGGCTTCTGACGAGGTTCATGAGCCGCTTCGACATCGCACACCATGTCATCATCCGGGTGGACCGCAAGGACTTCGCAGCGTTCAACCTCGGCAGCGGCGACCGCCACGAGCCCGACCCAGCCTTCGTGGCGTTCCTCGAAGACCTCGTGGTCATCGAAGACGAGCTCGACGTTCAGTTCACCTTCCCGGCAGGCGGTGTGTCTACTGCAGACCGACGTTGGGCGGCAACGTTCCGCGAGATACTTCGAGGGAGGGCCGTGCCGATGCCGTCCGTCGACGGCTACAACATGACCCTTGACGGCCGGTACGACGATGAGCTCCTTGCTCGACTGCGCAGCGGCCGTGGACGCTGGTTCGCCAGGCAGCCGCAGTTCGTGCACGAACTCCTCGGCGTTGACCTCGTCGTCCCAGACGTCGTCATCTACCAACACGAAGCTGCGGTCGTGGACGGAGACACCCATGCGCAAGAACTTCTGGCCGGGCGGGGCGAGGGACGCGTCGCCCACGTTGCAAGCGACAAGGGCTACCCGTGGCTCATCTACAAGCGCCACCCGGTCACCGGCGGGCCCGACGCTCCGCCGCTGGCGGAGTGGGGCGTCGTCGACGTCTCGGAGCACCCCGGTCTCCCCGCATTGAAGGAGCGTTGGGCTGCTGATGAGGTCCGTCTTCCGGTCGCCCCACCCGGCTAGCAAACGGAACGGCCCGCAGGAGCGTTCCTACGGGCCATTCTGCTGTCGGTGCGTTACTCGGCGTCGACGGTGCGGCTGCCGCCGTCATGGAGCAGCGCACAAGGTGCCTGTCACCGGGCAGACGTCCGGTCGCCACTGTGGCGGCGGCGACGTGCTGAATAGCTGGCCAGTCGGCGCCCAGCTTCCATTGACCCAGCGACCTATGACCATGATGGTTATTTCCGTCGCCCCGGCGCGTCGAGCTGCGACTGCGGTGGCCTGAGCGGATGAGCCTGTCGTCCATGTGTCGTCGAACACGATCACGTGCTGACCGCGCAAGTCATCATCGATACGCAGCGAGTCCGGATCGACCTCCCGGGCTCTGGCGGGCCGAGTTCTAACCGGCGTGACGATGGGCAACCCGAAGTACTTAGCCAGCTCGAGCAGAGGATGCCCTTCGTGCCGGGGTGCTGCCCCTGACGGCACAGGGATGACTGCCGTGGGAAGAGCGTCTGAGGCCATGGTGACGCAGCGTCTGTGACGATAAATTGAGTACCACACGACGTAGCTGAGGCGGACACCCGCCACCCCGCCCGCTCGCTCGCCGTCCTTGTACTGCCGCAGATCGTAGCGAACCTGCCGACTCACCTGGTCAGATGCGTAGGTCAGCGGCACCACACGATCCGCGAGCGCGTTTCCCCAGCGCGCGATATGACTCTCGCAAACTCGGCAGCGCAGCAGGCCGCCTGTTGGCTCCGCACAGACCGCGCACGTCACCCCCGGGATTCGAATCGGATTGACTAGCAGCGAAGGCAGCAGGCTTAGTGCGTACTCTTCCTGGGTTGAGGCCACGTCTACATTGCCGAAGGTGCAGGAGTGTGCGACCGTGCGAGGAGCGCCGACACCGCGAGCCTCACACCATCTGGACTCGAAGCAACCTCGACGTTATAGCCACCATCTGCATACTTTCGCCCCCAGGTTGTGTTCTCCACAACTTGCGACGTGAGCACCAGTGGTCGACCATGCTTCACTGCAGCGTCCGCCTGGATACGCGTGCCGGACTTTTCTGCGGCTTCGACGATCACGGTTACAGAGCTATACGCGCTCATTACGATGTTCCGTTGCGGGAAACTCTGTCTGGTTGGACTCGCATCAGGAAGGAATTGCGATATGAGCAGCCCTGAGGAAGCAATCTGCTCTTGGAGGTCGCGATGCTCGGCCGGGTAGACGCGATTGATTCCATTGCCTAGAACCGCCACCGTCCGACCTCCAGCGTCGAGAGCGGCCGCGTGCGCACTACCGTCTACTCCGCGTGCGAGACCGGACACCACCGTCACGCCGTCATCCACGAGCAGGCGGGCAGTTCTACCGGTGAATCGCAATCCCGCATCCGACACGCCCCTGCTCCCCACGAGAGCCGCGGACCGTTCGTCATCCGCAACGCGGCCCTTGGCGAACAGCAGTACCGGATAGTCGAAGACTGCCGCCAGTTGAGCTGGGTACTTCTCAGCGAAGGGACTGAGGAGCGAGATTCCAGCCGTCTGCCATCGTTCTAGATCTGCAGCGGCAAGGGCAAGCAAATCTGACCTATCCTCAGGCACGAGCGCTGACCCGTCGCCATGGCGAAGGACGTCGAGCGGGGTGAGGTCAGCTTCGAACAGCGGCCGCAGCTGGGACGGCTTGTACCGACGGTCTCCATGAAAGAGCAGCGCCACAAGCGCAGCAAGCTGCTCGCAGTCCTTCGTGGCCGTCGTCATGGAAGCACCGTACACACATCCCCCGACGTCAGGACCTCAGCCATGGTTCCAGTGTCGCACGTCCGAGTCGTCCACGATTCCGTGCCCGAACACGTCGGGCTGACGACCTGCAGAGTCTCGCAAGGACACGTTATCTCCGCTCGCATTCGCGATCCGGAGCAGGAGCGCGGCCGGCCGGCCGGCCGGCCAGGTCAGGATCGACGCCCGCGCCCGGTGGCGCCATGGCGTCACATCTGGGCGCACAGGACGCACTCCGTGAAATTCCAGCCTCGTGCTTCAACCTCCGCGAATACCTCGCCCCCTCGCCCTATGACGTAGCCGCGATTGATCTGTCTGCCCAGCACCAGGCCAACCACCCGCCGCGCACCAGCCCTTTTCAAAGCTGCGGCCGAGCTAGATAGCGAGGACCCCGAAGTCCATAGATCGTCCAGCAGGACCACGGTCCGATCACGGACGTTACACGTCACCGTGTAAGCGTCGGGGTTGACCAGCTGTTGGGTCGGCTTCGGTCCTGGACGAGGAACGGAGCGGTTCCGCTCAATGACATCGTTGCGCCAGGCGAACGAGTCCTCAGCCTCAACAGCAGTCAGGAGGTCATGAATGTGATCGAAGCTGCGCGTCTCGTCGTCTGCCGGCACCCAGGTGTAGAGCGCGTCCGGACCCGCCACCGTGCGCACGCAGTCACCGTGCCGGTCCAGGCCCTCCCAAAGAAGAGTGGCAAGCGGCGCCCGCGTCCACGAGTTACCAAAGTCCTTGTAATGCTTGATGAGACTTTCGAGCCCAGAATCAGTGCTGTACGAGATTGGCACCAAGTAATCAACGAGAGCCGCCTGCTCGCGGCAGTGAAAGCAGAGCGGCCAGTAGCTGCCGTCATATCGTCCTGCGACAGGAGAGCCACATTTACGACAGGTCCCCGCGGGGTGCGGTAGAAAATCGTGGATGAGCCCCTCTTCGACCAGCCAGGCTACCCAGGTGTCTGTGCTGTTTGGATCACGCGAGCCATCGCGGGTCCAGCTGGGCGCTCGAGAGAAGCTTCGGTATTGAGCTGATGCCACAGTCATTCCTCTTCGAAGATGGCGGATCCTCATATCCTATCTTGATTGCGCCAACTCGTCAGCACCGTCTCGCGCGTCCCGGCCGCGACCATCGCCGGAGACCGCAATCGCTCCGCTTGGCGCCGATAACGCTCATTCGGTCAGCATCGCGTACAGATCGCCCCGAGCTCCGCCTCCAGGATTCGAACAAGGCCATCCGGACCCGTGCAGAGCGATCCTCGTTCGCCCGCCAGGCACACGGGATCACGATCGAGATCGCCGCGAACCCGCGCGATTCGGCAGCGATCGGAGCAGCAGCACTCGTCCTGCAGAGTTCTGTGGCGCCCGGCCACGGTCCGGTGCTCTCCGCGTGAACCGTGGTACTCGATGACAGGCGTGCCGTACGACGCAAGTGCGTTCGACGCACTTGCAGAACCCAGCGAGTACACCGAACCGACTCCGTCAACAGGCCGGCCAGCCGTGGGAGCGAGCTCCGCCTCCAGGATTCGAACCCGGACCTAACGGCACCAAAGGCCGTCGTGCTGCCATTACACCAAGGCGGAACGCCCACGGAGGGCCCGTCCATCCTCCCATGACCGGAACGGTGGCCGTGCGCGCGGCGTTCGGCCAAGATGGGGGGATGCCGCATGAGGACGAGGTCGACCGGATCGTCGCGGCGTGGGGGCGGCAGCGCGACGACCTCGACTTCGCGCCACTGCAAGTGCTGTCACGGGTGGACCGGCTCGCCAGGCACCTCGACCGTGCACGTCGGGCGGCGTTCGACGCGAGCGGCATGGAGCCGTGGGAGTTCGACGTGCTGTCGGCACTGCGGCGTGCGGGTGCGCCCTACGAACTGAGCCCGAAGACGCTCCTCCAGCAGACCCTGGTGTCGAGCGGCACGATGACGAACCGGGTGGACCGACTGACGGCACGCGGGCTCGTGGCGCGACGGACCGACCCGAAGGACGGCCGCGGCATCCTGGTGTCGCTGACCGATGCCGGTCGGAGCGCGGTGGACTCGGCGATCGCGGACCTGCTCGGCGCGGAGCGGGACATCCTCGCCGGGGTGTCCGACGACGAGCAGCACCAGTTGGCTGGTCTCCTCCGGCGGCTCATCCTGGGGCTCGGCGACTAGACCAGACGCACCGGAGGCTCGAGCCACTCGCGGGCGAGCGCGGACATGACGATCTCGTCATGGAAGCGACCGTCGTGGAAGGTGGCGTCTCGTCGCACGCCCTCCTGTTGGTACCCGGACCGCGCGTACACGGCTCGCGCACGATCGTTGAACGCGTGGACGCGGATCTCGATGCGGTTGAGGCCCATCTCGCGGAACCCGTAGGCGGTGACGAGTCGGACCACCTCCGTCCCGTAGCCCTGGTCGACGTGCTCGCTCCCGATCATCACGGCGAGGGTGGCGGCACGGACGGGGAGGGTCGCGCCGAAGAGCGTCACGTGGCCGACGAGGCTCCCGGACGAGCGGTCGACGACGCTGAACCCGACGGATCCGCCGCCGCCGTTGCCGCTCCAGCCGCGGAACTGCTCGGCGATCGGTTCGGTCGGCCGGGGTCGCACGATGACCTGCTGCAGCACGGCCCACTCCGGGTCCTGCCACCAGCGCACCAGGTCGGGCAGGTCGCCGTCCTCGAGTGCGCGGAGCCGGACCCGGTCCCCCTCGAGCAGCGTCGCTCCGTACCGTTGCGCATCGGCCCCGTTCCACGTCATGCCTCGACTCTGCCAGAGCGGACGAGCGCCCGGACCGGCGAGCGCCGGCGTCACGACCGGTCGGCACCGCGACTAGTCTCCGGCGCATGCACGCCATCACCCTCGCCGTCGCCGACCTCGAGCGATCGGCTGCGTTCTACACCGCGCTCTTCGGCTCCGAGGGCAGCAGCATCATCGGCACCGAGTACGCCCCGACCGACACCGCCGCGGGTGGTGCGACGGCGATGTTCACGCTCGACGACGGGTTGATCGTGTCCGTCTACGGCCGGGACGACATGCGGAAGGACTCGAGCGTGGAACTCGGGACCGACCCGAGCGCCACGATCGGGCACTTCGTGGAGTCACGAGCCGAGGCCGACGCCTTCCTCGAGCGGGCGCGGGCAGCCGGCGCGACGATGCTCGAGCCGCCGTACACACGCCCGTGGGGCATGTACTCCGGCTTCTTCCAGGACCCGGACGGTCACCTGTGGGAGGTCGTCGCGAACCCGGGCATGGGTGCGCCGTCCGACGCCACGCCCCAGTGAGCCGCCGTTCGACGAACCGAAAGCACGTCGAACCATGTCGTTGCACGGTTCGGACTGCTTTCGGTTGGTCGAACAGGCCCGCACCGCACCGTTACACCCCGAGCTGCTCGGCGACCTCGAGCCAGCGCTCCTCGAGCTGCTCGATCTCGGCCTCGAGCGTTGCGAGCTTCGTCTGCAGCTCCCCCAGCCCGGCGTAGTCGGACTGGTCGTGCGCCGCGAACAGGTCGAGCACGGTCTGGCGGTCGGCACCCACGCGGGCGATACGGCGATCGAGCGCCGACATCTCCTTCTCCGCGGCGCGACGATCAGCGCCGGACAAGCCGGACGCACCCGACGCACCCGACGCACTGGACCCGGCCCCAGGAGCAGGCGACGAGCCCGCGCCGGCCGTGTCGGGCCTCCCGGCCGTCGCGGCGGCAGCCGCTGACGCCGTGGACCCACCGGTGCCGGACGCCCGGAGCCGCATGTACTCGTCGACGCCGCCCGGCAGGTGCCGGAGGTGGCCGCCGAGCACGGCGTACTGCTGGTCGGTGACCCGCTCGAGGAGGTACCGGTCGTGGCTCACGACCAACAGCGTGCCCGGCCAGGTGTCGAGGAGGTCCTCCATCGCGGCGAGCATGTCGGTGTCGAGGTCGTTGGTCGGCTCGTCGAGGATGAGCACGTTCGGCTCGTCGAGCAGGATGAGCATGAGCTGCAGACGACGCTTCTGCCCACCGCTCAGGTCGCGGACGGGTGTGGAGAGCTGCTCGGACGTGAAGCCCAGGCGCTCCAGGAGCTGTGACGGCGTCATCTCCTTGCCGTCGGCGACGTAGCTGGTCTTCTTGCGGGCGACGACCTCGCGGACACGGTCGTCCGCGTACTGCTGCAGGTCGGCGAGCTGCTGGTCGAGGACCGCGACCTGCACGGTCTTGCCCGTCTTCACGCGGCCGCTGGTGGGCTGGATACGCCCCGAGACCAGGCCGAGGAGCGTCGACTTCCCGGCGCCGTTCGGCCCGAGGATGCCGGTCCGCTCCCCCGGTGCGATGCGCCACTCGATGCTCCGGATCGTGGGCTCCGGCGCGTCGGGGAAGGTCACGCCGGCGTCGATCAGGTCGACGACGTCCTTGCCGAGGCGCGCGGTCGCCATCTGCGACAGGGCGACGGTGTCGCGGATCGGGGGGACGTCGTCGATGAGGGCGTTCGCCGCGTCGATGCGGAACTTCGGCTTGCTCGTGCGGGCCGGAGCACCGCGGCGGAGCCACGCGAGCTCCTTGCGCGCGAGGTTCTGGCGGCGCTGCTCGCTCGCCGCTGCCTGCCGGTCACGCTCGACACGCTGCAGGATGTAGGCCGCGTAGCCGCCCTCGAAGGGCTCGACGATGCCGTCGTGGACCTCCCACGTGTCGGTCGACACCGCGTCGAGGAACCACCGGTCGTGCGTCACGACGACGAGCCCGCCCTGGCTCGGCGACCAGCGACGGTTGATGTGCTCGGCGAGCCACTGGATGCCCTCGACGTCGAGGTGGTTCGTGGGCTCGTCGAGGAACAGCACGTCCCAGTCGCCGACGAGCAGGCGCGCGAGGGCGACACGACGGCGCTGTCCTCCGGAGAGGTCGTCGACGGGGACGTCCCACGGGATGTCGGAGACGAGTCCGCCGATGACGTCGCGGATCTTCGGGTCGCCGGCCCACTCGTGCTCCTCGCGGTCGCCGACGACGACGGCGCCGACGGTCTGGCCCTCCGGCAGGGCGTCGCGCTGGTCGAGCACGCCGACGGTCACGCCGCCGCGGTGCGTCACGCGGCCGGTGTCGGGTTCGAGGCGCTTCGCGAGCAGGCTGAGGAGCGTCGACTTGCCGTCGCCGTTCCGGCCGACCACGCCGATGCGGTCACCCTCGTCGATGCCGATGGTGACGCTGTCGAAGACGGTGCGGGTGGGGAACTCGAGATGCAGGTTCTCGGCGCCGAGGAGATGTGCCACGCGTCAAGGGTAGGTGGCGCGGGTGGGTGGGCGGTGCGACGGGCACCGGACGGGAGGCTCGGGTCAGCTCCCCGGGGTCGGCTCGCCCTCGCCGGCGGCCTCCTTGGCACGCTTCAGGCGCGCCTTCGCCTCCCAGTACTCGATCTCGCGATCGAGGTCCGCCAGTTCCTGCTCGGTGGTGGTCACCCGCCGGTCGCCGTGCGCTGCCCGGGCGTGCCCGAGGGAGGCGTACTGGTCCTCGTGGCGGGTGGGCTCGATGTACCGGCCGTGGTTCCGGGCGCCCGGGGCCCAGTCGTGCCCGATGGCGAACCACACGATGCTGCCGACGACGGGGACCAGCACGACGAGGATCACCCACGCGATCTTCGGCAGCCCGCGGATCTGGTCGTCGGTCTTCGTCAGGATGTCGATCAGGGCGAACACCAGCAGGACGATCGTCAGCCCGGGCAACAGCACGCTCATGACCCGGATTCTATGGAACGCCTTGGAGCCAGCGCTACGCCCGCGTCAGAGGGACGCCACCCACTCGTCGGAGCCGTCCGTGAATCGCTGGTGCTTCCAG
The DNA here is from genome assembly GCF_049341845.1 of Curtobacterium guangdongense. NCBI lineage: Bacteria > Bacillati > Actinomycetota > Actinomycetes > Micrococcales > Microbacteriaceae > Curtobacterium > Curtobacterium guangdongense. The sequence goes on from NZ_JBMPIT010000003.1 coordinate 24,589, forward strand.
ATCGGCACCCGATCCTTGACGAGGTCGATGAGCGCCCCGCACGCGGCGAACGCATGCCCGCGGTGCGCGGAGGACACGGCCGCGGCGAGCGCGACGTCCCCGATGCCGAGGGACCCGACCCGGTGCAGGACGGCGATCCGGACCTCGGGGTGCTCGTCGGCGATCGTGGCCGCGACCTCGGCGATGACGTCACAGGCGCTCGGGTGTCGTTCGTAGTGCAGCGCGGTGACGCCCTTGCCGTCGTCGTGGTCGCGCACGACGCCGGCGAAGGTCACCACGGCGCCGTCCTGATCGGTGGCGACGACGGCAGACACCTCGTCGACGGAGATCGGCCGGTCGACGACGTCCGCGAGGACGACACGATCCGTGCCGCCGGTCACGAGGCGCTCCGCGGTGTGTGTCCCTCGCCGTGCACCTGGGCCAGGACGTGCTCGAGCAACCCGTCGAGCACGACGAGCCCGTCAGCGACCCCGCCACGCGACCCGGGCAGCGTGACGACGAACGCTCCCCCGGTGGCGATGCCGGCGACCCCGCGGCTGAGGAGCGCCGTCGGCCCTGCCCCCGCCAGTCCTCTGCGGCGGATCTCCTCGATGACGCCGGGGAGCTCGAGGTCGAGCAGGGGCGCAACTGCCTCCGGGGTGCGGTCGGTCGGCGTGACCCCGGTGCCGCCGGTGGTGATGACGACGCGCGCATCGGCGAGGAGCTCACTCGTCACGGTCTCGGCGACGGGGCCGCCGTCCGCGACGATGACCGGCTCCGGCACGGTGAACTCGCGCTCGCGGAGCCAGCCGGCGATGACGGGCCCGGTGCGGTCGAGGGCGGGATCGGCGGCGGCCTGGGTCGAGACGACGACCACGACCGCGCGGCCCTTCGTCGGTTGCGAGGTCATCGTGCGCTCCAGTCCCCTGATCGTCCGCCGTGCTTCTCGAGCACCCGGACGTCCGTGATGGTTGCCGCCCGGTCGACGGCCTTCACCATGTCGTACACGGTCAGTGCGCCGACGCTCGCCCCGGTCAGGGCCTCCATCTCGACACCGGTCCGCGAGGTGGTGCGCACCGAGACCTCGACCACGACACGGTCGTCCGCCCCGGTGATGTCGACCTGGACGCCGGCGATGGGCAGCGGATGGCAGAGCGGGATCAGGTCGGAGGTCTTCTTCACGGCCATGATCGCCGCGATCCGGGCGGTGCCGATGACCTCGCCCTTGGGCAGCGACCCGTCCAGGATCCTGGTCACGACATCGGGTCGGGTGACGAGCGTCGCGGTCGCGGTGGCGGAGCGGTCGGTGACGTCCTTCGCGGAGACGTCGACCATGTGCGCGCTGCCGTCCGCCCGGACGTGGGAGAGGTCGGACGAGTCGGACGGGTCGGTCATCGGATGCTCCAGACGGTGAGGGGGTCGCCGGGTTCGACGGCCGAGGTGCCGACGGGCACGTGCACCAGGTGCGTTGCGTCGGCGTAGTGGGCGAGGAGGTGCGAACTCGGGCCGCCGACGAAGTGCGCGGTACCGTCGACCACGGTGCCGCGACGGACCTGGTGCTTGCCGTCCGGGGAAACGGCGGACGACGCCGCGGGGAGCACCTGTGTCGGACGCGCGTCCGGCATCCGTGCGGCACGGGCGAGGACGGGCCGCAGGAAGACCTCGAACGAGACGAGCGCCGACACCGGGTTGCCCGGGAACGAGACCACCGGGACCGGTCGCCCGGCGATCGTGACGGTGCCGAAGGCCTGCGGACCACCGGGCTGCATCGCGACCGGGGTCACGGCGAGGCCACGGGGCTCGAGCGCCTGCCGGACGACCTCGTACGCACCGGCGCTGATCCCGCCCGTCGTCAGGACGAGGTCGGCCCAGTCCCCCACGGCGTCGTCGAGCGCGGCGAAGAACCGGGCGTCGTCGTCGGGGACACGCACCACGCGGGATTCGACCCCGACCTCGGCGAGGGCGGCCCGCAGTGCGATGCCGTTCGCGTCGTTGATCGCGGCCCCGCCGTCGCCACCGAGTTCCGATCCCGTGGACACGACGAGCACCCGGGGACGTCTGACGAGTTCGACCTGGTCGACCCCGGCGGCGGCGAGCGCCCCGAGCACCGCCGGCGTGAGCGGGGCTCCGGCATCGACGACGACCGCACCCGCGGCGAGGTCGGAGCCGACGGTCCGGACGAAGGTACCGGCGGTGAGGTCGGCCGGGACCGCGACCTCGGTGAGCGCGAGTGCCGCGGGGAAGGACCCCGGCGGCGTGGCTTCGACCGGGAACACCGCATCGGCACCGTCCGGGATCCGCGCCCCGGTCATGATCGGGGCGGCTTCCCCGGCGAGCAGCGGCTCCGGGACGACCCCGGCGGCGATGGGTGACGCGACGCGGAGCGTCGTCCCCGCGTCTCCGGACCGCACCGCGAACCCGTCCATCTGGCTGTTGTCGAACGCCGGCAGCGGACCAGGCGAGACGACGGCCCGACCGAGCACGCGGTACCCGTGCCCCGCACCGGTGTCGACGGCGAGGTCGTCGACGAGCCGTGCCTCCAGCCCGGGCGACAGGACCGGCGCGACCAACGCTTCCACCTCGTCGCGGTGCTGACCGATCGTTCGCACAGGGGCCTCCGAATGACTTCGATGCGGGCCCGGACGGGCGCGTGTCAGTAGCGTAACGAGCGCGCACCGCGCGCCATGGACGATTCGGAGGACCTGTGGAGAACGACGTGACCGCGACCATCGGTGTGATCGGCGGCTCCGGCCTGTACGAGCTGTTCGCACCGGGAACCGCCGATGAGATCGACGTGGAGACGCCCTTCGGGCCGACCTCCTCCCCCGTCACCGTGGGGACGATGGCGGGCAAGCGCGTCGCGTTCCTCACCCGGCACGGCCGCGAGCACTCCGTGGCACCGCACCTGATCAACCACCGCGCGAACGTCTGGGCGCTCCGGTCCCTCGGCGTCCGCGCGATCGTGTCGTCGAGCGCCGTCGGCGGCTTGCACCCCGACTACGCCCCCGGGACGTTCGTGGTCACCGACCAGCTCATCGACCGGACCTGGGGCCGCGCCGACACGTTCTTCGAGGACCAGGTGCAGCACCTGTCGTTCGCCGATCCGTTCGACCCCGTGCTCCGTGGCGTCGCGATCGAAGCCCTCGCCGACCGCGACGTGCCGTTCCGCCCGACCGGCACGTGTGTCGTCATCCAGGGGCCGCGGTTCTCGACCCGCGCCGAGTCGGTGTGGATGCGCGAGGCCGGCGGCCACACGATCAACATGACGATGACGCCGGAGGTCCCCCTGGCCGCCGAGATCGGGATCGGCACGGTGAACCTGTCGTTCGTGACCGACGCCGACGCGGGCCTGGCGCCCAGCGAAGCCGACGCAGCAGCGAGCGCGGAGACCCCCGTCACCCACGCCCTCGTGATGGAGCGCCTCGCCCGCGCGAACGAGGTCATCGTCGGCGCGATCGGGAGCATCGTCGGTTCGATCCCCGACGACTTCACGCCGCGGGCACTCGTCCCGGCAGCGGCGAGCGCCACGATCATCGCGATGACGGCATGACCCGCCTGCTCGTCACCGGCGGCGCGGGCTTCATCGGTTCCGCGATCGTCCGCCGTGCCCTGGCCGACGGCTACGAGGTGCGGGTGCTCGACTCCCTCCGCGCCGACGTGCACGGGGACCCCGCCGACGTCATCGCCGACCACGAGCGCCGCGGCATCGCGTTCGTGCACGGCGACGTCCGCGAGCGGGTCGCCCTCGACGCCGCACTCGACGGCGTCGACGTCGTGTGCCACCAGGCGGCGAAGGTCGGCCTCGGGGTCGACTTCCAGGACGCCCCGGACTACGTCTCGAGCAACGACGCCGGCACCGCCCACGTGCTCGCCGGCATGGACCGGTCCGGCATCGGCCGGCTCGTCGTCGCGAGCTCGATGGTCGTCTACGGCGAGGGCGCGTACACGACCTCCGACGGCACGCCGATGCGTCCGCCTGCCCGCCGCCGCGAGGACCTCGACGCCGGCCGCTTCGACCCGATCGGACCGGACGGCGAGCCGCTCGTCCCCGGGCTCATCGACGAGTCGGCGGCACTCGACCCCCGCAACGTGTACGCGCAGACGAAGGTCGCGCAGGAACACCTCGCGTCGTCGTGGGCCCGCGCCACCGGCGGCCGCGCGGTCGCGCTCCGCTACCACAACGTCTACGGACCGGGCATGCCCGCGAACACCCCCTACGCCGGTGTCGCCTCGCTGTTCCGGAGTGCGATCGCCCGCGGCGAGGCGCCGCGCGTCTTCGAGGACGGCGCACAGCGACGGGACTTCGTGCACGTGGACGACGTCGCCGGCGCGAACCTGGCGTCGATCGGGGCGACCGACGCCATGGACCCGGACTCGTTCCGCGCGTACAACGTCGGGTCGGGCACCGTGCACACGATCGGCGACATGGCCGCGGCGATCGCGGGGACGGCCGGGCTCACGCCCGTCGTCACCGGCGAGTACCGGCTCGGTGACGTCCGGCACGTCACGGCGTCGTCCGCGCGGATCGCGGACGAGCTCGGCTGGCGCGCCGAGGTCGACTTCGAGCGCGGGATGCGCGGGTTCGCGGACGCACCGCTCCGCGCAGCCGTGCGCTGAGGCGCCGCCCCGGCCACACACCGGACGGGAGGCTCGTGGCGGCCCCGCCACGAGCCTCCCGTCCGCCGTTCCTGTGCGCGCACCGGACACGGGGTACGAAGGACCTGCACATCCCCAGCGACTCGCCGGTTGAGTGGTGCGCATGGCAACGTCCTCCAGTCGCAACGGCCGACCGCACCGAATGGTGGGCATGAAGGTCGACGTCATCCTCCCCTGTCTCGACGAGGCCGATGCCCTGCCGACGGTCATCGGTCGACTGCCGGACGGCTACCGCGCCATCGTGGTGGACAACGGCTCGACCGACGGCTCCGCGGACATCGCACGCGCGCTCGGGGCCCTCGTGGTCACCGAGTCCCGCCGCGGCTTCGGCAGCGCCTGCGCCGCCGGCGTCGAGGCCGCCACCGCCGAGTACGTCGCCTTCTGCGACGCCGACGCCTCGATGGACCCGGCAGAGCTCCCGCCGCTGGTCCGCCGCGTCGCGGAGGGCCGCACCGACCTGGCGCTCGGCCGCCGCGTCCCGACCACCCCCGGCGCCTGGGCCCCGCACGCACGCTTCGCGAACCGCGTCCTCGCCGTCCTCATGCACCGGGCGACCGGGTACCGCCTCCGCGACCTCGGCCCGATGCGCGTGATGCGCCGCGAAGACCTGGTCGCGCTCGACCTGCAGGACCGCCGGAGCGGCTACCCGCTCGAGATGGTCCTCGCCGCCCACGCCGCCGGCTGGCGTGTCGACGAGTCGGACATCGGCTACGCCCAGCGCGTCGGCGACAGCAAGGTCACCGGAACGCTCCGCGGCACGATCAACGCGGTGCGCGACATGACGCGCCTGCTGCGCGCGTACCGCCAGGAGGCCCGGACCCGCACCGTCGCGCCGGCTTCGCTCCGCCGCACGGCTGGCTCCACCGCCCGCAGCACCTCCGCCTCCGCCTCCAACGTCGAGGAGGTGCGCTCATGAGCGTCATCGCAACCTCCCCGATCACGGTCGTCGTGATCGCCAAGGAGTGCCTGCCCGGCCGGGTGAAGACCCGGTTGACGCCGGCCCTCTCCCCCGAGGCTGCCGCCCGGGTCGCGAGCGCGAGCCTCGACGACACGCTCCGCACCGTCGCCGGGCTGCCCGTCGAGCGCCGCGTGCTGTTCTTCGACGGCTCGGTCGTCCCGGACGCGGCTGCCGGCTTCGACGTCCTGCACCAGCCGGGCGGCGGACTCGACGAGCGTCTCGGCTTCCTGTTCGACACGATGACCGGCCCCACGCTGCTGGTCGGCATGGACACCCCGCAGGTCTCCGCCACCGACGTCGCACCCGTGCTCGACGCCCCCGACCGCGACGCCTGGTTCGGCCCGGCCGAGGACGGCGGCTTCTGGTCCCTGTACCTCCGCGAACCGACGGGCGACCTGCTGCGCGGGGTCCCGATGTCCCAGGACGACACGGGTGCCGTGCAGCTGGCACGCCTCACGGCCGCCGGGCTCGACGTCGGCATGCTCACCGAGCTGCTCGACGTGGACACGATCGACGATGCCGGTGTCGTGGCCGGACTCGCGCCGGACTCCGGGTTCGCCGCTGCCCTGCGCGCCGAGGACGGCGCACTCACCGCCGGAGGCACCCGATGAGCGACATCACCCAGACCGCCGTCACCTTCGGCACCGGCGGCGACGAACCCTACGCACGGGCGCTCCGGAGCGACGGTCGCCTCCGTCTCACCGACCCCGACCGGCCCGGCGTCGGCATCACGATGGACGTCGGACGGTGGAGTGCTGCCGCCGACCGGGTCGACCGCTCCCTGCTGGACGACGTCGACGGCCCCGTGATCGACATCGGCTGCGGCCCCGGGCGCATGCTCGTCGCGGCGCGCACGCTCGGCATCCCCGCACTCGGGGTCGACGTCTCCGCCGAAGCCGTCGCGATCGCGAAGCGCTCCGGCGGCCGGGCGATCCAGGGCTCCGTGTTCGATCCCGTCCCCGACGAGGGACGCTGGGACACCGCGCTCGTCCTCGACGGCAACATCGGCATCGGGGGCGACCCCGCCGCCCTCCTCGCGCGTTGTCGCGACATCGTCCGCACCGGTGGTCGCGTCGTCGTCGAGACGCACACGGACCCGACCGTCGACCGCACCTACCGGGCCCGCGTGGTGGACACCGACGGGCACGAGAGCGCCGAGTTCCCCTGGGCCGAGGTCGGCCTCGACGCCCTGCACCGACACGCCGCCGACGCCGGGCTCGTCGCCCGACAGAGCTGGACGGTCGCCGGTCGGAGCTTCTGCGAGCTCGTCGCCTGAGGCCGACTCTTCTTTTGCATTCTGCAAGAAAAGGGCGTAGTGTCATCCTCGTAAGCCGACGGCGTCAGGTTCGTCGGAAGCGGCGTTCCCGATGCTGCCAACCACACATCGAGGAGACCACCATGACGAACAGCACCTTCCCGTTCGGCGGCACCTTCGTGTCCGGACTCGGCGAGCGCGACGAGCTCGGCACCTACACGGGCACGACCGCCCGCACCCACCAGACGGTGGGCACCTACACGGGCGTGCCGACCGGCAGCCGACTCGGGCGCTTCGTGGACACGCAGTCCGCACGCCCCGGCACGTCGACGTCCTCGAACCGCACCGTCACCGGCTCGTTCCGCACCGCGACGGGCTCGTTCCGGACGGCATGACCGCGCACGGCGCACACTGCCCGCGGGCGGTCGCCCCCCCCCGGGGTCCCCCCCCTTCCCCCGGGGCCGGGGGGGCCGCCCCCCCCGGGGGTGGGGGGGGGGGGGGGGGGGGCGGCCCCCCCCCGCCCCCCCCGTCCGCCCGTCCAGCGCGCACCGCGCGCCACACCTGAGCGCGCCGCTCGCGGCGATGCCAGGATGGGGGCATGAACGACCGCGCCGGTACCCCAGCGACCGCAGACGACCTCGTCGACCTCGACGCCCTCATCGCCGCGTACTACGAGCGCGTCCCGGACGTCTCGATCGCCGAGCAGAAGGTGGTGTTCGGCACCTCGGGGCACCGCGGCTCCTCACTCGACACCGCGTTCAACGACACCCACATCGCCGCCATCACGCAGGCGATCGTCGAGTACCGGCAGTCGCAGGGCACCGACGGCCCGCTGTTCATCGGCCGCGACACCCACGCGCTCTCCGGCCCGGCCGAGCGCACCGCGCTCGAGGTCCTCGCCGCGAACGACGTGCACGTCCTCGCGGACAGCGAGAACGGCTACGTGCCGACGCCGGCGCTCAGCCACGCGATCATCCGCTACAATCGCGCGGGCAACCCGGACACCGCTGACGGCATCGTCATCACGCCGAGCCACAACCCGCCCCGCGACGGCGGCTTCAAGTACAACCCCCCGCACGGCGGCCCCGCGGACAGCGACGCCACGTCGTGGATCGCGAACCGGGCGAACGCGATCATCGAGGGCGGCAACGCCGAGGTCAAGCGCACCGAGCACGCCACGCCCGACCGCTACGACTTCCTGCACACCTACGTCGCCGACCTCGAGAACATCATCGACATCCCGGCGATCAAGCGTGCCGGCGTGAAGATCGGCGCCGACCCGCTCGGTGGGGCGTCCCTGCCGTACTGGAACGCGATCCGCGACCACTACGGCCTCGACCTCACCGTCGTGAACCCGGACGTCGACCCGACCTGGTCGTTCATGACGCTCGACTGGGACGGCAAGATCCGGATGGACCCGTCGAGCCCCTCCGCGATGGCATCGGTCCTCGCACACAAGGACGAGTTCGACGTGCTGACCGGCAACGACGCGGACTCCGACCGGCACGGCATCGTCACGCCGGACGGCGGCCTGATGAACCCGAACCACTACCTCGCCGTCGCGATCGAGTACCTCTACGCGCACCGTCCGGCCTGGCGCGAGGACGCGGCGATCGGCAAGACCCTGGTCTCCTCGAGCATCATCGACCGCGTCGCGGAGTCCCTCGGCCGCCGCCTGTGGGAGGTCCCGGTCGGGTTCAAGTGGTTCGTCCCCGGCCTGATCGACGGCTCGGTGGCCTTCGGTGGCGAGGAGTCGGCCGGCGCGTCGTTCCTCCGCACGGACGGCACCGCCTGGACGACCGACAAGGACGGCATCATCCTGGCGCTCCTGGCGTCGGAGATCGTCGCCGTCACGGGCAAGACCCCTTCGCAGCTCTACACGGAGCTGACCGACCGGTTCGGCGCACCGGTCTACCAGCGCGTCGACGCGGCGGCCAGCAAGGAGCAGAAGGCACGCCTGTCGAAGCTCGACGGCGACGCCATCACCGCCGAGACCCTGGCGGGCGACCCGATCACCGCGAAGCTCTCGAAGGCGCCAGGGAACGACGCAGCGGTGGGCGGCGTCAAGGTCGTCACGGACAAGGCGTGGTTCGCCGCGCGTCCGTCCGGTACCGAGGACGTCTACAAGATCTACGCCGAGAGCTTCGTCTCGCAGGAGCACCTGGAGCAGGTGCAGCGCGAGGCGAAGGAGATCGTCGACGCCGCTCTGGGCGCGTAGCCCGAGCGCTCGAGACACCGTCCCACGCTCGAGACGCCGCCGAGTTCGGCGGCGTCTCGGCCGTTTGGCGGCGTCTCAGTGTTCAGACGGCAGCACGCGCTGGTAGCGCAGCCAGTTCTCGCAGAGGTGGGTCCACTGGGAGGTGTGCGGTTCGCGGACGGCGGTGCCGAGCCCGTGCCGCCCGTGCGGGAACACGTGCACCTCGACGTCCACCTCGTGGCGGACCAACGCGTCCGCGTAGGCCAGGGCGTTCGACGCACGGACGATCCGGTCGTCCGCCGTCGTCCAGACGAACGTCGGCGGCGTGCGCTCGTCGACCCGCGTCTCCATCGAGAGCTCACGGCGCGTCCGCCACGACGGGTCCTCGCCGAGGAGGCCGACCATCGGACGCGTCCTCGTCGGGTGCTCCATCGAGATCACCGGGTAGTTCAGGACGCAGAACGCCGGCCGGTCGGCATCCGGGTCGTCGATGCCGTTCGCGAGCGAGGCCGCCAGGTGCCCGCCGGCGCTCGACCCGACGACGCCGATGCGGTCCGTGTCGATGTCGAGCCCGGTGTCCGCGCCGGCCCGTCCCGACCGGAGCCACGTGAACACCGCGCGGGTCGCGTCGATCGGCGCCGGGTGCAACGGGCCGACCGTCTCCGGCGTGCGGAGCGGGTAGCGGAACAGGAAGGCGTGCAGGCCGATGCCGGCGTACCAGTCGGCCATCGGCTCCGAACTCGCCCGTCCGTGTTCCTCGTAGCCGCCACCCGGGAGGACGATCACGGCCGGACGAGAACCGCCGACGGAGGTCGGGCGTACCGTGATGCCGTCAGGCGTGCTCATGGGGGCGACCTTACTGTTCGTCCCGCGGAACGCTGCCGATCCACACAGGAAGCCGCACCTGCGTGACCGTACGGCTTGCGGTAGTTGTAACTTTGCAGACAGCGCAAAATTCTTGTCACCAGCGCTTCGGTACCCGGGAGACCCTGCACATGACCCAGACGGCGACCGCTCCAGCGGGACCCACCACGGCATCCAACGTCGTGATGAACCACCGGCAGATCCTGCTGGTGATCTACGGCCTGATGGCCGGTATGTTCCTCGGCGCCCTCGACCAGACGATTGTCGGCACCGCCATCCGCACCATCGGCGACGACCTGCACGGGCTCGACCAGCAGGCCTGGGTCACGACGGGGTACCTGATCGCCTCGACGATCACGACACCGATCTACGGCAAGCTCTCCGACATCTTCGGCCGGCGTCCGCTGTTCCTCACCGCGATCGGCATCTTCATCGTCGGGTCCTTCGCCGCGTCGTTCTCGACCTCGATGCTCATGCTCGCCGGGTTCCGCGCGCTGCAGGGCCTCGGCGCCGGTGGTCTGATGTCGCTGCCGCTCGCGATCATGGGCGACATGCTCGCCCCCCGCGAGCGCGCGAAGTACCAGGGCTACTTCCTGGCGGTGTTCGGCATCTCGAGCGTCATCGGGCCGCTCGTCGGTGGCCTCTTCGCCGGCGCGAGCGAGATCGTGTTCATCTCCGGCTGGCGTTGGGTGTTCCTGATCAACGTGCCGATCGGCATCATCGCGCTGATCATGGTGCTGACGTTCCTGCACCTGCCGAAGGTCGGCGAGCGGAAGGCCAAGCCGCGCATCGACTGGTGGGGTGCCGCGCTCGTCATCGTGACGCTCGTGCCGCTGCTGCTCGTCGCCGAGCAGGGCCGTACCTGGGGCTGGAGCTCGGCCGGTTCGATCGCCTGCTACGTGACCGGCGCCGTCGGGCTCATCGCGTTCATCCTGGTCGAGCGCGCCATGAAGGACGACGCGATCCTGCCGCTGAAGCTGTTCGGCTCGCGGGTGTTCTCGATGTCCGCAGTCCTGTCCGTACTCGTCGGCTTCGGCATGTTCGGCGCGATGCTGACGATCCCGCTGTACCTGCAGATCGTGAAGGGCGTCACCCCGACGGAGTCCGGCTTCGCGATGCTGCCGATGGTCCTCGGCCTGATGATCGCGTCGATCGCCTCGGGCCAGATCATCTCCAGGACCGGCAACTACCAGGTCTTCCCGATCACCGGGACGGCGTTCACCGCGATCGGGTTCACCGTCCTGACGTTCCTCACCGCGGACCGCCCGCTGTGGTTCCTGATGCTCGGCATGTTCGGCATCGGCCTCGGGCTCGGGCAGCTCATGCAGACGCTGACCCTGGCCGCGCAGAACTCGGTGTCCCCGCGGGACATCGGTGTCGCCACCAGCGCCGCGACCTTCTTCCGCCAGATCGGCGGCACGATGGGCACAGCGGTACTCCTCTCCGTGCTGTTCACGCTGATGCCGACGAACATCACGACGGCGATGCAGAACCAGTCCGACCTGACGAGCGCCCTGAACGCCGCCCTCACCCCGTCCGTCGCGAACACGAAGGACAACAAGGGCGTGATGGACCAGATCTGGACGCCGATCACCGACCCCGTGAAGCAGAACGTGCAGGACGGCCTGAACAAGGGCGCCGTACAGGCGAAGGAAGCCGCCGACGCCGCTGTCACGAAGCAGGTCACCGCGGGCGTCCAGCAGCAGGTCGCCGCCGGTGCGATCCCCGCCGCACAGGCACAGTCGGTCATCGACGAGCAGGTCGCGGCCGCGAAGCCCGATGCCGAACAGCAGGCGCTCGAGACGGCCGCGTCGAAGGCCCAGGCCGACGTCGTCGACGGGACGCTGCAGGTGGACTACTCGAACGCGTCGCAGCGGAAGAACGTCGTCGACGAGGTCGCCCCGACGCTCATCAAGCAGCTCGAGAACGGCAACTCGAAGGCGGATTCCTCGTCGAGCTCGGCGACGAGCGACACCTCGTTCCTCAACGGTGCCGACAAGCGACTCACCCGGCCGTTCCTCGTCGGGTTCAGCAGCTCGGCCGTCACGGTGTACTACGTCGGTCTCGGCGTGATCCTCATCGCGTTCGTCCTCACGTGGTTCTTCCGGGTGCCGCCGCTCCGGAAGACGTCGGCGCTGCAGGAGCAGGCAGACACCGCCCGTGCCGCAGCAGCGGGCAACGACCCCGACCGCCTGACCGTCGACGCACAGGGCGCGGCGACGAACACCGGCTCGCTCGTGTCACCGGACACCGGGCCGATGGGGATCGTGCCCACGTCGCCCGACGTCCCCGCGCAGCCGCGCTCGGCCCGGTCCACCGGGAGGTCCGACGTGTCGGTGCTGCCGGACGACGTCTCGACTGACGACACCCGCGCCCCGCTGCCGGATGCGCCGACGCACGGTGCGCACTCGGCCGCTGCGCCGGTGGACGAGCCCGCCACGGCCACGGGCGCCATCCGTACCCGCCGTGCCGCGCACGCTGCACCGGTGGAGGCCGACGCCCCGACGGACGGGACGGACGCGCTCGAGGCGAGCCGAGCCTCCCGTCCGGCCGACGGCGACCACGCGCACGGCCGCCACTCGGCCGAGTAGCCGCGCCGTCGGGCGGCGCCCCGCCCGCGTGCCGACCCGGCGCGCCGCCCGCACCCGCACGCCCGGAACCTCACACGGCGGGGTCGGCCGCGATCGTCGCCGGGGGCAGCACCTCGAAGGTCGCGCCCGGCAGGCGCTTCCGCATCACCTCGAACGCCGTCGGGCTGTCGTCGACGAGCACGTAGCGGCGACCGAGCGCGCCGGCGACCGCGCCCGTCGTGCCACTGCCGGCGAAGAAGTCGAGGACCCAGTCCCCCTCCCGCGACGACGCCTGCACGATCCGCCGGAGGATCCCCTCGGGCTTCTGCGTCGGGTACCCGGTCTTCTCGCGGCCGGTGGGCGACACGATCGTGTGCCACCAGACGTCCGTCGGGAGCTTGCCGCGCTCCCGCTTCTCCGGTGTGACGAGCCCCGGCGCCATGTAGGGCTCGCGGTCGACCGCCGTCGAGTCGAAGTGGTACCGGGCGGGATCCTTCACGTACACCAGGATCGTGTCGTGCTTCGTGGGCCAGCGGGAGCGGGACTTCGCGCCGTAGTCGTACGCCCAGATGATCTCGTTGAGGAAGGCGTCGCGGCCGAACAGTGCGTCGAGGAGGACCTTCGCGTAGTGCGATTCGCGGTAGTCGAGGTGCAGGTACAGGGTGCCGTCCTGCGCGAGGACCCGCCACGCCTCGAGCAAGCGGGGCTCGAGGAAGGACCAGTAGTCCTCGAACCGGTCGTCGAAGCGCATCAGGTCGCCGCGGACCCGTTCGTAGTTCCGACCGTGGAAGCCCATCACGGGGCCGTCGGCCGAGGGCACCGCGGAGCTGGCGTGCCGGCGCTGGTAGCGACCGGTGTTGAACGGCGGGTCGAGGTAGACGACCGTGAACGCGCCGTCGGACAGGGTGGCGAGGGCGTCGAGGTTGTCGCCGAGGACGACCCGGTCCGGTGCCTCGTCTCCCCTGTTCACCCGATCATTGTCGCGCACAGGGGCTCAGCCGTCGCACGTCACCGACGACACCTCGGCGTCGGCCGGCTGCCGACCGTGGTCGTACGGCACGAAGACCTCGTTGTGGGTCGTGCTCGTCCCGTCCGCGACCGGCTGCACGACCACGTAGTCCCGCGAGTGCTGGTCGGCGACGTCGTCGAACACGTGCACCTCGATCGTCGCGGCGTCGCACGCGGACTCGGCGTCGAAGATGAACCCGTCGCACCCCCAGTCGTCACAGGCGGCCGGGAAGTCCGAATCGGGCAGGTCCACCCCGGCGTCGTAGGTGCCGATCGGGTACGGCGCGGACCCCGCGCTGACGCAGGTCGGGTGGTCGATCCCGGCGATGGTCTCCCCACCGCGGAGGACGAGGGACAGCGGCACGCCCGGTGACAGCGCGACGAACCGCTCCTCGGTCCGGGTCGCCGGCGCGTTCGCATCCGGGCCGAACCCGACCGTCACCTTCGCCTCGCACGCATCCGCTGCGGTGAGCGACCAGGCCCAGCAGTGCGCCGGGTCCGTCCGGCCCGCCATCGCGACCGCGCAGTCGGCCTGTAGCGCCGTCCCCTCCTCGAGGACGGCGTCGACCGCCACCGTCGAGGGCGCAGGCGCCGGTGTCGGGTCGGTGTCCGGGGCCGGGTCGGTGTCCGGATCCGGCGACGCCGATGCGGCTGGTGGCGCCGGGACGTCGTCCTGCAGCCCGAGGGCGAGCGTCTGGCCGACCCCGCCGACCGTCTCCTGCACGAGCGGGGTGACGGCCACAGCGGCACCCGCGATGGTCACGACCGCCGTGGCCGATGCCGTCACGGCGACCGCGATCCGGTTCCGACGTCGCACGGGCGAGTGGCGCTCGTCCCCGGGCGCCTCGACGAAGGGGACGGCTCCCGGGATGCCCCAAGCGTCCTCGGGGTCGATCGGGTCCGCCGCACGACGCTCGCGGGCCTCGGCGAGGACACGGTCGGCCGCGGCGGCGCGCCGGACGCTGCCCGTGATCGCGAGGGCGGCTCCGCCGACGACCGGCACCAGACCGAGCCCGGCGAGCCCACGGAGGTCCCCGCCGAGGACGGTCACGGCGACGACGACGGCGATGCCCACCAGGACGAGGGCGAGCCCGACCACGGTCCGTCGGTCGCGCCAGAACGCGCGCCGGTCCGCCGCCCAGAAGCGCCAGCCCTGCGGGGCAGCCGGGAGGCTCGGGGCCGGGACCCAGCCGTGTGCCGGCTCCGCCAGGTGGTGGCCTGCGACCCATCCGGCCGACGGTGTCGGCCAACCCGGTGGGGTGCGGAATCGGACAGGCTCGACGTCGACGGGGTGCTGCTCGGTCACGCGCCGAGGGTAGCGGTCGTCACGGCAGGCGCACAGGCCCCTCTTCGGGTTCGCGGTGCGAGGCGTCCACTGGTCAGGTGTGTGCCGCTGCCCCCGGCTGGGCGTCGGCATCGGGGGTGTCCGACGACGCGCAGGTGATCTGCGTGATCGTCGCGTCGCCGGCGAAGGACTCCACCCCGCCCGCGAAGACGGTCACGGGGACGCCGTGCTGCAACGCCGCACGGATCACCAGGTCGTGGGGGTTCGGCACGTCGCGCCACGCGTCCGTGACCAGGAACTGGACCGAGGCGTCGGCGCAGTCCTCGCCCGGACGGAGCGTCCAGCCGATGCACCCGGTGAGGTCGCAGCCGTCGGGCTGCTCCTCGTAGGCGAAGTCGTCGGCCGGCGTCTGGTCGACGTCCACACGGTGCGGGACGTCCCCGAGGCACGAGGCGGTGTCGATGCCGCTGAAGTCCTCGTCCCCGAGCTCAGCGATGTACAGGGGTCGGCCCGCGGAGACGTGCACGGCACGGGTCACGGTCCTGGTGTCGTCCCCGAGTGCGGTGTCCGCGAAACCGATCGTCACGGAGAGGTCGCAGTCGGTCAGCGCGTCGACCTCCCAGCTCCAACAGTTCGAATGACCGGGTGTCGCCGCGCAGGTGGCGTCCCACGCGTCGTCGCTGACCTGGGTGATGTCGATCTGCCCGTCGTCCGAGGTGTAGGGGGCCGCGAGCTCCTCGTCCTCGGGGAGGTCGCCACGAACGCTCCCGACGGCGCCGGTCAGCGACTGCCCGGCGTCCGCCACGACCGGGGCGACGCCGGCCGATGCGCCGACCACGAGTGCGGCCGCGGCGATCGCTGCCGTGATGCCGGTGGCCACGCGGGCCGACCTCCCGAAGCCGGCACGTGCCGCCGGAGCCGTGACGGACGCCGATCCCCACACGTCGGCCGTCGCGGCGATCGATCGCGCCGTGTCCGCCGCGAGGTCCCACCACCGCACGCAGGACACGACGTACAGCGCTCCCCCGGCCGCGATCGGGGCGACGGCGAGCACCGCCGGCACGTCGACGGCCGTCAGGACGACGACGGCGACGATCCCGAGGAGGAGCGAGACGAGTCCCGCCGCGCCGAGCACCTCGATCCGCCGCCGCCGCGCGGGCATCGCCGCCCGGAACGCACGACGGTCTGCACGCCAGAAGCGCCAACCGGAGGGCACCGGCGGGATCCCGGGGCCCGGGGAGAATCCCGGCCCGGGTTCGGCGAGCTGGTGCTCCGCGACCCACTCGGCCGACGGCGTCGGCCATCCGGGAGGCGTCCGGAAGTGGAACGGCGGGCGGTACTCGGTCACCTGCTGACGCTAGCGAGGCACACAGCGGGCGCACAGGCCCCTCTTCGGGGCCGCGGCGTAGCGTCGTCGACATGGCACTGGATGTTCGCAACGACACCGATCAGCAGCAGTACTCCCTGGTGGAGGACGACACCGTGATCGGGTTCGCCGCCTACGAGATCGCCGACGACGAGATCCGCTTCGTGCACACCGAGGTCGACCCCGCACACCGCGGCGGGGGCCACGCCTCGGTCCTCGTGCAGCACGCGCTCGACGACGTCCGCTCGGGCTCCTCGCGCCGTGTCGTGCCGCAGTGCAGCTACGTCGCAGCGTGGATCGAGCGGCACCCGGACTACCAGGAGCTCACCACCCGCTGACGTCGTCCGTCAAGGTCGGCGGTCAGTACTGCCGGTCGTGCGTCCCGGCGCGTGCTTCGTGTCGGCCGCCGGTACCCCTGACCGTCGGCACCTTGATGAGCACCGTCCCGCTCAGCAGGTCGTGGTCGTCATCGGCGGGCGTCGGGGCTTCCCGGGGCAGGCGTGCCTGTCGTTCGTACTCGGCCTGGGTCTCGTGGCGCGTCGGCGCGAAGACCTCGTCCATCATCGAGACGACACCACCGGATCCCCCGCTGCTGGTCGACTTGTTCGACAGGTCGATCCACCCCAGACGATCGGCGATCCACGTCACGACGACCGCAGCGGCCACCGCCCCCAACAGGATCAACCAGTTCACGCAAGCGAGGCTACGTGGCGGCTCTGGTCGGCGGATCAGCCGCGCGGAGGATTCTCATGATCCACACGTCTCGTTCTTGGGGATGACGTCCACACTCGAAGTGCGGCGGCCGGGATCCCCCCTCTCCCGGCCGCCGACCACGCTCACGGGACGCGCTGGAGCCACTCCTTGGTCGCGAACTTCGTCTCGACGAGCTCCTGCGCCCGCTGTCGTTCGGCGTCCGTGACCGCTCCCGGCGTCGCCCCGTAGAGCGTCGTGAACGTCCCGATCAACGACTCGATGATCGCCGCCCGCGACAACCCCGTCTGCGACCGCAACGGGTCGACGCGCTTGGCCGCCGAGGTCGTGCCCTTGTCGCTCATCTTCTCGCGCCCGATGCGGAGCACCTGGACCATCTTCTCGCCGTCCATGTCGTAGCTCATGGTGGCGTGGTGCAGCAGGGCACCCGTGCCGAGACGCTTCTGGGCGGCGCCGCCGATCTTCCCCTTGGTCGAGGTGATGTCGTTGAGCGGCTGGTAGTACGCGTCAATGCCGAGGGACTTCAGCGCCTCGATCACCCACTCGTCGAGGTACGCGTACGAGTCGGCGAACGTCATGCCCTGCACCAGGTCGGTCGGGACGTACAGCGAGTACGAGATGATCGCGCCGGCGTCCATGAACATCGCGCCGCCGCCGGAGATCCGGCGGACCACCTCGACGCCGTACTTCGCGGCGCCCTCGGGGTCGACCTCGTTCTTCAGCGACTGGAACGAGCCGATGACCACGGCGGGCTGGTCCCACTCCCAGATGCGGAGGGTCGGCCCGCGTCGGCCGGCGCCCACCTCCTCGGTGAGGACCTGGTCGAGGGCGAGGTGCTCGTTCGGGCTGATCGGCCCCTCGTGGATGATCTGCCAGTCGTAGTCGCGCCACGTCGACGCCCGGGACAGCGCTCGGCGGACGGCGACGCCGACGGACTCCGGCGTGAAGCCGAGCAGCACGGCGTCAGCAGGAAGGGCAGCGCGGACGGCTGCGGCGATGCCGGCGGCGTCCGTGGTGGCGGGCAGCCCGTTCACGGCGGCGTCGATCAGCGGGAGCGCGTCGTCCGGTTCGAGGAAGAAGTCACCCGCCAGCCGGAACTCCTGGATGGTGTCGTCGACCACCTCGAGGTCGACGACGACGAGCTTTCCGCCTGGGACCTTGTACTCACCGTGCACGGTTCGACCCTACGCGCAGCGGCCCGCCAGCGAGCGGCCCGCCAGCGAGCGGCCCGTCAGCGAGCGACGCGCCCCAGCCACGCGATCAGGTCCGCCACGACCTCGTCCCGGTTCGTCTCGTTGTAGATCTCGTGCCGAGCGCCCTCGTAGACCTGCACGACCACGTCGGTCAGCCCGCCACGGCGCCGGTAGGCCACTGCCAGCTTCTCGACGGACCGCGGACCACCGAGGGAGTCGTCGGACCCGACCTGCAGCAGCACGGGGACGTCGTGCGGGATCCCCCGGCGCGGCACCCCGAGCAACCGGAGGGTGTCGGGCAGCCCGAACAGCCCCATCACGTCGGCGTCGACGGTGAGCGGGTCGGCGTCGAACGCGTCGACCACCGCCCGGTCCCGGCTGAGCCACTCGAACCGGGTCGGACCGAGCGCGGCGTGCCGCTTGTTGAGGTCGCCGCCGTTCATCCACCCGGGCAGGCGGTACGCGGTGGCCGACAGCACGACGCCGTCGTAGGACTCGCTCGAGGTGTTCAGGATGCGCTGCGCCATCAGCGACCCCCACGACTGCCCGAACAGCACGAGCGGGACGCCGGGGGTCTCCTGCCGCGCCACGGTGGTCATCTGTTCGACGACGTCGATCGCGGCCCGGAGCCCGCCGACGCCGAGCCTGCCGAGCTTCGCGTGGTCGCCGTCCCACTGCCCGAGCCCGGTCCGACCGTGGCCGCGGTGGTCGTTCGCGACGACCGTCCAGCCGGCACGGACGAGCTCCTGCGCCAGCCGCTCGTACCGGAGCGAGTGCTCGCCGACGCCGTGGGCGATCTGCACGATCCCCTTCGGGCGCCCGGCGCGCCAGGTCGAGTAGACGATCTCGACACCGTGCGCGTCGACGAACGAGGAGTCGCCGCGGGCGGCAGAGAACGTGGGCACGTGAGCATCCTCGCAGACGACCGGAGCGACCGGGCGGCGGCACGGCCTGACCTGTTCACCCCGCGTTCACCCGAGCGCGTCGCCGCGGGCCTACCGTCGCCGCCATGGACGTCCTCGTCATCGTCGTGCTGGTGATCGTGGTCGCGCTCGTGTTCGACTTCACGAACGGGTTCCACGACACCGCAAACGCCATGGCCACGTCGGTCGCCACGGGTGCGCTCAAGCCCCGGACCGCCGTGCTCATCTCCGCCGTGCTCAACATCGTCGGCGCGTTCCTGTCCACCGAGGTCGCCAAGACCGTATCGCAGGGGATCATCCGCGAGGGGCAGGACGGCATCCACATCTCGCCGACGATGATCTTCGCCGGACTGGTCGGCGCGGTCCTCTGGAACCTCGCCACCTGGTACTTCGGGCTGCCGTCGTCGTCGACGCACGCGCTGTTCGGCGGGCTCATCGGGGCGTCGATCATCGGCGCCGGTCTGAACTCGGTGGACTGGGCGACCGTCGTGTCGAAGGTCGTGCTGCCCGCGCTGCTCTCCCCCGTGATCGCCGGCGTCATCGCCCTGGTCGCGACCTACCTGGCGTACGCGCTCACGAAGAACGCCACGACGCACGGCGCCGCGACGGGGTTCCGACACGGCCAGACGATCTCGGCCTCACTGGTGTCCTTGGCGCACGGCACGAACGACGCGCAGAAGACGATGGGCGTCATCACGCTGACCCTCATCGCCGCGAACTACCAGGACGCCGGCACCGGACCAGCGCTCTGGGTGATCCTGGCGTGCGGCCTCGCGATCGGCCTGGGCACCTACATGGGCGGGTGGCGCATCATGCAGACCGTCGGCAAGAAGATCTCCGACGTGCAGTCCCCGCAGGGCTTCGCCGCGGAGACCAGCTCGGCCGCGACCATCCTGGTGTCCTCCCACCTCGGGTTCGCCCTCTCCACCACGCACGTCACGAGCGGCTCGGTGATCGGCTCCGGGCTCGGCAAGAAGCTCGCCGACGTGCACTGGAACGTGGTGAGCCGGATCGTCGTGGCGTGGGTGATCACGCTCCCGGCCGCGGCGGTCGTCGGGGCGCTCGCGACCTGGCTCGCGTCCACGTCGGTGATCGGGCTGATCGCCGTCGCCGTCCTGGCGCTCGCGGCGGGGCTCACCTTCTACACGTTGGCGAAGCGCCGGCCGGTCTCGCACGAGGACATCACGACGGACGCGACCGAGCGCGAGCCGGTCGAGGCCAAGGGCTGAACGGGAGACGACGATGGACATCGACTTCGGGAGCATCGCGATCGTCGCGGGCGTCGGGTTCGTGGCGGCGGTCGGCGTCGTGCTGGTCTACACGATCGGGCTGCGGCTGCTCGGGACGGGGCAGCCGGTCGACACGGGCGGCGAGCGGACGCAGTACGGCGAGGAGACCCCGCGGTCCGGGCACACGCCGCCGATCGCCCTCGCCGGCGCCGGTCTGTGCTTCGCGGTCTGCATCGCCGCCGTCCTCTACGGCATCTGGATGACGATCCCCCAGTTCCACTGACCGAGACACGGCGGCACGCGCACCGGTCCGGCGACGCGCACGCCGGACCGGCGGAACGCTCGCCTGCGATGATCGGACCGTGACCGACCACCGCATCGACGCCTCGCTCGACACCGCCATCGACGTCTTCACCGCCGAGCGGGACCCGGTGCTCCGCGTCGCGCCCGGGGACACCGCGACGATCCGCACGCTGAGCGCGGCGGGGTACACGGAGCGCCAACAGCACCCGGGCGACCACCCGCCGACGCTCCTCGACGGGCGACGCGGGCACTGCCTCGTCGGCCCCGTCGCCGTCGAGGGTGCCCGACCGGGACAGGTCCTCGCCGTGCGGTTCGACGACCTCGTCCCGGACAACTGGGGCTACACGGGCTCCGGCGGCGTGGACGCGCCCGTCAACCGTGCGCTCGGTCTGACCGAGGAGCGCGGTCCACTCCTCTGGGACATCGACGCCGACACCGGCGTCGCCCGCAACCAGCTCGGCCTCGGCGTCCGGACGGCGCCGTTCCTCGGGGTCGTCGGCGTCCCGCCGGAACCGACGGGTGAGCACTCGACCATCCCGCCTCGGCCGCTGGGCGGCGGGAACATCGACTGCCGTGAACTCGTCGCGGGCTCGACCCTGTACCTCCCGGTCACGGTGCCGGACGCGCTGCTCTTCGTCGGCGACGGGCACGCGGCGCAGGGCGACGGCGAGGTCTCCGGCACGGCGGTCGAGTGCGGCATGACGACGACGGTGACGCTGTCGCTCCTGGACGAAGCTCCGGTCGACGGCATCCACGCCGACACCCCGGCCGGGCGCATCACCTTCGGGTTCGACGCCGACCTCAACGCCGCGACGACGGCCGCCCTCGACCGGATGGTCGACTGGATCGCCGGCCTGCACGGCATCACCCGCCCCGAGGCGCTCGCGATGTCGAGCGTCGCGGTGAGCATGCGCGTCACGCAGGTCGCGAACCGCACGTGGGGCGTGCACGCCCTGCTCCCCCACGACGCGATCACGGCCTGACGGCCCGCGTCGGACGGGAGGCCCCGCTCACGTTCCCGACGTCGGGAACGTGAGCAGGGCCTCCCGTCCAGTGCCCACCACGCGCGATCCTGCCCATCGCGCCCGGTAGAGAAAGCCGAATCGCGCGTAGGAGGTCGGAACTTCCGACCTCCTACGCGCGATTCGACTTCCTACGCGCGGAAGGGCCCCCTACGCGCGATTCGACCCCCTACGCGCGGAAGGGCCGCCTACGCGCGGAAGGGTCAGTGGGCGGAGTAGCCGCCGTCGACCAGGTGGTAGCTGCCGGTGATGAACGAGGCCTTGTCGCTCAGCAGGAACAGGACCAGCGCGGCGACCTCGGCGTCCGTGCCGAGGCGCTTCGTGGCGTGCTCCTCCTCGAGGGCGCTGATCGCCTCCGGGGTCATCGCGTTGCGCAGCAGCGGGGTGTCGATGAAGCCGGGACCGACCGCGTTCGTGCGGACGCCCTGGGCCGAGTACTCGAGCGCGGCGACCTTGGTGAGCCCGGCCAGCGCGTGCTTCGACGCGACGTACGCGGCGTTCTGCGCGATGCCGACCGTCCCGAGGACCGACGCCATGTTGACGATCGACCCGCCACCGGAGGCCAGCATCGCCGGGATCTCGTAGCGGAGCCCGTAGAAGACACCGTCGAGGTCCACGGCACGGACGCGGTCCCACGCGGCGATGTCGTACTCGCCGATCTTCTGCGGGGCGGCACCGATGCCGGCGTTGTTCACGGCGAGGTGCAGCGCGCCGTAGGTGTCGACCGCGAACTGGACGGCCCGCTCGTTGTCGGCGGCGACGGCGGAGTTCGCCTCGAACGCGGCAGCCGCGCCACCGTTCGCCTCGATCTCCCCGACGACGCGCTGTGCGGCGTCGAGCTTGATGTCGGTGACGACGACCTTCGCGCCCGCGGTGGCGAGCTCCTTCGCGATGGACTCGCCGATACCGCTGCCACCACCGGTGACGATGGCGACCTTGCCCTCGAACTCGGACATGTGTCTGCTTCTTCCTACTCGTCGTTTCGGCAACACCTGTTGTCTACGGTCCAGAACGATACACCTGCATGGATGATTCCCGCCGGTAACAAGTTCGTTCGCTGAACTAATTTGCTAGGCTAACGATCGTGACCATGCCCGAGACCACCAGGCGCTCCGCGCCGCACGCGTCGCTCAGCACGGACTTCCGCATCGCGGTGAACCGGCTGTCGCGGACGCTCCGCGCGCAGAAGGCCGACTCGACGGTCAGCGACGCGATGTTCTCGGCACTCGCCCGACTGCACCGCGACGGCCCCATGACCCTCGCCGAGCTCAGCCGGAACGAGGGCGTCACACCCCCGTCGATGACGAAGACCGTCGCCGCGCTCGTCGACCGCGGGCTGCTGTCCAAGGGCGGGCACGGGGACGATCGCCGCAAGGTCCTCATCGGCGCCACCCCGGCGGGCGCCGACGTCGTCGTCGAGACCCGCCGCCGCCGCGACGGCTGGCTCTCACCGCGCATCGCCGCACTCACCCCGGCCGAACGGCGCGTCCTCGCCGAGGCCACCGACATCATGAGGAGGCTGGCCCACCAGTGACGGCCATGTTCCGGTCCCTGTCGGGACGCAACTACCGCATCTGGTTCGCAGGTGCCCTGGTGTCGAACGTCGGCACCTGGATGCAGCGGACCGCGCAGGACTGGATCGTCCTGACGCAGCTCACGCACGACAACGCGATCGCGGTCGGCATCACGATGGCCCTGCAGTTCGGACCGCAGCTCCTCCTGCTGCCCTGGACCGGCCTCGTCGCCGACCGCTTCGACCGCCGCCGCACGCTCATGGTGACCCAGGGCCTGATGGGGATGCTCGGCCTCGGGCTCGGCATCATGGTCGTGACGAACACCGCCACGCTGCTGTGGCTCTACGCCTTCGCCCTGGCACTCGGCATCGTCGCCGCGTTCGACACCCCGGTGCGCCAGGCCTTCGTCTCCGACGTCGTCACCGGCGAGCACGTCGCGAACGCCGTCGCGCTGAACTCCGCGTCCTTCAACGCCGCCCGACTCATCGGACCGGCGGTCGCCGGCGTGCTCATCGCCGCGATCGGTTCCGGCTGGGTGTTCATCATCAACGCGGCCTCGTTCGCCGCGGTCCTCGGAGCCCTGCGGTTCGTCGACCCCGAACAGCTCGCCGACCGGGTCCGTGCGAAGCGTGGCAAGGGGCAGATCACCGCCGGCTTCCGGTACGTCCGCACGCGCCCCGACATCATCGTGGTGCTCTGCATGATCTTCGTCGTCGGCACCTTCGGCGTGAACTTCCCGATCTTCACCTCGACGATGGCGCGGGTGGAGTTCCACAAGGGCGCCGGCGAGTTCGGCCTGCTCAACTCCGTGATGGCGATCGGTTCGGTGCTCGGCGCGCTGCTGTCGGCACGACGGGACCGCCCACGGATGCGCCTGCTCGTGTTCGCCAGCGCCGGGTTCGGCCTGGCGTGCACCGCCGCCGCCTTCGCCCCGACGTACTGGACGTTCGCGATCGTGCTGATGTTCGTCGGGCTCGCCTCGCTGACCTTCATGACGACGGCCAACGCCCTCGTCCAGACCACCACCGCGCCGGCGATGCGCGGCCGGGTGATGGCGCTGTACATGGCGATCTTCGCGGGCGGCACCCCCATCGGCGCCCCGATCGTCGGCGCGGTCGCGGACGCCTGGGGCCCCAGGTGGGCGATCGGTGTCGGCGCCGCCTCCGGGTTCGTCGCGCTCGCCATCGCCCTGGTCTGGCTCGTCCGGTTCCAGCACTACCGCGTGCGCTACGACGCCGACAACCGCCTGCACATGGCCGTCACCCACTCGATCCCCGTGGTCGGGACGCGCGCGTCGCGTGCGGAGATCCGGCAGGACCTCGAGCGCGACGAGGCGGTCGCGGACCGCTCCAGCGCAGTCTGACCCGCCACGCCGCGCGCGCTCCGGGCCTCGCGCGCCGCGCCTGCCGCGGGTCCTTCCGCGCGTGGGAAGCCGAATCGTGCGTAGGCGGTCGGAAGTTCTGACCGTCTACGCGCGATTCGACCTCCCATCGCGACCGTTGTGGGTAGGAACGCGATGCCGGACGGGAGGCGCGGGGCGGGGCCGCCACGAGCCTCCCGTCCGGTGCGACCTGCGCTCAGTGCGTCGGTTCCGCCGCCGCGAAGACGCGCGCGTCGAGCGCTCCGGCGACGCGGTCCGCGACCGCCGCGAGCCGCTGTCCCGCTGCGCGGGCCGCGTCGACCGCCTCGGCCGGCGCCAGCGCCTGGAGCGCGCGGCGGGCACCGCGGAGGTCGTCGAGCTCCTCGGTCACGGCGGCGGGCGCGACGTCCGCGAGGCACTCCTCGGCGCGGAGGGTGAGGAAGAGCATCGAGCGGGGACTGCGGTCGTCGAGCAGCAGGAACGCTGCCGCCTCGGACGCGGGGGCGCCCGACCCGGTCGCCCGCTGGAACGCCTCGCCCGCCCCGCATGCCCGCAGTGCGGTGCCCCAGGACGCCGCCGACTCCGGTTCGAGCAGGTCGGAGGCCAGAAGCCTCGCGGTCGCGGCGCACCGCGCCAGGGACCGTCCGAGGGTGAAGAACTCCCATACCTCGTCGCGGCTGGCGTCACCCTCGACGACACCGATCGCCAGGGCACTGCGCTCGCGCACCCAGCCCAGGAACTCGTGCTCCCGGCCACCGGCGATCTTGCGCGGCATCCGGGACCTCGTGACGTTGAGGCAGTCCCACAGCTCGGTCGAGACGACGTCCCGGGCGCGCCGAGCGTCGTCCCGCGCCACGGCAACCGCTGCGGCGATCGAGGCGGGCTGGTGCCGATCGAGGGCGAGGGACTCGAGGGTCGTGTGCCGATCGAGGACGGTGGCGGGCCGGACGGCGGCTCCGGCGACCACGCGGAGCTCACGGCTGACGATCCGCTCCCCCGCGCCGGACGCCGCGTCGGACCGCGCCAGGTACACGTCGAGCAGCCGTGCGAGCACATCGGCTCGTTCCACTGCGGCACCGACGCGGAACACACTCCCGGCGAGTCGGCTCAGCACCGCGGCTCCTGCATGTCGCGAACTTACTGACCCCTCGTTGCAACGGTGTTTCCGGGCCGCGTCACGGGTGTTGCGAGGAAAACCGGTACCGAGCATCACTAGACCCTCTAACTAGATCGTCTAGCATTGTCGCCATGACGACGGAGGTGACGACACGCGCCGCCGGGTTCTGGTACGACGACGGATCCCGGATCGACGCGGTCGACGTGCTGAACGCCCTCCGGCGGTACCGCACCGCCGAGAGCGCGTCCCAGCGCCGGGCGCGTGAGGCACTCGGCATCGGCGAGAACGCGATGGCCGCGCTGCGGGTCCTCGTCGACGCCGACGCCGCCGGTCGGACGGTGAACGCCAAGCAGCTCGCGGAGCGGCTCGGGATCACGGCCGCGTCGACGTCAGCGCTCGTGGACCGACTCGTCCGCACCGGTCACGTCGAACGCCACGCGGACCCGACCGACCGACGCGGTGTCATCCTCAGCGCGTCCGGACCCGCGATGCGCCGTGCACTGCTCGTCATCGACGAACTCGAGTCCAGGGCCGTCGGAGTCGCGGATCGGCTCTCCGACGAGGACGCCGCCGTGATCGTCTCGTTCCTGAACGAGATGGCCGCGATGGTCGACTCGGTCGACGTCTGATCCCGCGCGTAGCCTGATCGCATGAGCGAGGCACGGGACACCGATCATCCTCGGACGCACGAGCCCGAGGACGACATGCCCTTCGCCGAACTCGACAACCGGGCACGGGCCGAAGCCGCACTCCGCCGCATCCGGGACGGCAGCGACCCCACCCGAGAGGCGTTCGACCTCGCGAACACCATGAACGACGAGGCCGTCGGGCGACTCGGAGCGCGCGTCCGCGGCTGGTTCCGCCGCTCCCGCTAGAAGGCCGTCCCGACCGCCGCGATGTCGTCGTCCCCGTGCCCGGCGGCGCTCGCGTCCGAGTACACCCGGCCGAGTGCGTCGAGGAGCGTCGTGGACACACCGGCGGACCGTGCCGCTTCGGTGATGAGGCCGATGTCCTTCCGGAGGCCGTCCAGCGCGAACTGCGCCGGGTACTCCCCCGACAGCATCGACTTCCCCTTGGTGTGCGCGTAGGCGGAGTCGCTCGCCGACCCCTCGATCGCCTGCAGGAAGAGCTGCGGGTCGATGCCGAGCCCCGTCGCGATCGCCAGCGACTGCCCGGTCGCGGCCGTGATCGAGGCGATCCACGCGTTGGCGGCGAGCTTCAGCGCGGTGCCCTCGCCGACACGGTCGCCGGCGCGGACGGTCTTCACGCCGATCGCGTCGAGCACCGGATCGATGCGGTCGAGCACCTCGGCGGGACCGGCCGCGAGCATCGTGAGCTTGCCCTGCTCCGCAGGCGCCTTCGTGCCGAGCATCATCGCCTCGACGAGGGTGATGCCGTACTTCGCGGCGATCTGCACGATGGTCTCGGTGCCGTCGACCCCGACGGTCGAGCACTGCACCCAGACCGCGGTCGCCGGAGCCTCACCGGCGGCCTGCTCGAGGACGTCGACCACCGCGTCGGTGTCGAAGAGGGTCAGCAGGACGACCTCGGCGTCCGCGACGGCTGCGCCCGGGTCGTCGGCGACCGTCGCTCCCTGGTCGCCGAGCGGCAGCGCACGCTCGCGGCTGCGGTTCCACACGGTGACGTCGTGTCCCTCGCGGACGAGCGACCCCGCCACGCCGGCTCCCATGGCCCCGGTTCCCAGTACCGTCACGCGCACGTGCGTCCTCCGTTCCGTCGCGACACCCTGTCGTCGACGCATGGCACGCTACGCGCCGCGGCCTTGTGCGGCGTGGGTGGGGCAGGTTCGGTGCGGGGTGGGTGCGGCATCGAGTGCGCAGATGTGACGACCTACCAGCCGATCCGGTCGCCGCTTCTGCGCACTCGACGAGCAGCCGGACGTCCGGACACCCCGGCGACCGGGCACCCCGGGGGTCGCGCCGCCGCTCAGAGCAGGCCGCGGGCTCCGAGCCAGGCGGCGGGGTCGCGCGGGACGCCGCCGACGATGACCTCGAAGTGCAGGTGCGACCCGGTCGACACCCCGGTGCTCCCGACGGCGCCGATCTGTTCACCGGCAGCGACCACCTGACCGACGCGGACGCCGATCTGCGACAGGTGCCCGTAGCGCGTCTGGGTGCCGTCGGCGTGCTGCAGCAGGATCTGGTTGCCGTACCCGCCGAACACCCCGGCCGAGACGACCGTGCCGGGCATCGCCGCGACGACGGTGGTCCCGGTCGGTGCTGCGAAGTCGAGCCCCTGGTGGTTGGTCGAGCACGCGCCACAGCCCTGCACCCAGCGCCCGCCGAAGCCGCCCGCCGCCGGGATCGTCCCGGCGACCGGGCGCACCACGGACATGCCCTGAGCAGGCACACCGGCGGCTCCGACCACTCCGCGAGCTGCCTGCGGGGCACGAGCGACCGAGAAGTCGTCACGCTCGACGGAGATGGCGACGCCCTCGGGAGCGATGTACTCCTGTGTGTCCATCACCGCGGTGACCGTGTTCTCCGGCGTCGACGCCATCGCGGACTGCGGCGAGGCAACCGTCACGAACAGGCACGCCGCGATCGCGGTCGCGGTGAGCGGGACAGTCTGGGTGGTGCTGATGGCGCCGCCGATGCTGCGGAGCGGGAGCGTGAGCGCCTGCGTGGCCGCTCGGATCGCCACGGCGGCGGGTGCGGGCTTGACCGGACGCAGGTCACGACGGCTCGGCAGGACGACGGCCGGACGGGAGGCTCGGGTCGCCTCCGGCACGGGCGCGGGGGTCCGCCGGACGGTCGGGTCAGCCGCGCGGGACGCGGTCCGCCGGCTGGTCGGAGCCACACGGCGGGCATCACGCCGCGGGGTGGGTTCCGGAGCGGCGGGGGTCGGCACCGCCGCTCCGGAGGTCCAGGACGCGACGGCTGCGTTCGCCGCGTGACGAGCTGCGCCGCGCGGACGCATCGGGAGGCCGTCGTTCGTCATGTCGAGTGCCGCGGGGATCTCAGGAACGGACGACGCCGTCGGTGACGATGCGGTCGAGCTCGGTCACGACGGCATCGACGACCGCGCGGGTGATGGCGTCGGCGACCGCTTCGACGAGGACGAGCTGCTCGGCGCACACGGCGTGCTCCTTCGGGAGCGCGGCACTGATACGGGCGGGGATGTCGTCGATGGCGGCGACGAGGGCGGCCGGCACGAGGGCGGAATGGGCTGGGGCAACCGGTGCCGTCGTGGGCGAGGTCGGCGCCGGGGTGAACGTGGCGCGGACGGCGACGGGGCGCTCGTGGCGGCGGGAGATGGAGTCGAAGAGCGGCGTGGTCGACATGCTGCGTGCCTTCCGGATCAGGTCTGCGGGTGCGCCTGGTCCGGTTCGGGCGGCCAGGCGGTGCCGTTCGGCACAGCCCTATTCAATCATCGATATTTCATATGTGCAATAGTGCTCAACGAATACGCGATGATCAGTCCGGTTCGACGGCCTCACTCGGATCGTCGCGGTGCAGCACACGGCGCACCCGCTCGACGATCGTCGCCGGCGGGTTGTTGTACGCGTTCGCCGGCTCCTGGCCGCTCATCTCCTGGATGGCTGCCATCACCGCATCGGTGGCGTGACGCCTGGCCCGACCGGACGACGCCTCTCCGAAGGTGGACAGGTCGATCGGCTTGCCGAACTCGATCGTCACGCGGGCGAGCTTCGGGATCCGGGAGCCGACGGGTTGGACGTCCTCGGTGCCGGTGAGCGCGACGGGCACGACCGGCGCGCCACTCGTCAGCGCCAGCCAGGCCACCCCGGTGCGCCCGCGGTAGATCCGGCCGTCCAGGGAGCGCGTGCCCTCGGGGTAGATCGCGAAGGCCTCGCCCTCCTGCAACCGCGCGAGGCCGAGGTCGAGGGCGTGCTGAGCGGCTGCCCCGGCGCCGCGCTCGACCCCGATGGCACCGATACCGCCAAAGAAAGCGCGGGACAGCGCTCCGCGGAGCCCCTTGCCCGTGAAGTACTCCTGCTTCGCGAGGAACGAGACCTTTCGCGGCGCCATGATCGTGATCGCCGGGGAGTCGATGAACGACCGGTGGTTGCTCGCCAGGATCACCGCGCCGCGCTTCGGGACGTTCTTGCGGCCGATGATCTTCGGGCGCCAGACCACGCGGGCGAGCGGCGCCACCACGGCACGCGCGAGCACGGTGGTGAACATCGTCGAACCGGGCACCTGCTGCCTCCTCGTGGCGGGAGGTTCCGAGTGTAGTCAGGCGTCGACGGGTTCCATGCCGCGCGGGGCATGGACGGCCGGGTCAGTCTGCGGCGGCCACCACGTCGAGCACCGCACGGCCGTAGGACTCGAGCTTCGCGGCACCGACGCCGGAGATCTCGGCGAGCTGGTCGACGTCGGACGGACGAACGGCCGCGATGCCCCTGAGGGTCGCGTCGTTGAAGACCACGTACGCCGGGACGCCCTGCTCGCGGGCCTGCGCCGCACGCCAGGAACGGAGTGCTTCGAACAGACCGAGCGCCTCCTGCGGCATGTCGGAGACCACCTGGCGGCGCGATCGGCTGGCACGGGGCGCCTTCACCGGGTCACGACGCATGAGCACCTGCACGCGACCACCGAGGACCTCGGCGCTGCTCTGGCTGAGCACGAGCGTGCCGTAGCCGTCGCCGGACACCGCGGCGTGCCCCTGCGCGAGGACCTGCCGCGCCACCGTGCGCCATTCCCCCTCGGACAGGTCCGACCCGATGCCGAAGGTCGCCAGGGACTCGTGCTGGAGTTCCTGCACGCGGGGCGACTGCTTGCCGACGAGGATGTCCACGAGGTGCGCGACGCCGTACCGCTGTCCGCGCTCTCGGTCGAGGCGGACGATCGTCGACAGGAGCTTCTGCGCGGGGACCGTGCCGTCCCAGGACTCCGGCGGGGCGATGCACGTGTCGCAGTTGCCGCACGCGGTGGATTCCTGCCCGAAGTACGCGAGCAACCGCACCCGCCGGCACTCGATCGTCTCGCACAGGGCGAGCATGGCGTCGAGGTGGGCACTGAGCTGCCGACGGTGTGCCGCGTCCCCCTCGGACTGGTCGATCATCCGGCGCTGCTGCACGACGTCGTTCAGCCCGTAGGCGAGCCACGCCGTCGACGGCTGCCCGTCACGACCGGCACGACCGGTCTCCTGGTAGTAGCCCTCCACCGACTTCGGCAGGTCGAGGTGCGCCACGAACCGGACGTCGGGCTTGTCGATGCCCATTCCGAACGCGATCGTGGCGACCATCACGATGCCGTCTTCGCGGAGGAACTGCGACTGGTTGCGCTCGCGCACCCGCACGTCGAGGCCCGCGTGGTACGGCAGCGCCGGGATGCCCTGGTCGACGAGCGCCGCTGCCGTGCGCTCGACGGAGTTGCGCGACAGGCAGTAGACGATGCCCGCGTCGCCCTTGTGCTCCGTCCGGATGAAGGTGAGGAGCTGCTGCAGTGCCCCGGTCTTCGGCTCGATGCGGTACTGGATGTTCGGCCGGTCGAAGTCCGCGACGAAGTGCGCCGCGTCGTCCAACCCGAGCCGGGCGGAGATCTCGCGGTGGGTCTGCGGCGTGGCGGTGGCGGTCAGGGCGACGCGCGGCACGGTCGGCCAGCGCTCGTGCAGGACGCTCAGTTCGAGGTAGTCCGGCCGGAAGTCGTGGCCCCACTGCGCGACGCAGTGCGCTTCGTCGATGGCGAAGAGCGCGATCTGCGCACGGTCGAGCAGCGCCCGGGTGGACTCGAGCCGCAGTCGTTCCGGCGCGAGGTAGAGCATGTCCACCTCGCCCTGGACGACGGCGCGCTCGACCCGGGCGCGCTCGTCCGGGCCCTGCGTGGAGTTGAGGAACGCGGCCTTGACCCCGTTCGCCGCGAGGGCGTCGACCTGGTCCTGCATGAGCGCGATGAGCGGCGACACGACGACGCCCACGCCGTCGCGGACGAGCGCGGGAACCTGGTAGCAGAGCGACTTGCCGCCACCGGTCGGCATCAGGACGAGGGCGTCCCCACCCGTGACGACGCGGTCGATGATCGCGGCCTGTTCACCGCGGAAGTCGTCGTAGCCCCACACCCGGTGCAGGACGTCGAGTGCGGCGGCGCGCGACGGCGACACCGCGGGAGGCGCGGCAGCGGCCGGGATGGTGCTCATGCCTCCGAGCCTACGGGCGACCGGCGACACCCAGGCCGTTGTCCACAGGCGTGGCAGCGTCCACAGAGTCGGCCACGGCGGTGGAGCCGGCCACCCCCTCGGAGCGAGCGGGTGCACCCGACCAGCCCGTGCCTCCCGGCCGGACCCAGCGCGACCCGCCTGCCCAGGTAGGTACCGGGCCGCGGAACCGCGGCACCTCGGACCCCGGGAACCGGCGGTCCAGGCCGGAGCGCCAGGCCGTGAACTCGATCATCCCCCAGTAGAGGAGCGAGGTACCGAGCGTGATGAGCCACCCGACGGCGGACCCGTCCGACGAGTCGAGGTCGATCTTCGACCACCCGGGCGCCTGCAGCACGAAGATCGTGACGTTGTTGAGCGCGTGCTGCAGGATCGTGGCCTCGAGGCCTCCGGTCCGCAGGACGATGATCGCCGCGACGAGCCCGAACGACCCGACGTCGAGGATGCCCCAGATGTTGTACCCGTTCGGGACGTGCAGGACCGCGAACACCACCGTCGAGACCAGCACGGCGATGACGGCGCCGACCTTTCGCAGCGGGATCCACGCGCCGATCGTCTGCATGAGGAACCCGCGGAACACGTACTCCTCTGCTGCGGCCTGGAACGGCACGAGCAGCACGACGAGGACGATCGTGAGCGTCAGGGTCCCGAGCGTCACGGTGGACTGACCGATCGCGTCGGTGTTCCAGTGCAGCCCGGATCCGTCGATCGTGTACGTGCCGGCGGTCTGGATGCCGACCATGATGAGCGCCAGGACGAGGAGCGGCAGCAGGCAGCGCGCCATCCACCCCCAGCGGACCCGCATCCGCACGCTCGACAGCTGGCCGATCGGTCCGAGTCGGGCGATCCGCACCGCGATCATGATCGACGGCAGCAGCACCACCAGGGACACGATCGTCATCGAGAGCACGACCGGGTCCGTCGGGTCGAGCGCCCCGGACGACAGCTGGTCCTGGAACGCCCTGAGCCCCTCGGGGCCACGCTGCACGCCGATCGGCACGAGGTACGCGACCGCGATGAGGACCTGCGTCGCCAGGTAGAACCCGAGGAAGACGGCCAACGCCACGAGCGGCCGCCACCAGCGCCAACGGCCGTCGACCCGGAACATGCGGTGGTAGGGAACACTCACGCTGGGCAGGCTACCGGGCGGGGCAGGATGGGACCCGTGCTCACCGTGATGCTCGGCCTCAGTGGCGCACTCGTCTACGGGTTCGCGGACTTCCTGGGTGGACTCGCGTCGCGGCGCGTCCGACCCGTGACGGTCGCCGCGATCGCCGCTGCCGTGGGCATCGCACCGCTCCTGGTCGGGCTGGTCGTCGTCGGGGCACGGTTCTCGTGGCAGGCGACGCTGTGGGGCGCGGTCGGCGGGGTGTGCGGCGGCGTCGGGGTGCTGCTGCTGTACGCCGCCCTCGCGATCGGGCCGATGAGCGTGCTCTCACCGCTGACCGCCGTGTTCTCCGCCGTCGTCCCCGTCGTGGTCGCGCTGGTGCTGGGCACCGTGCTGTCGCCGGTGGCGATCGGCGCGCTCGTCGTCGCGGTGGTCGCGGTCGTGCTGGTCGCGTCGGTGCGGGATGCCGGGGGCGCTCGGCTCACCGCGCGAGGCGTGCTCGCGGCGGCGGTCGCAGGGTGCGGGTTCGGTGGGATCGTGCTCGCGTTCAACGAGACCCCTGCGGACTCCGGGGTCGCGCCGCTGCTGGTCGCGCGGGTGTTGCAGGCGCTCCTGCTGGGTGCGGCGGCGGTGCTGTCGGCTGCGGCGGCGCGGCCTGCTCGGTCGGCTCGGCCCGCTCGGTCTGCTCGGCCGGCTCGGCCTGGAGGCTCGGTGGTCGTCGCGTCGTCGGCCATCGCTGACGGGGTGGCCGGGTCCACGACTCGCGGCGGCTCGGTCCGTCGGCTCACGCTGGTGATCGTTGCGTGCGGGGTGTTCGACGCGATGGCGAACGTGTTCATCCAGGCCGGACTGCACTCGAGCACGGACCCGGTGACGCTGCCGGTGATCAGCGTCCTCAACGCGCTCTACCCGATCGGCACGGTGGTGCTCGCGGGCGCGGTGCTCCGGGAGCGGCTCACCGTGCTGCAGGGGCTCGGCATCGGGTTGGCGCTGGCGGCGTCGGTCGCGCTCGCCCTGTCCTGACCGGCTCCGCCCTCGGCGCGACCTGCCGGACCGTTCGGGCGGGCGGCGGGCGGGGCCGTCAGGCGTCGGGGATGAGGCGCTTGCCCATCGACACCGTGTGGTCGTCCGCGTAGCCGAGCGCCTCGTAGAAGCCGATGACCTGTTCGTTGCCGGCGCGCACCTGCAGGTTCAGCTTCGGGCAGCCCATGTCGGCGAGCAGCCGTTCGAACTCGGCCATGAACGTGCGCCCGAGCCCCGATCCCTGCAGGTCCGGCTGCACCGCGAGGTAGTTCACCCAGCCGCGGTGCCCGTCGAACCCTGCCATGCCCGCGGCCAGGACCCGGTCCGCGCCCCGTGGGTCCGTCGCGACGAGGAAGAGCTCCGGCTGCACCGTGAGCTTCCGCGCGATGTCCTTCCGCGGGTCGTTCCAGGGTCGGACCAGGCCGCAGGACTCCCAGAGGGCGATGACGGCCTCGGTGTCGTCGGGGGTGAACTGCCGGATGACGTACTGCACGACACCACGCTAACTGGGGTGTGCAGAAGTCCGTCAGCGTGGCGTCCTCGTGGTCTGATAGACCTGAGCGTCGTCCGACCGCGACGACTGTCCCCTCCGGATCGGGAGCCACGTGACCGCACACGAGACCCTTCCCTCGCGCCGCAGCGCACGGGACGAGCGTGCCCGGACGAAGCGGGGACCTCGTCCTCGGCAGACCGTCGGCGGCGCGATCGTGTCGCTCATCGCGGAGCTGCTCATCATCGCTGGCGCGGTCACCGGGTTGTACGTGGTGTGGACCGCGTGGTGGACCGACGTCGTGGCGAACCAGCACCAGACCTCCCTGGTGAAGGACCTCGGGCAGACCAAGGCGAAGCCGACCGTCGGGACCGAGCACCGAGGCACCGCACCCGTGCTGGCGGAGCCGCCGAACGTCACGGACGTCTTCGGCACCATGCAGATCCCGCGCTTCGGGGCCGGGTACGACCAGCCGATCGGCGAAGGGACCGACCGCGAGAAGGTCCTCAACACCATCGGACTCGGCCACTACCAGGACACCGCGATGCCCGGCGCCGAGGGCAACTTCGCCGTCGCCGGCCACCGCGTGACCTACGGCAAGCCGCTCAACCAGATCGCCGAGCTCAAGACCGACGACGCGATCGTCGTCCGCGTCACCGACAAGGCGACGAACTTCGACGTCTGGTACGTCTACAAGGTCACCGACAGCCAGATCGTCACGCCCGACCACATCGAGACGATCGCGCCCGTCCCGAACAAGCCCGGCGTCGAGCCCACCGCCGACGACCGCTGGTTGACGCTCACCGCCTGCCACCCGATGTGGTCCGCCAAGGAGCGCTACATCACCCACGCCAAGCTCGACTACTGGATGCCCGCGTCCGAGGGGACGCCGAAGGAACTCTCGGAGACGCCCAAGTGATCTTCCCGCTCGTCTGGCGACTCCTGCCCGGCCCGACCGCCCTCAAGGTCCTCGAACTGATCGTCCTGCTCGCCGCACTCACGTTCGTGTTGTTCACGTGGGTGTTCCCCTGGGTCGCGGCGGACATCCTCCCGCCGCCCGACGGCACGGTCGACACCTCGGCGACGCCGACGCCCTGAGGTCGGACCGTCGTGTCCGGATCAGACCGTGGTGCTGACCTGTGAGCCACCACCCGGTGCACGGCGGACGGCGATCCGCTCCGGGATGCGCTGCTTGAGCTCTTCCACGTGGCTGACGATGCCGACCTGCCGGCCGCCGGCGGTGAGCTTGGACAGCTGACCGATGACGCCGTCGAGCGTCTCGGGGTCGAGCGTGCCGAAGCCCTCGTCGACGAACAACGTGCCGAGCGCGACCCCGCCGGCTTCGGCCTGGACGACGTCGGCGAGCCCGAGGGCCAGGCAGAGCGAGAACGTGAAGGTCTCACCCCCGGACAGGCTCCGCGGGTCACGCGTCGTGTCGGTCGTGTGGTCGCGGACGGCGAGCGCGAGGCCCGTCCGTCGAGCTCGGGCACCGGATTCTCGTTCGTCCGAGGTCTCGAGCGTGAAGCGGCCGCCGAGCATCGTCCGGAGGCGGTCGTTCGCGGCGGCGACGACGTCCTCGAAGCGGCGCATGAGCACGTACGTGCCGAGGGTGATCCCGGTGGGGTTCTGCCCGGGCGCCCCGGCAGCGATGTCGGCGAGCCGCACCACCGCTCGGCTGCGTGCCGAGGTGGACTCGCGCGCGGACACGGCACGCTCGAGGTCCCTGGCGCACCGTTCGCTCGCGTCGGCCCGCTCCCCCGTGGTCGCCGCCGTCCTGGTCGCCTCGTCGAGGACCTCGGCGGTGCGGGACGTCTCGGCACCGGCGGCGTCGAGGTCGATCGTCGCCGGGTCGTCGTCCGCGGCCTGGACGACGGCGGGCTCCGCCAGCCCGGCATCGACGACCGCGCGCTCGCGATCCGCATCGTCGACGGTCGTTCGGAGCCGCTCGGCGTCGTCCGCTCCGAGTACCGCTGCACGAGCAGCGGCGACGTCGGTGAGGTCCTGGGCACGGACAGCCGCGGTGACCTCGGTCGCACGCTCCGCGACGGCCGCGGTGGCGTTCCGGACCCGCTCGACCGCCTCGGCGACCGCGCGGAGTGCCTGGATCCGGTCGTCGAGGGCGGACACCGCCTCCGGCAGTCCCTTCGGCTCGACGTCGAGGTGTGCGGCGAGGGTGGCGAGGGCGTCATCGACGGCAGTGGTGTCCTGCTCCATGCGATCCGAGTCGTTCGCCGTCGTCGCGAGGAGCACCTGCCGACGGGCGTCGACGTCGTTGCGGTCTTGTTCGAGGGCCCGGGTGACGTCGTCGTGCGCGGCTCGGTCCCGCTCGCGTTCGGCGACCGTCGTGGCCGCCGTCCGCGCCGCCCGGACGCGCTCGTCCGCGACGGCCGTGCGGCGATCGAGTTCTTCCGGCTCGGTGCCGCCGACCACCGTGGTCAGGCGTTCCTGCTCCGCACGCTCGACGGCGAGGGTGGCCGCCGCATCCGAGAGGGCGTCGTCCGCCCGTCGCGCAGCGGCTGCTGCCTCGGCGATCTGCGCCGGCGTCGGGTGGTCGTCCTGCGGCGTGGCGACCGCCGGGTGCTCCACCGAGCCGCACACGGGGCAGGCATCGCCTGGCTGGAGCGCCTGGCCGAGCTCCCCGGCGAGCCCGGCGATGCGCCGTTCGCGCAGGTGCTGCTCGGCGACGAGGGCATCCTGGGCCGCCGATCGCGCCGACGCCACCGAGGTCTCCGCTGCCTGGACGCGCGTACGCACCGCGGCGAGGTCGACGACCAGCCGACGGAGGTCGCGCACGGCATCGGCTTCGTGACGGGCGGCTTCGGCATCAGCGGCCGTCTCGGCAGCAGCGCGGGATGCCTCCACGATGCGCGCACGTTCCGCCGGACGGGCTTCGAGCTCCGCGTCGAGTTCGGCGAGCCGGGTGCCGAGTCGCTCGGCCTGCGCGCGGGCGTCGTCGACGGCCCGTCGCCGTTCGGGAAGGGCGAGCGCGACGGGCACGAGGTGCCGGACGGCCCCGACGAGCTCCGCGAGGCGGTCACGCTCCCCC
Source organism: Curtobacterium guangdongense (assembly GCF_049341845.1). Taxonomy (NCBI): domain Bacteria; kingdom Bacillati; phylum Actinomycetota; class Actinomycetes; order Micrococcales; family Microbacteriaceae; genus Curtobacterium; species Curtobacterium guangdongense. The sequence continues at coordinate 61,904 of NZ_JBMPIT010000003.1, forward strand.
GCGGTGTCGTCTGCGGTGACGTCGTGCTGGAGCCGGAGTGCCGCGAGTTCGCCGGCGACGGTGTCGGCACGTGCACGCGCGGCGTCGAGGCCGTCCGCGACCGCCACCACCCGCGCCGCCCGCTCGGCGAGGGACAGTCGGGCTCGGGACTCGGCGACGGCGTCCGCTCGTTCGTCGAGCGCAGCGGACCGGGCGAGCAGGGTACTGCGGCGATCGAGTGTCGCGCGGCGCCGGACGACCGACTGCTCGTGCTCCACGGCTGCCCGGGCCGCCGCTGCCGCCGTGGTCCGCGCCGTGACCGCGGCATCGGCGATCCGCCGGAGTTCGAGGACGACCGCGGGGACGTCGGACTCGTCGACCCCGGACTCGTCAACCACGGCGAGGTCGGCCGTGGTCCGGCCGGAGGCTTCGGCGAAGCGCGCGAGGGCGTCTCGTACGCGTGCGTCGGCTGCCTCCACTTCGACTGCCGCCGCCCGGCGACGCGCTGCGAGCTCGTCGGCGGTGCGGTCGTAGATCTCGGTGCCGAACAGCGACTGCAGGAGCTTCCTGCGCTCTTCCCCTGGTGACTTCAGGAAGCGGGCGAACTCGCCCTGCGGCAGCACCACCGTCTGCAAGAACTGCGCGCGGTCGAGTCCGACGATCCGGGCGATCTCGGCGCCGACTTCTTGCGCGCGGGCGGAGACCGGCTCACCGGCTGCGTCCGTCGGGTGCGCGAGCCGGACGAGCTGCGCCGAGGACTGCTGCTTCACCGTGCCGGTGCCGCGCTGCTTCGGGCGGTCGTACTGCGGCGTGCGCCGGACCCGGAACACGCCGGCACCGGTCTCGAACACCAGCTCCACGAACGGCTCGACCGCGGGGTCGGCGTGCTGGCTGTGCAGCCGGTCGGAGCTGGCGTCCGAGCCGGCGAGTCCGCCGTAGAGCGCGAAGACGACGGCGTCGATGATGGTCGACTTGCCCGACCCGGTCGGTCCCTCGAGCAGGAACACCCCCGACGCGGCGAGCGCGGCGAAGTCGATCGAGACGAGGTCCGGGTACGGACCGATGGCGCGGAGTTCGAGGTGGTGCAGGTACATCAGCGCACGGTCCCCTCGTGCACGATCCCGTTGCGCGCGGCCCCGTCCTGCTCCGACAGCGCGGCGGCAGCGGATTCGTACGCTTCGCGCAGCACGACGAGTTCTTCGGCCGTGGGGGCCCCGCCGGTGGCGAACGTCACGAAATCAGCAGCGACCTCGACCGGGTCGGACGTCGCGGTCACCGCTCTGGACGCCGAGCGCGCCGGCGCGTCGGCGGGTTCGTGCGTGATCGCCAGTGCGTGGGGGAAGCGGTCCTTGACCCTGGCGTACATCCGCTCCGGGTGCACGGTGTCGGTGACGGCGACGCGAACCCAGGCATCGGCGTGCTCAGCGGACAGCCCGGACTCGATGTCGTCGAGCGAGCCACGGACGTCCACGAGTCGGCGGGGGACGGGTGTCGGCACGAGTTCGACGGAGACCGTGCCGGCGGCGTCGAGGTCGACGAGGGTCACCGACTTGGTGTGGTGCCGCTCGCCGAACGAGAAGGCCAGGGGCGACCCGGCGTAGCGGATGCGGTCGGAGGCACCGCCGCGCTGGGGCCCGTGCAGGTGGCCGAGCGCGACGTAGTCCACGCCGTCGAACGCGGACTTGGCCACGCGGTCGACGCCCCCGACGCGGATGTCCTGCTCGCTGTCGCTCGGCTCGGCACCGCCGACGAAGGCGTGCGCCACGACGACACTCCTGGTGCCGGGCCGCTGTGCGAGGTCACCACGGACCCGGTCCATCGCGGCGCCGACCACTGCCTGGTGGGATCGGGCGAGGGGTTCGTCCGGAACGTCGGCGAGGGCGTACCGCACCATGTCCGGCTGCAGGTACGGGATGCCGTAGACCGCGACCGGCCCGTCGGCGTCGTCCACGAGGACCGGTTCGGCGATGCGTGCCGGTTCGGCGAGGATCCGCACGCGGGCGTTCATCACGCCGGAACCGAACCCCAACCGGGCGGCGGAGTCGTGGTTGCCCGGCGTCACCACGACGGTCGCGACCGCCGAGAGTCGTTCGAGCGTCGCGGACAGCATTCGCACGGCGTCGACCGGCGGGATCGCGCGGTCGTACACGTCCCCGGCGATGACCACCAGGTCGACCGATCGCTGCACCACGATCCCGACGAGGTGGTCGAGGAACGCCGCCTGGTGCTCGAGCAGATCGGCGCCGAGCAGGGTGCGGCCCAGGTGCCAGTCGCCGGTGTGCAGGATGCGCATGCCCGTCACGGTAGCGCCGTCCTCGGACATCCCCGGGTGCCTCGCGGCGACCTGTGGACAACTCAGGCGCAGCTGAGGTTCGTGCTGACGAGCGCCGTCTGGATCCGGGTGACCGAGGTGCTGGTCGACGTCCAGTTGCCGACGAAGTTGACCCGGACACTGACGGTGTAGACCTGGCCGAGGCTCAGGATCCCGGATCCGACGACCTTCACCGGGGTGGTCGTGCCCGTCGCGAGCACCGTCGTGCCGTTCACGACCGAGAACGACGTCGCGGTCGGACCGCCGTACGCGAACCCGATGTTCACGGAGCCGTCGCCGTTCGGCGTGCACGTGAGCGTCGTGGCCTGCGGGACGGTGAGGGTCGCGAACGACGACGTCGGGCTCACCGTCGTCTTCGCGAACGGTGCCGCGACGGCCTGCGCGGGCAGGAGCACCCCGAGGCTGCCCGCGACGAGCACCACCGCGGCGGCGCCACCGGCACGGCGGAGACGCCGCACCTGCCGGACACGGCGGCGGAGCGCGCGACGCGAGAGGACGTGCCGACCGGACCGGCCGTCGGCGGCGCCGGACGGGGCGGAGGTGGGGCGAGCCTCCAGGCCGTCGTCAGCAGCCGGACCGTCACCGTCACCGTCACCGGAGGAGGAGGACGCCAGCCGCCGCAGCGAGCCGTCGATCGTGCAGAGGAACAGGGCGGCGGTGAGCGCGAGTGCGAGCAGGACGACCTTGTGCCACTCGCCGTGTCGGAGCCAGACGATGGGCGCGCCGATCACCGGGATGCGGAGGAAGGCGACACCGTGCACGGCCGACCGCTCGATCGCGCTGGAGTCGCGCTGCGGGTTGGCGTCGCCCTTGGTGATGAGCGTGTCGTCCGGTCCGGCCTTCACGAAGCGGTGCATGCGGAGGTGCCCCGGCTGGTCGGGGTCGTCGGCGAGCAGGATCTGCCCGAGCCGGATCTCCGCCTGGGCGACCGGCCGCGAGACGACCACGTCGCCGGGGGCGAGCCGCGGCTCCATCGAGCCGGTCATGACGGTGGTGGGGTGCCAACCGATGACGGCCGGCGCGGCGGCCCAGAGGGCGAGGCCGAGGACGGTCGCGACGATGCCGCGAGCGAGGGTGGCGACGACGACACGCCCCCAGTCGACGACGTCACGGACCGCATCGTGCGGTGTGCGTCCACCGCGGACTTCGATGCTGACCATGACTGCCTTCGACTGGGGGCGTGCTGGGGGTGACGGACGGGCCCGTATCGGGTCCGGTCCCGGACGTCACCGATGGAGCCGGCCCGGGCGTGCTCATCACGCGCCCGGCGTCGGTTCCGAGCTTCAGCTGTTCTGGGCCTCCCAGGTGAGACCGAGGGAGGCGGTGCCGCCCTGGATCGAGTTCGGGGCCGAAGTGGGGACGGTGTAGGTCACGCGGTAGACACGCGACTCGGACGCGGAGCCGGTCGGGGCCCAGGTGCCGACGCCGGTCGCGAAGTTGGTGGACGCGGTGCCGAACGCGGCGAGCGTGCCCGAGTAGAGGTTGCCGCTCGTGCTCGCCGGGGTGAAGCCGGTGCAGGAGCCGAAGCCGCCGCCGGTGCCCTGGTCGATCGAGATGGTGATGTTCGACGCGAGGGTGTTCGTGGTCGCCGCGTTCGTGCCGTAGAGCTTGACCGTGGAGGCCAGCGAGCCGGTCGACGTGACGGTGATGCAGTTGGAGCCGGTCGAGCCGGGCTTCAGGCCGGTGGCGGTGAACAACGCGGTGTTGTTGTCGTCGTCGGAGAGTGCGACGCTGCCGGCGGTCCAGTTGCTGGTCGGGTTCACCGTCGTGGCGGAGAACGCCGAGTACGAGGCGGTGGAGACGACGACGCCGGATGCGACGAGCGCGGCGGGGATGGCGATCCAGGCGGCGAGACGAGCGGCGCGAGGGGTAACACGAGACATGGAGGTACTCCGGAAGTCGAGAGATCTGATCGGTTGGTTCGGCCGGGGCCGCGGTGGTTGGCCGCGCTTCGTGCCGGGGTGGTGCTGAGCTCCGTTGCTACGACGATCAAGCTACTTGCCGTCCGAGCCACTCACAAGCCGGAATACGCCCCCACTGCTGGGGGTAGTTCGATGAGTGAGATACTTGTTCAATGAGCAGCACGACGGCAGACCCGTGCCGTCGGCGTCACACGTACCCGAGAAGAGCCGCCCGATGACGGACACCCGAATCCCCGAAGTCGACGCAGTCGCGCCGACCACTCCCGCAGCACCCACCTCCCCCGTGACCGCGTCGCACGTGCCCGTCGGGCGCCGCACCACCGACGGAGTGGAGGACACCGACCTCGGACGCCTCCTGACGGCGTTCCGCCTCATGCAGATGCAGCACGCTCGCGTCCTCCACCACGAGAGCGCCACGCGCGGCCTCAACGCGACGGACAGCCGCTTCGTGTTCTTCCTGGCGGCGGCCGACGGCAAGGGTGTCACCCCGAAGCAGTCGGGCGAGTACCTCGAGCTGTCCACCGGGGCGATGACGTCCCTGATCGACCGACTCGAGCAGCGCGGCCACATCGAGCGTCGCCCGAACCCGGACGACCGTCGCAGCATCCTGCTCCACCTCACGGCCTCCGGTGCCGCCGTCGCGCAGCAGATCGGTGCGCTCTACGCGGCGGCCTTCTGCGAGGTGACCACGCCAGGGGAACGGCAGCCCCTGGCCGACGCGCTCGCCCGGCTCGGTGACGCGCTCGAACGCCGCTCCGGAGTGCACGCCCGGGCGTAGGTTCGGGGGCATGACCCCCTCCGAAGTCCTCATCGAAGCGTTCTCCCGCGTCCCGTCGACCGTCGCCCGCGCCGTCGAGGGGCTCTCCGAGGACCAGCTCGCATCACGCCCGGCAGCCGGGGCGAACACCCTCGCGTGGCTCGCGTGGCACATCGCCAGGGGCCAGGACGCGCAGATCGCCGACCTCGCCGGCACCGAGCAGGTCTGGACCGCCGACGGCTGGTACGACCGGTTCGGGCTGCCGTTCCCCGCCGAGGCACTCGGGTACGGCATGTCCCGCGACGACGTCGGCAAGGTGCGGGCGTCCGCCTCGCTGCTCACCGGGTACCTCGACGCGGTGCACGAACGCACGGTCGCCTACCTCGGCACGCTCGGCCCCGACGACCTCGACCCCGTGGTCGACGACGCATGGGACCCACCCGTCACCGCCGGTGCGCGCATCGTCAGCATCCTGAACGACTGCACGCAGCACGCCGGCCAGGCCGGCTACGTGCGCGGCCTGCTCTTCTTCACCCGCTGAGCGGTCCGCCCCCTCTCTCTCCCCCCCCCGCGCCGGCCCTCGTTGCGATCGAGGGAACAGAAATGGTCGGGTCCGCCAACGCGACCCGACCATTTCTGTTCCCTCGATGACGGACGGGAGGCCCGGTGCCAGCTGGCACCGGGCCTCCCGTCCGTCGTGTGGTCGCGACTAGCGCGCGGCGAGCTCCGACACGATGCCGTCGCCAGGGGCTGCCTGGACGAGGTCCGCCTCGATCTCGGCGCGCTCGAGGATGCCCTCGATCTTGCGGACACGTCCGCGCGGGACGATCGTCACGACGGTGCCCTCCTTGCCGGCACGACCGGTGCGGCCCGAGCGGTGCATGTACGCCTTGTAGTCGTCCGGCGCGTCGGCCTGCACGACGAGCGAGACGTCGTCCACGTGGATGCCGCGGGCGGCGACGTCGGTGGCGACGAGCACGTTCACCCGGCCGCTCGTGAGGAGCTGCAGGTTGCGGGTCCGGCGCGACTGGTTCAGGTCGCCGTGGAGCGAGGTCGCGCGGATGCCGGCGTCCTCGAACTGGTCGGCCAGACGCTCGGCGTACGCACGGGTCCGGGCGAAGACGATCGTCTTGCCCTCGCCGGCGACGAGCTCCTCGAGGAGCTGGTCCTTCTGGCGCTGCTCGACCACGAGCACGCGGTGGTCGATCGTCGAGGACGCCTGGTCCTCGCCGGCGACCTCGTGCACGCTCGGCTCGTGCAGGAACTGCTCGACGAGCGCGGCGACCTGCGTGTCGAGCGTCGCGCTGAACAGCAGCTTCTGCGCGCGGTTGCCCTGCGGGGTGACCTGGGCGGTCGCCTCGAGGATCTCCTGCACGGGCTCGAGGAACCCGAGGTCGCACATGTGATCGGCCTCGTCGAGCACGGAGATGACGACCTCGCTGAGGTCGAGCTTCCCCTTATTCATGAGGTCCTGCACGCGACCGGGGGTGCCGACGATGATGTCGACGCCGCGCTCGAGCGCGCCCTCCTGGCGGCCGTAGGGGACGCCGCCGTAGATCTGCGTCGTGAAGAGGCCCACCGAGCGGGCGATCGGCTGCACGGTGCGGTCGATCTGCAGCGCGAGCTCGCGGGTCGGCGCGAGGATGAGCGCACGCGGGGCGCGGCCCATCTTGCGCTTCGTGCCGCCGCCGTGCTCCATCAGCTTCTCGACGAGGGGCGCACCGAACGCGATGGTCTTGCCGGAGCCCGTGCGGCCGCGGCCGAGGACGTCCTTGCCGGCGAGCACGTCGGGGATCGTCGCCGCCTGGATCGGGAACGGGCTGGTCGCGCCCAGTTCGCCGAGCGCACGGGAGATGTTGCCGCCGATGCCGAGGTCGGCGAAGGTCACGCCCTCGACGTCGGCCGCGACGGTCGCCTCGGCCTGGAGCTTCTCGAGCTTGACGTCGTCCGCGGGGACGAAGCCCTTGCGCGGGGCGTCGTCGCGGTCGAACTTCCGCGGGGCGCGGTCGTCGCGGTCGAAACGACGAGGAGCACGCTCATCGCGATCGAACTTGCGCGGCGCACGGTCATCGCGATCGAACTTCCGCGGCGCACGGTCATCGCGATCGAACTTGCGCGGGGCGCGGTCATCGCGATCGAACTTGCGCGGGGCGCGGTCGTCGCGGTCGAAGTTGCGACGCGGACGGTCGTCCTGGTCACGGCGAGGGGCGCGGTCGTCACGGTTGAACGATCGTGGGCCACGGTCGTCACGGTCGAACCGGCGCGGACGGTCGTCGCTGTCACGGCGAGGGGCGCGGTCGTCGCGGTCGAAACGACGAGGAGCACGCTCATCGCGATCGAACCGAGGCGGACGGTCGTCGCTGTCACGACGGGGAGCACGGTCATCGCGGTCGAAGCGACGCGGAGCACGGTCGTCCCGGTCGAAGTTGCGACGCGGACGGTCGTCCTGGTCACGACGGGGCGCACGGTCATCGCGGTCGAAGCGACGCGGGGCGCGGTCGTCACGGTTGAACGAACGGGGCGCGCGATCGTCGCCACGTGCCGGACGGCCGGCGCCGCGGGGCTCCCACGAGGAGCGTCCGCCGTCGCGGGGCTCCCAGTTCGGACGGCCGGTGCGGTCGCCCTGCGACGAGCGGTTGCGGCGGTCCTCGGCGTCCCAGCGCTGCTTCTGGCGCGGCGCGGTGGGCTCAGCAGCACGGAAGCCGCGGTGCTTGCTGCTGCGGGCGGCGGGGGTGCCGTTCGGGTGACGGGGACGGTCGGAGGCGCGCGAGTTCGCGCCCTTGTCGTACGGGGCCATGGATTCTTTCCGGGGTGCGGACATGCCACGCAGCCCGCCAGCGACATCGGCGGGGGCGGTTCGTGGAGAGGGGGTTCATCCCGTCGTCGGATCGACGTGATTCCAGCCCTCGAACTACACAACACCCAAACACGTCCGCGACTCGCTGGCCGCGGTGTCGAAGGCCGACCGAGCGAGTCTACGCGACCACGCGCTCGGAAACCAGCCCCGCTGGTGTCGGAGGGTCCGTGGCGGAGGTGATCCGGGCCTCCAGGCCGGTGCGGATCAGGACTCGGCGAGCCGCTGTCGCTGCTCGGCCACGTCGAAGTCGGCGGCGGGCCACGAGAGGTGCATGTCCTCGAGCGCGCGGAGCAGGAGCTGCTGCACGGCGAGGCGGGCGTACCACTTGCGGTTCGCCGGCACGACGTACCAGGGCGCGACGGCGGTCGAGGTGCGGTCGAACACGATCTGGTACGCGTCCTGGTAGTCGTCCCAGAGCAGGCGCTCGTCGATGTCGCCCGGGTTGAACTTCCAGTGCTTGTCCGGGCGGTCGAGGCGGTCGCCGAGCCGGGCGCGCTGCTCGTCCTTCGAGATGTGCAGCATCACCTTGACGATCGTGGTGCCCTCGTCGGCGAGCCGGTTCTCGAAGTCGACGATCGCGCCGTAGCGACGCTCGATCTCCTCCGGCGGCGCGAAGGAGCGGACGCGTTGGATGAGGACGTCCTCGTAGTGGGAGCGGTCGAACACGCCGATCTGCCCGGCGGACGGGAGCTGCTTCTCGACGCGCCAGAGGAAGTCGTGCTCGCGCTCCTCGTCCGTCGGCGCCTTGAAGCCGGCGTAGTGCACACCGTTCGGGTCCACGGCACCGATCACGTGTGAGACGATCCCGCCCTTGCCAGCGGTGTCCATCGCCTGCAGGACCAGGAGCACGCGTCGTTCGTCCCCGCTCGTCGCCGCTGCCCAGAGTCGTTCCTGCAGCGCGGCCAAGCGGTCGGCGCCGGCGGCGAGCGCCTCGAGCCCGTCGATCTTGCGGCCGGGGAAGCCCGGCGTGCTTTCCGGGTCGACGTCGGCAAGGCGGAAGCCCTCATCGACGCGCAGGAGCGGTTCCGGATCGGCGTTCCAGGCCTTGCGTCGACTCACGGGTCCTCCAGCGGTGGGTGTCCGCTCATCCTGGCACTCGCCGGTGAACGGTGTCATGCGCCGTCCGCTCGCTCGGGTTACCGTTGTCGGCGATGAGGTCAGGCCGTCGCACGCTGTTCGCGCTCGTCGCCGCGGTCGTGGCGCTCGGCGCGATCGCGTCGTGCAGCGCGGATCCGACGGGCGACGAGAACGCCACCGTCACCGCCGATCCGGTCATCTACCCGCTGTCGCTGCGGTACCACGGCATCGACGTCGTCTCCGACGTGCCGTACGGGTCGGACCGGTTGCAGCAGCTGGACGTGTGCCTGCCCGCGGACAGCGCACCGGAGACGACCACGACGCCGACCGCGACCGCAGCGACCGAGGCCTCGGCGTCCGCCACGCCTGACCCGTCGGCGCTCGAGAAGGCATCGGTCGGCACCCGCCCCGCCGTGATGATGGTGCACGGCGGCAGCTGGTCCCACGGCGACAAGGCCACCGCGGCGTACCGCTCGGTCTGCCAGTACCTCGCGTCCGAGGGGTTCGTCACCTTCAACGTCGACTACCGGCTGGCGCCGACGGACCCGTTCCCGGCAGGGCTCGACGACGTCCGGCGGGCGCTCGACTGGGTGTACCGGCCCACGACGCTCAAGACCTACGACGTCGACGTCGACCGGATCGGCGTGTTCGGGGGCAGCGCCGGCGGGAACCTCGCGGCGATGCTGGCCGTGGAGGACCACGCCTCCCCCGCGTACGCCGCCGGGGACCGCATCCGCGCGGTCGTCGACCTGAGCGGTCCGACGGACCTGACGACACGGTCGACGGAGTCGGACGGGGTGTCGGCGTCGTTCCAGCGGAAGCAGCTCCTGTACCTCGGGTGCAGCGCCTACGACGCGTGCCCGGCTGCACAACGGGCGTCCCCCGCCTACAACGTGACGTCGGACACGGCGCCGTTCTTCATCGGGCACTCGACGCACGAGTTCATCCCGCTGTGGGAGTCGCAGGACTTCGCGGCGACGCTGCGCTCCCACGACGTCCCGGTGACGTTCGTCGCGGTGCGGGGGACGGCGCACTCGATCGCGCAGCTCGACGAGGCGATGAGCAAGCGCGTGGTGTCGTTCTTGCGGCGGCACTTGGGCTGACGCCGGCGGCGCGGCGCGCGGCGCGTGGCGCGTGGCGGCGCGGGCGGGCGGGCGGGCGCGGCGCGGCGCGGCGCGAGGAGGGTCCCGCGAAAGCGACGCTCTCACGCCGAACACTGCGAGGACACAGACGCTTTGGCGGAAGGGTCGCGACGGCAGGGTCGCGGCGGCAGCGTGGGGTCGGCAGGGGTGCGGACGGCGCGCGTACCCCGGGTGGGTGGCACCCGGAGTCGGGACTGCCGGCGCGGGCCCGAGCGGCGGAGACTTCCGGGGTGACCGACACCACGACCAGCCCTGCACGCCCGGCGACCACCTGGGAGCAGCACTCCCCCGTCCGCACCGCCGCGGAGCTGCTCCTCGGGCTCTCGTTCTTCGTGACGATGGCGTTCGGTGGGTACGGCGCGGCGACCGGTCACACCTCGATCGTCGCCGGCCTCGGTGCGATCGTGTTCCTGACGACGCTCACGTGCGTCCTCGTGTCGTGGTTCTCCGGCGCGGGCGACCCCGCCGAGGGCGACCGCTAGACGCCAGCACCCTCGGCCCCAGCGCCGTCGACACCAGCACCCTCGACGGCAGCGCCTTCCGACGCCGCCCGACGGTCCGCCCGCCGCTCGCGCGCCCGCTCGACGAGGAAGTACAGCGCCGGCAGCACGACGAGCGTCAACAGCGTCGAGGAAACCAGCCCGCCGATCACCACGAGCGCGAGCGGCTGCGAGATGAACCCGCCCTGCCCGGTGAGCCCGACGGCCATCGGGAGCAGCGCGAAGATCGTCGCGAGCGCCGTCATCAGGATCGGCCGCAGGCGTCTGGTCGCGCCCTCGATCATGGCGTCCCGCACGCGGAGACCCCGGCGGCGGTACTGGTTCACGAGGTCGATGAGGACGATCGCGTTCGTCACCACGATGCCCACCAGCATGAGCACGCCGATCAACGACGCGACCCCGATCGGGATCCCAGAGACGATCTGCAGCAGGATCGCCCCCGTCGCGGCGAACGGCACCGAGACCAGGAGCAGCAACGGCTGGAGCAGGCTCCGGAAGGTCGCGACCATCACCACGTAGACGATCAGGATCGCGACCAGCGCGGCGAGCAGCAGCTGGCTGAACGCCGACGACTGGCTCGAGGCGACCCCGCCGATCGTGGCCGATGCACCCTTCGGCAGGTCGAGGGCGTCGACCGCCGACGTCACCGACTGCACGGCGGCCCCGAGGTTCGCGGAGTCCGGCGTCACGGTGATGGTCGCCGTGCGGACGGCGTCCGAGGTCGTGACGGACGTCGGGCCGTCCGCCTGCTCGACGGTCGCGACGTCGGACAGCGGCACCGCGCCGGTCGACGTCGGCAGTGACAGGTCGCGGAGCGCCTGCACGGTGGTCGGCGGTTCCGGGTCGGCGATGTACACGTCGAGCGAGGCGTCGCCGATCTCGACCGTGCCGGTGTCCCGCGGGGAGACTGCCGCGGCGACGATCCCGCCGACCTGGGTCTCCGTGAGCCCGAGCGCCGCCGCCTTCGAGCGGTCGACCCGCACGGCCAGGTACGGCTCGGCCGCCGAGAGGTTGCTCGACGCCCCGGTGGTGTGCGCGACGTCCTTCATCGTCGAGAGCACCTCGTCCGCAGCGGTCCTGAGCTGCGCCTGGCTCGGCGCCGTGACGTCCACCTCGATGTCGCTGCTGCCGCCGAACCCGCCGCCGGACGACGACAGCGAGATCGTGCCCGCGTCGGACAGCCCGTCGAGACGCTTCCGGGTGTCCGACTGGATGCGGGCCTGGTCGGCGTCCGAGTCGGTGGTGACGGCGTACTGGATCGACGCCGTACCGGAGCCCCCGAACGCCGCCTGGATCGACTGTCCGCTCGACCCGATCGTGGTCTGCACGGTGTCGACGCCGTCCACCGCCCGGAGCTGCGCCTCGACCTTGCGCGCAGCGTCGGACTGGGCGTCGAGCGAGGCACCTGGTTCGAGGTCCTGCGTCACCGTGAAGGTGTTCTGCCCGGAGTCCCCGAGGTAGTTCGTCTTCACGAAGGGCACCGCCGCCGCGGTCCCGCCGAGCACGAGCACGGCCAGCAGCACGACGAGCAGCGGGAACCGCAGCACCCAGTGCAGGACCGGCAGGTAGCCACGGCGCAGACGGTCGGGCGCCCCGGCGTCGTGGAGGTCGTCAGCGGAGCGGAGCGCGGACTCCGTGGCCGAGCCGCTGCCGGCGGTCCTCGTGCCCGCGTGCTTGTGCCCCTTGGGTGCGCGGAGGAACCAGTACGCCAGCACCGGCACGATCGTCAGCGCGACGAGCAGCGACGCGATGAGCGCCATCGACACGGTGAGCGCGAACGGCCGGAACAGCTCCCCGACGAGCTCCGCGACGAAGGCGACGGGCAGGAACACGACGACTGTCGTCAGCGTCGACGCCGTCACCGCCCCGGCGACCTCGCGCACCCCGTCGAGCACCGCCTGCCGTCGATCGACCCCGGGTTGCAGGTGCCGTTTGATGTTCTCGATCACGACGATCGAGTCGTCCACCACGCGGCCGATCGCGATCGTCAGCCCGGCGAGCGTGATGATGTTCAGCGTGTAGTCCGCCGCGCGCATGCCGATCGCGGCGAGCAGCACCGAGGTCGGGATCGAGATCGCGGTGACGATCGTCGACCGGACCGACAGCAGGAAGACCAGGATCACGATCACCGCGAACCCGAGGCCGAGCAGGCCCTCTTCGGCGAGGGAGTCGATGGACTGCTGTATGTAGGGCGCCTGGTCGAACACGACCGTGAACTTCGGGTCCCCGGTGATCTTCGACTCGATGCCGGGCAGCGCGTCGCGGACGGTCTTCGAGACGTCGACGGTGTTGGCCTGCTGGGTCTTCGTGATCGCGATGGTCAGCGATTCCTCGCCGTCGACGCGGCTGATCGAGGTCCGTGGCGACTCGGTGATGGCGACCTTGGCGACGTCGCCGATCGTGGACGCCGTCGCGCCCCCGGTGAGCGGCAGCGCTTCGATGTCCGCGACGGAGGCGATCCGCTGCCCGGTCTGTACCGAGAGCGTCGAGCCGTCCTGGGTGATCGTCCCGCCGGGGATCAGCGTGCCGTTGTCGTCGAGCGCATCGGAGATCGCGGTCTCGGACAGCCCGCGTGCCGCCAGCTCGTCGCGATCGGGCGTGATGAGCACACGGCGGCCCGGGTTGCCGAACACATCGGCTTCGCGCACCCCGTCGAGCTTCTCGAGGTCGGGCACCGCCGTGGCGTTCAGCCGGTCGACGAGTTGTTCCTGGTCCCCGCCGCCGGACACCGCGAGCTGGATCACGGGCAGGTCGTCGAAGGAGCCCGTGACGATCTGGGTCTGCACCGAGTCCGGCAGGGACAGGGCGTTCACGACGGTCTGGATCTTGTCCTCGGCGCTCGCGAGGTTGGACCCGTAGTCGAACTCGGCGGAGACGACGCTCTGGCCGGTCGACGACGTCGCGGTGGTGGACTTCAGGTCCGGCACCGCCTGGATGCCCTGCTCGATCTTGGTCGAGACGTCGTTCGAGACGACTTCCGGCGTGGCCCCCGGGTACGCGCTGACGATCGCGATCTGCGGGAACTGCACGCTCGGGATGAGCTCCTGTTTGAGGCTCGACAGTGATATCCCGCCGAAGATCGCCACCACGATCGTCACGAGCGCGATGAGCGCACGGTTGCGGAGGCTGAAGACCGAGAGGAGGTGCACGGTCCGATCCTCGCAGCAAGTCCCTGCCGCGGTTCACCGGGGAGCAGATCGGTGGAGAACGGCCAGCTACCCGGCGAGCAACAGGTACGCGCCGAGGACCCCGACCGTGCCGACGACACCGACGCCGAGTGCGACCACCCGTCCGGCGGGTGAGCGCGCGACCACGACCCCGGCGATCAGCACGGCGACGCCGACCGCGATCTCGACCACCCATGCCACGACCCCGGTGGTCGCCGCGACCCGCAGCAGCGCGCGCATCCCCTCACCGATGAGCACGGCGGCGACGGCGCCGAACGCGGCCCCGCGCCACCGTCCGTCGGCCGAGCGCACGAGGACGGCGACCGCGCCCGCGAGCGCCCCAGCCGGGACCGCCATCAGCACCCAGAAGTTCGTGATCGACAGGACGTCCGGGTACCCGCGGAGGTTCGACGTCGCCCAGTACCCGATGTGCATGAGTTCGAGCAACACCACCCCGGACACCATCGCGACGGGCAGCCCCACGCGGCCGCCGCGGACCCCCATGAGCAGCAGCAACGCGACCGCGACGACGAACCACGGGCCCGCCGAGTTCGAGACGGTGGACAGCCCTGGCAGCGCCTGCCCGTACGAGGTGAGCACCCCGGCGAGCAGCGCGCCGCCGAGTGCCATCGTCAGCCGGGCGAACGCGGGCACGGTCGGCACCGGAGCAACCGGGCGGGAGGACACGAGCGGGGTCATGCCGTCGAGCATGACGGACCCCGGACACGAGGACATCACCCCACGGGCCGAACCGACGTCACCCCATCGGATGACCCACCACGCGCCACCGCGCACCACAGCCGACGACCGACCGCGCACAACCGACCGCGTCACACCACCGCGGCCAACGACCCCTGCACACCCGTCGACGCCCCACCGACCCGGTCCCACGCCCGCTCGAGCACGTCGACGAGCCGCACCCGGTCCGCAGGCGGCATCGTGAACGGCACCCGGAGGAACCGCTCGAAGCCACCGTCCGGCCCGAAGACCCCGCCGGACGCGAGCACCACCCCCTCGGTACGCGCCGCGAGCACCAGCGCGCTCGACACGGGCCGCCCGAGCCCGACCCACGTCGTCAACCCGCCGGCCGGGGACGGGACGTCCCAATCCGGGAGCCGCGCGCGCAACGCCCCCACGACCTCGTCGCGACCCTGTCTCAGGTACTCGCGCCGAGCCTCCAGGACGGCGTCGGTCCGCGGGACGAGCTCCCTGGCGACCAGCTGGTCGAGGACGGGCGTGCCGAGGTCGCCCGTCGGGCGGGCGAGCAGCAGGCGCTGCAGCAGGTCGGGCGACGCGCGGATCCAACCGATCCGCAGGCCGCCCCAGAAGACCTTGTCGGCGGACCCGATCATCACGACGGACGCACCAGAACCGGCGGACCCGGCGGAACGGGCAGACCCGGCCAACGCCGCCAACGGCACCGACGCCTCCCCGTCGATCCGCAGCTCCCCCATGGTCTCGTCCGCGATGACCGTCGTGCCCGTCGACGCCGCGACGGAGAGCAACACGGACCGCACCGACGCCGACATCGACGCCCCCGTCGGGTTGTGCAGCTCCGGCATGACGTAGGCCACCGCGGGCGCCGACCGCCGCAACGCCGTCTCGAGCACCCCGACGTCCCACCCCGAGCGCGCGTCGACGGGCACGCCGACGAGTCGACCGCCGGCCTCGCGGAAGGCCTCGTGCGCGTGCGGGTAGGTCGGCGACTCGACGAGGACGGCGTCACCGCGACGGACCAGCACCCTCGCGAGCAGGGCGATCGCGTGCTGCGCCCCGATGGTCACGACGATCTCCGACGCGTCGGTCGGCAGGCCTCGAGCGGTGTACCGCGCCGCGATGGCCGCACGCAGCCCCGGGTCCCCGACGGTGTCGTACCCGATGCCGGCGAGCGCCGCCGGCACGTGCCGCATCGCCCGTTCGACGGCCTCGGCGACCCCGGGTGCCGAATGCAGGGCCGCCTTGCGGAGGTCGAGCACGTCGCCGGACACCACGCCGCCGAGCCGCTCGGGGTCCGGCCGTCCCGCGAGGTCCCGCGGCAACCGCACGACACTGCCCGATCCACGCAGGGACACCAGGTAGCCGGAGTCGCGCAGCCGGGCGTACGCGTTCGCCACGGTGGTCCTGGACACGCCGAGCGCCTCCGCCAGCCCCCGCTCGGCGGGCATCCTGGCGCCGAGCGGGATCCGCCCGTCGATCACGAGCACGCGGATCGCGTCGGCGAGGGCCTCGTACGCGGGGGCGTCGGAGCCGTCGCGCCACTCGTGGAGCAGGAGCGCTGCGGAGCGGGAACTGAGGAGGACCGGCGTCATGGATCCACGCTAGCGCAATTGGCTCTCGACCAGCAGTCCAATCCCCGCGAGCATCGGAGCCATGTCCCGCCCCGCCGCCCTCACGCTCCGCTTCGCCCAGCTCTTCGTCGGCCTGTTCCTCTACGGCGCCTCCACGGCCCTGCAGGTCCGAGCGGTCGTGGGCGTGAGTTCGTGGACGGTCCTGACCGAGGGCCTGGAGAACGTGGTGCCGTGGTCGTTCGGCCTGATCACGGCGGTTTCGAGCGGCGTCATCCTGCTGTTCTGGATCCCGCTCCGTCAGAAGCCCGGCATCGGCACGTTGCTCAACGCCCTGGCGATCGGTCCGTCGGCCGACCTGGTGCTCTGGCTCGTCCCGACGCCGGCGGACCTCCTCGGCAGGATCGGGTTGTTCGTCGCCGGACTGCTCCTGCTGGCCGTCGCGACCGCGTTCTACATCGGCGCCGGGTTCGGCACGGGTGCTCGCGACGGGCTGATGGTCGGGCTGCACGAGCGACTCGGCTGGCCGATCTGGCTCGCACGCACCCTGGTCGAGGTCACGGTCGTGATCGTCGGCTGGTTCCTCGGCGGTGACGTCGGCGTCGGCACGGTGATCGCCGCGTTCGCGATCGGCCCGATGGTCCAGCCGCTCATGCCGCTCTTCCGCCGGTTCCCGTGGAGCCCCGACCGGGCACCCGGCCTGGAGGCCCGCCCCACCCCCGCCACGGAGCCCACGCCCGTCCCGTGACCGGCCCATTCCTCCACCCTCGGGCATCGAGGGAACAGAAAACGTCGGGTCGCCTGCGCGCACCCGACGTTTTCTGTTCCCTCGATGGGGAGGGGAACGGGAAGCGCGGAACGCTTGCGGATCCGTGAGACGCGATATAACGTGTCGTCACCAGACGCGATACATCGCGAGTTCGAGGAGACAACATGGCTCAGGAGAAGTGGCTCGTCGAGGAGCCCAAGGTCATCGACACCGGCAGCGTCCGGTCACTGCGCGTCGGCCTCGTCGGCGGGCAGGTCGACGTCGTCGCCCACGACGAACCCACCGCACGCGTCGAGATCCACAGCGTGTCCGGCAAGCCGATGAAGATCGAGCTCGACGGCGACACCCTCACGGTCGACCACCCGCAGATCCGCTGGGACGACCCGATCGGCTTCCTCAAGTCGTTCCGCGGCAAGGCGCACGCCGACGTCAGCATCCTGGTCCCCCGCGACGCCGGCGTGACCCTCGGCGTCGTCTCGGCCGGCGCGCTGCTGTCCGGCACGAACCGCGGCGCCACGCTCAACACCGTCTCCGGTGACCTCGTCGTGGACGGTGTCGCGGGCGACGTCACCGTCAACGCGGTGTCCGGTACGACCACCATGCGCGACCTCGACGGCGCCCTCACGGTGCACACCGTCTCGGGCGACGTCGTCGCGACCGGTGAGATCCCGCGGTTCTCGGCCGACGGTGTCTCCGCCGACGTGGTGCTCGACCTGCACGGCACGCCGGACTCGGCGCGCGTCAACACGGTGTCCGGCTCGGTGAGCGTCCGGCTCGAGGACGGCGTCGCCTTCCAGTGCACCGTCAGCACGGCGTCCGGCAAGCTCCAGTTCGACGACGCGGAGATCAAGGGCGTCAGGGGCTCGTACGTCAAGCAGGGCGGGGAGCTCTCCGGGCAGTGGCTCGACCTCCGGGTGAACTCGGTGTCCGGGGACATCGCCGTGCTGCACGCTCCGCCCGCGACGACGGCAGCGGCGACCGAGAGCGAGGTGTTCGAATGAGTCCGGTCTTCGCCCACGGCCACCTGCGCCTGTACCTGCTCGTCCTGCTCGCCGACCACCCGATGCACGGGTACGAGGTCATCCAGGCCCTCGGGGACCGCTTCGGCGGCACGTACGTCCCGAGCGCCGGCACGGTCTACCCGCGCCTGGCGAAGCTGGAGGAGGACGGCCTCGTCTCCAAGACCGCCGACGGCCGCAAGACCGTCTACGCGATCACCGATGCTGGTCGCGCCGAGCTCACCGCACGCGCCGACGAGATCGCCTCGCTCGAGGCCGGCGTCAACGACTCGGTGAAGTCCCTCGCTGACGGAGTCCGTGCCTCGGTCAGCGACGCGATGCGGTCCCTGCGCGCCGACCTCGCCGCGTCCGCGCAGTCGACGAACGCGCAGTCGACGAACACGGAAGAACCCGTCTCCGTCCCGTCCGAGAGCGCCCGCGCCCTCCGCGAGCTCGAGATGGCACTGTCGTCGTTCCGGCAGCAGGTCCGCGCCGACCTGCGCCGCCGTGCGACACGTGGCACGCTCACCGCGGACACGGTGACGCGCCTGCGCGACGGCCTCGAGGAGCTCCGCAAGTCCCTCTGAGCCCGCGCCGGCGGGGCGGTGGCGGCCACGGCCTCCCGTCCGTCCGCCCGTTGCACAACCGGAAGCACTCCGCACCACGGAAACTCGTGGCGCGGAGTGCTTTCGGTTGTGCGGGAGCAAACCGCGCCGCGCCGCGCCGCCTACAACGCCGCGTCGGCGAACGCGTGCATCGCGTCACGCAACGCGCGCGACGCACCGGCGCCCGCCCACTCGTACGCGTGCGTGAACCGCTCGTCCGCGACGTACATGTCGGCGAGCGTGCGGAACCGCTCAGCGGTGAGCTCGGCGGGCGGGGTCGCCTGCGCGAGCCACGCGAACTGCCGACGAGCCAGCGCGACCCCCTGATCCGACGACGGCCCCGCGCCGGACGCGGCGAGCGCTGCCGCATCGGACGCGATGGCGCGCTGCTCGGCCTGGAACGCCTCCTTGCCGGCCGCGTCCTTCGCGTCCCACCAGGTCGTGCCGCGCCGCCACGCGTCCGCGCCCCAGCGTTCCTCGACCTCGGCGCGGAACCGCGACTGGTCGAAACCGTCGAACGTGTCGTCCGTGTCCATGTCCTCTCCCTTCCGGAGTCTCGTGATGGTGGTGCGCACGGCGGCGAGCTGCCGAGCGAGTCGATCCCGCTCGCGTTCCAGCCACGCCACGTGCGCGGTGAGGGCGGCGACGTCGTCGAGCTCGCCGTCGAGGACCTCGCGGATCGCCGGCAGCCCGAGCCCGAGGCCCCGGAGCAGCAGGATGCGCTGCAGCCGGACGAGCGCACGGTCGTCGTACCGGCGGAGCCCGCCGTCGCCGACCGCCGTGGCCGGGAGCAGTCCGATGGCGTCGTAGTGCCGGAGCGTCCTGCTCGACACCCCTGCCGAACGCGCCACGTCGGCGATGCCGTGCGGTGCTTTGGCAGCTGGCGACGCCGTGTCTGTCGATTCCCTCATGGAGACGACGGTAGAGGTTGACGCAGCGTCAACCGCAAGGGGTTTCGGGGGATCCGTCGGGGTCGCGTTCGACGGAAGCGGAATACCGACCCCTCGACCCGTGTTGACTCGCGCCCGGAATTGAGTAGGTTTGCCGCTCGTGACGAACGAGATCCGGTCGCTGAAGTCGCGACTGATCGGGGATCCCCTCCCCTCCGAGAAGCTCGAAGGACAGCTCCTCCCGAAGCACCTGGCACTGCCGATCTTCGCGAGCGACCCGCTGTCCAGCGTGGCGTACGCGCCGCAGGAGCTCCTCATGATCCTGCTGCTCGGCGGGATGTCGTTCCTCACCTTCGCGCCGTGGGTCGCCGCGCTCGTGGTCCTGCTGCTCTTGGTGGTCGTCGCCTCCTACCGGCAGCTCATCAAGGCGTACCCGTCCGGCGGCGGCGACTACGAGGTCGCGCACCGGAACCTCGGCGAGAAGGCCGGGCTCGTCGTGGCGAGTGCCCTGCTCGTCGACTACGTGATGACGGTCGCCGTGTCGGTGGCCTCAGGCGTGGACAACATCATCTCCGCGCTCCCGGTGCTCAACGAGTTCCGCGTCGAGCTCGCACTCGTCTTCGTCATCCTGCTCGCGGCCGCGAACCTCCGCGGCGTGCGGGAGTCGAGCAAGGCCTTCGCCGTCCCGACCTACCTGTTCGTGGCGAGCGTGTTCGTCATGGTCGTCACCGGCCTGATCCGGGTCCTCGCGGGGAACGCCCCCGTGGCCGAGTCCGCCGCGTACACGGTGCAAAACGTCGAGCACACGACGCAGGCGGCGTTCATCCTGTTGCTCCTGCGTGCCTTCGCGTCCGGCTGTTCGGCGCTGACCGGCGTCGAGGCGATCGCGAACGGTGTGCAGGCCTTCCGCCGGCCGAAGGTCAAGAACGCCCAGATGACGCTCGTGTTCATGGGCGGCATCGCGATCGTCCTGTTCGTCGGCCTCATCACCCTGGCGCTGGTGTCCCGCGTGCACTACGCCGAGAGTGCCTGCGACCTGCAGGGCTTCGCGAACTGTGCCACGACGCCGCAGCGTTCCCTCATCGCCCAGATCGCGTCGGCGACGTTCGGGAACAACACCATCCTGTTCTTCGTCATCCAGGCCACGACCGCCGCGGTCCTGCTCCTCGCCGCGAACACCGCGTTCAACGGCTTCCCGCTGCTCGGCTCCATCCTGGCGCGCGACTCCTACGCACCGAAGGCCCTCTCCACCCGCGGCGACCGCCTCATCTACTCGAACGGCGTCATCGTGCTGGCGCTCGTCGCGGCCGCGCTGCTCGTGGTCTACCGGGCGAACGTCACGAGCCTGATCCAGCTCTACATCATCGGCGTCTTCGTGTCGTTCACGCTCGGGCAGACGGGCATGGTGCGGCACTGGACCCGGCTGCTGCGCGAGGACCGCGCCGGCACGGCGACGGAACCCGTGAACCGCGGCCAGGTCATCCGCTCCCGGCTCATCAACGCGACGGGCGCCACGTTCACCTTCGTCGTCCTCGTCATCGTCACGATCACGAAGTTCACGCACGGGGCGTGGCTGGTCTTCGTCATCATGCCGGTCCTGTTCGTGCTGATGCTCGGTGTGAACCGCTACTACCGCGACGTGAAGCACGAGATCGAGGCGGACGTCGAGACGGAGTTCGGCGCGACGGGCGACCACGCGATCGTCCTCGTGAACAAGCTGCAGAAGCCGGTGCTCAAGGCACTCGACTACGCCATCGCCGCGAAGCACGCCGGCCTCGAGGCGGTGCACGTCGCCATCGACGACACCGAAGCAGCACTCCTCCGCGAACAATGGGCCGAGCACGGCATCGAGGTCCCGCTCACGATCGTCCCGAGCCCGTACCGCGACATCTCGATGCCGCTGATCAAGTACATCAAGGCGCACCGGATGGAGCACGGCTCCGAGGTCGTCACGGTCTACACCCCCGTCTTCGTCGTCGGTCACTGGTGGGAGGGACTCCTCCACAACCACCGCGGCCGTCGCATCCGCAAGAAGCTCCTGCTCGTGCACGGCGTCACCGTGGCGCTGGTGCCGTGGCTCCTCGACTCGTCGGAGCTGCTCTACGGCCGTCGCTCGCGGCCCTTCCCCGGCCAGGAGCGCCGTGGCGAGCCCGTCCGACCGGCGCTCCGCCGCTCGCCGAACGGCGTGTTCCGCAGCGAGGAAGAGGACCGCGTGCTGCGTTCCGACCAGCGCAACAACCTGCTCAGCCCCGCACAACGGGCCAGCATGCAGTCGCGGCGCGCGAGCCGACCGGCCGGACCGGCCGACGGGGTGGACCCGGCCCACTGCACCGGTGAGATGCAGGTCCTGGTGCCGGCGTCCCCCGGACGCACGCCGACGTCTGCGGAGTGATCCGCGCCTCCCGGCATACGATCTGAACCCATGACCGACGCACCCGACCTGCGCACCTTCGCGACGTTCGACGGCCACGGCGGCAAGGTGTCCAAGCGCGTCGAGGTCCTCGACCACTCCGACGACCGGTACGAGGGGCTCGTCGCGGTGCGCGGCGAGCACCCGATCGGCGCGCTCGACGAGCGACCGGTCGGCTCCGCGAGCATCGGCTGGGTCGACCCGGCCACCCTCCGCGACTGGTACCGGCCGGACCGGATCGTGGTGTCCTCGCTCGAGGCACGTCGCTCCGACCTGCAACCCGGCACGTACGCGGACACGCGTGGACGCGGTCGCGTCCGCATCGACGGCCTGGAGGCTCACCTCGGCCCCGACGGTCGGCCAGCGTTCCGCGCACTGGCCGGGTCAGGAGTCGTGGACATGCCGCTGCCGAAGGACCAGGTGGTCCGACTGGTCGTCGTCACCGCTGACGCGGTGACCGCCTCCGGCGCGGCCGGCGTGGAGATCGTGACGACGCCGATCAGCCCGCTCCTCGCTCCGGGGACGTACCCGGCGTACGCGGACGACGTGCCGGGGCTCCCGCCGCGGCCCGCGTCCGGTCGGGTGAGCGTGTCCGCCGCGGTGCTGCTGGACGGGGCGCTGTCCCCGGTCGAGCGGCTCGACGAGCCGGGCAACACGCTCTGGATCACGCGCGACGGTCGGTCGGTGCCGATCGCGGCGAACGAGGTCGGGCCCGACCTGGTGCGGTACACGGCGGTACCTGTCTGAGCTTTGTCCCCCGTGGGGCCGTCCGGGCTGACCGTGGTGTCGTGGGTCGCGCGTAGCGTCCCGGGCATGAGTGACAGCACTGGTGAGACCCTCGGCGGCGCCCGCCCCGACCCCACGACCGACGCGAGCAAGGACCCGGAGACCTGGGTCACCGGTGACGAGCCGATGACCGGGCCGCAGCGGAGCTACCTCGACACCCTGGCGCGCGAAGCCGGCGAGGAACTGCCCGCGGACCTGACCAAGGCCGAGGCCTCGGAGCACATCGACCGGCTGCAGGCGAAGACGGGGCGCGGCGACTCCTGACGCTCCCGGGTCCCTTGTTCTGGGGACCCGGGGCTGGGGATGTCCTGGCGATACCCGGGCAGACCCCCGAACGAGGGGTGATCGGTGACGCGTCACTGGTTACGGTCGGGGCCATGCGAACGACATCGACCTCGATCGGCCTGACCGTCCTCCGCGTCGTCCTCGGCGTGGTGTTCATCGCCCACGGCGCGCAGAAGTTCGGGCAGGGCATCCCCGCCGTCGCCGACGGGTTCGCCGGCATGGGCGTCCCGCTGGCATCGATCGCGGCGCCGTTGGTCGCCGGGCTCGAGCTCGTCGGCGGTGCGCTGCTCGTGCTCGGGGTGGCCACCAGGGTCGTCGGCGTGCTGCTCGCGGTCGACATGGTCGTCGCGGGGTTCCTCGCACACGCGTCCGCCGGGTTCTTCTCGCAGGAGGGCGGGTTCGAGTACGTACTCGTCCTGGCCGCCGGTGCCCTCGCCGTGGCGCTGACCGGGCCGGGCCGCCTGTCCCTCGACGCCCTGGTGCTGCGGGCCTCGCGGCGTCGGCGTGGTGTCGCGGAGCCGTTGCCGGCGTAGTGGCGTCTTCCGCTCCCAGCCCTGCGCCCTCCGCCCGTTGTTTCGCGCTCAGCGACACTCCTCGCGGTCCCGCGTCCGAGAACCGTCGCTCAGCCCGTGAGCGCGTCCATCACCTGGCGCGCGATGAGCCGGCCGGCCCGGTTCGCCCCGATCGTCGACGCCTGGGGACCGTAGCCGGCGAGGAACAGCCGGGGCTCGTCCGCCGACCGCCCCTCCGCAATCACCACGCCACCGCCCGGTGTCCGGAGCCGCAGCGGTGCGAGGTGCCGGAGGTCCGCGCGGAAGCCCGTCGCCCAGATCACCGCGTCGGCGTGCACGTGCTCGCCCTCACGGGTGACCACCCCGTCCGGTTCCATCGCGACGAACACGGGTTCGGGGTGCAGGACTCCGCGGTCGATCCCCGCGCGGATGCGGCGTGACACCGGGACGCCCGTGCCGCTGACGATGCTCGGGAGGGTCTCCCCCGCCCGGGCCGCACGGTCCTGCTCGTCCACCGCGGCGACCGCCGACTCCAGGTCGAGCCCGACCGTGTCGGCCCACTCCACCGGTCGACGGGTGAACCACCTCGTCGACCGCGCCACGCCGTCGAGCTCGAGCAGGAAGCCGATCGCGCTCGTCCCGCCGCCGACCACGACGACGTCCTGCCCGCGGAACTCGGACGCCGACCGGTACTCGGTCGTGTCGATCTGCCGCCCGCGGAAGGTGTCACGCCCCGGGTACCACGGGACGAAGGGCGTGCCCCACGTACCCGCCGCGGAGACGACCACGTCCGCCGTGATCCGGGCGACACGGCCGTCCGGCGTCCGCGTCGTCACGCACAGTCCGGTTCCCGCGCGGGTGACGCTCGTCACGGTGACCGGCCGTCGGACCTGGAGGTCGTAGTGCTGCTCGAACCGGCGGTAGTACTCGCCGACGACGTCGCGCGCGGGACGGGACCGATCGGCATCGTCGAATCGCAGCCCCATCGCCCGCATACCGGGGAGGTCGTGCACGCGGTGGGCCGACCCGAGCCGGAGCGCTTCCCAGCGGTACTGCCACGCCCCGCCCGTGCTCGGCGCCCGGTCCAGGACGACCACGTCGCTCCCCGGCTGCAGACCGAGTCGGCGCAGGTGGTAGGCCACGGAGAGACCGGCCTGCCCCGCACCGATCACGACCACCCGGGCGTGCTGGTCGTCGGGGGTCGGTGTCAGGTCCGTCATCACATCCGATTCTGCTGGACGCGCGCACCGCTCGGCCATGTCCAGATAGGGGTACATGGTAGAGTGATCGGCAGATTTCCAACCACGAACCGTTCGGATTCTCCGGGTGATGACTCGTCTCCCGTAGCACCGGACACGAGCCGATCACGAGGGGGTCACGCATGGGGCGCGGCCGTCAGAAGGCAAAGCACACCAAGGTCGCCCGGGAGCTGAAGTACTTCAGCCCGGAGACGAACTACGGTGCGCTCGAACGCGAGCTCTCCGCCGGGCACGACTCGGACGAGAACTCCTACGTCGACCGCTGGGCAGACCAATACGGGGATGACCAGCTCGAGGGCGACGACGAGTTCGAGCCCCAGCAGGACCAGAATAAGTCCGCCTGACCTCCTGGTCAGTCGACGCCGCGCACCCTCCGGGGTGACGCGGCGTTTCCGCGTCCTCGCACTCCCCAGAACGACAGGGCCGCTGTCGTACGACAACGGCACTGTCGTTCCGAGTCGACAGAAGGATCGCGATCGGCAGAGCGACCACGTCGAGTCGCGACCCGGCGACGAGCCCGCGCGGACTCAGCCGGCGTAGCTCCCCACGAGCCGCACGGCGCCGCCGTCGACGCCCTTCGCCCCCTGCTCGAACCCGTCGAGGTCCCGCGCGGACATCGACACCGTGCCGACCTGCCACGACGCGAGCCCGGCCGTCCCGAGCGCGTCGACGACCGCCGCAGCAGCCGATGCGGACACGACCGCGAACATGCCGATGCCGAGGTTCCACGTGCTCTCGGTGTCCTCGATCGGCGTCCCCGCCATGGAGGCGAGCACACGGAACACGGGGAGGGGCTCCCACGTCGCACGATCGACCTCGACCCAGGAGCCGACGGGCAGCACGCGCGCCAGGTTCGCCGCGATGCCACCACCGGTCACGTGCGAGAGCGAGTGGACCGCGCCGTCACTCGAGGAGATCACGGAGAGCAGCGGGGAGGTGTACAGCCGGGTCGGCTCGAGCAGCGCCTCACCCACGAGCCCGCCGAACTCCGGCAGCGAGTCGGTGTACCCGACCCCGCGCGTCGAGAGGATGTGCCGGACGAGCGAGTACCCGTTCGAGTGCAGCCCGGAGGACGCGATCGCCAGGACGACGTCCCCGTCCTGCACCAGCGGAGCACCGAGCACGGCGGACGCCTCGACGGCACCTACCGCCGCGCCCGCGACGTCGTAGTCGTCCGGCCCGAGCAGCCCGGGGTGCTCAGCGGTCTCGCCGCCGACCAGCGCGGTGCCGGTCTCGGCGCAGCCGCGAGCGATCCCGGCGACGATGTCCGCGATCCGGGACGGCACGACCCGACCGCACGCGATGTAGTCGGTCATGAACATCGGCTTCGCACCGACCACGACGATGTCGTCGACGACCATGCCGACGAGGTCCTGGCCGATGGTGTCGTGCTTGTCGATCGCCTGCGCGATGGCGACCTTCGTGCCGACGCCGTCGGTCGAGGTCGCGAGCAGCGGCCGTGAGAAGTCCTTCAGGAACGACACGTCGTAGAGCCCGGCGAACCCACCGACACCACCCAGGACCGAGTCGTTGTGCGTCGCTGCGACTGCGGACTTCATCAGCTCGACGGCCAGATCACCTGCGGCGGTGTCGACCCCGGCCTCTGCGTACGGGTTGGGCATGCGGAGTCCTCCGTCGTGGCATGGCAGACTTGTTCGGTACCACCCGATTCTACGGTCTGGAGCACACCGCGAATGTGCGGCATCGTCGGCCTCGTTGCGCAGGGGCCTGCTAATCAATCCATCTACGACGCTCTGCTCCTCCTGCAACACCGGGGACAGGACTCGACGGGCATCGCCACGGTCGAGGGTCACATCCACCACATGCACAAGACCCGCGGGCACGTCCGCGAGTCCTTCCGCACCCGTGACATGCGTGCCCTCCTCGGCACCATGGGGCTCGGCCACGTCCGGTACGCCACGAAGGGTGCCGCCAGCAACGAGGAAGAGGCGCAGCCGTTCTACGTGAACGCTCCCTACGGCATCGTCCTCGTCCACAACGGCAACCTGACGAACACGCGGGAACTCACGCGTGAACTCTTCGACATCGACCGCCGGCACCTCAACACGAGCTCGGACACCGAGCTCCTGGTGAACGTCCTGGCGCACGAGCTCCAGGGACAGGTGCGCGGCGCCGACCTCGACCCCGGCCAGGTGTTCGACGCCGTCGAGCGCGTGCACCAGCGTGTGGAGGGCTCGTACGCCGCCATCGCGACGATCGCCGGGCACGGACTGCTCGCCTTCCGCGACCCGTTCGGCATCCGCCCGCTGATCCTCGGCCACAAGTTCGACGACGCCGGCAAGTCCGAGTGGGTCGTCGCGTCCGAGTCCCTCGTGCTGGAGTCCGGCGGGTACGACATCGTCCGCGACGTCGCTCCCGGCGAGGCGATCTTCGTCGAGATGGACGGCACGATGCACGCCCGCCAGTGCGCGGCGAACCCGCGCCTGGTCCCGTGCTCGTTCGAGTACGTCTACCTGGCGCGGCCGGACTCGGTGATGAACGGCATCTCCGTGTACGACGCCCGCCTGCGTCTCGGCAACCGCCTGGCGGACACGATCGCGCAGTACGCCCCGACCGGCGACATCGACGTCGTGATGCCGATCCCGGACTCGAGCCGCCCCGCAGCGATGCAGGTCGCTCAGAAGCTCGGCATCGAGTACCGCGAGGGCTTCTACAAGAACCGCTACGTCGGCCGGACGTTCATCATGCCCGGGCAGGCGGAGCGCAAGCGGTCCGTGCGCCAGAAGCTGAACGCGATGTCGTCCGAGTTCAAGGGCAAGAACATCCTCATCGTCGACGACTCCATCGTGCGCGGCACGACGAGCAAGGAGATCGTCGAGATGGCCCGCGCCGCCGGTGCGAACGAGGTCACCTTCACCTCCGCCGCTCCCCCGGTGCGCTACCCGCACGTGTACGGCATCAACATGCCGACCCGCGCGGAACTCATCGCGCACGACCGGAAGATCCCCGAGATCAACCGGGTGCTCGGCAGCGACCACCTGATCTACCAGGAAATCGGCGACATGCGGGACGCCATCATCGAGGGCTCCGACGTCACCGACCTCGAGATGAGCTGCTTCACCGGCGAGTACGTCACCGGAACGGTGAGCCCGGAGTACCTGTCCTGGGTCGAGGCGAACCAGCTCAGCTGATCCGGCGGCTCACGCCACCACAGACGGACGGGAGGCCGGGTGCCAGCTGGCACCGGGCCTCCCGTCCGTCAGTGGGCGCGTCAGCGCGCGTGGTCGCCGTGGTCCTCGATCTCGCCCTCCACCGTCTCCGGGGGCATCTCCACCTCGACGCGCTCCGCGGTGAGCCGCGCCGCGCGGCGGGAGAGCACGCGGTCGAGGACGATCGCGACGAGCGCACCGACGAACCCGCCGATGGCGACACCCCAGAGGCCGAAGTACCCCACCAGGCTCCCGAAGCTCTGCGTCTCGCCCTTGTCGCCACGGTCGAGGTTCATGGTGAGCGAGATCACGATCAACGTGACGACGAAGCCGAGGAGCGCTCCACCGACGATGAAGACGCCGAACTTCGGGGCGCGTCGGATGGTGACCTCGTCGGAGGAGGAGACGGTGCCGGGCGTCGGAACCGGAGCGTCGTCGGGTCGATCGGTGTTGCTCACGAGTCCATTGTCCCCCACTGTGGGACGTGCTCCGGCCTGTGCTCGCGTGCGGATCCGCGAGAGGATGGAGCGGGGCGAGTGGTATCCCACGGGTGGAGGTGACGCTGGGTGAACGGATCGACGGCGGCTGACCGACACCCGAGCGTCCCGGCGCGCATCTCGTGGCCGATCGCGCAGCGGCGGGAAGAGGACCGCGCCGTCGCCGTCGTCGCCGAACACGGCTGCAGCGTCGCCCTCGTCGGTGCTCCGGGGCTCGGGAAGAGCACCGCTGCCGCACGCGTGACCGACCGGGTCGCCCGACGGGACGCCAGCGGCAGGACGCTCGTCGTGCCCATCACCGCCGTGGCGACCGGGGCCACGATGCCGTTCGGCGCCGTGTCCGAGCGCCTCGGCGAACTCCCGGCGGAGCTCCTCGCGGACGAGGCGGGCGCCGAACAACGACTGCGCGAAGCGGCGGACCTCGCCGACCGAGACCTGCTGCTGCGGGTGGACGACGCCGACCACCTCGACGCGATCTCCGCCAGGTACGTCGCGTGGCTCGTGCGGAACCAGGGCGCCAGGATCGTGCTCACCTGCCGCGACTTCACGGCGCTCGCCGAGCCGCTCCGCGCGCTGTGGCAGGACGACGTCCTCGAGCGGATCGACCTCGACCCGCTCGACCTCCACGACACCGCGGCGCTCATCGGCCAGGCGCTGCAGGCCCCGCTCGAGTCGGCCTCGGTCGAACGGGTCCACCGTGCGACCGCGGGCAACCCGCTCTACCTCCGGGAGGTCGTGCGTGCCGCGCTGACGTCGGGAGCCCTCGAGCACACGGCGTCCGGGTGGTACTGGCGCGGGCGCATCACCGCGTCCAACAGCCTCGCCGACATGTACCGCACGGAGCTCGGCGCACTGCCGGAGGACCTCCGCGACGTCGTCGACATCGTCGCCCTCGCCGATCCGATCCCGCTTTCTCGACTGCTCGGACTGGTGAGCGGCGGCGACGTCGACCGGGTCGTGGCACTCGGACTCGTCCGGATCGACTCGCTCGACGAGGGCGCCCCCGCGGTCCGGCCGTCACACCCCCTCGTCGGCGAGGTCGTGCGGTCCCTGGTGCCCGTCGCGCGCCGGACGAAGCTGTTCGCCCGGGCCAACGCCTTCCGCGCGGACCTCGACTCCGGGGCGCTGCCGGCCGCTCGACTCCGGGCTGCGCTGTGGGCGATCGAGTGCGGGGTGCTGCCGCCGGTGCCGCAGCTGCTCGACGCGGCGCACGTTGCCGTGCGGCTGCAGGAGCTCGAGAGTGCGGTCGCCCTGGCCACCGCCGCGCTCCGGGCCGAGCTCTCGCCGACCCAACGGGTCGCCGCGCTCTGCCTTCGGTCGCTCGCCCAGGGCTACAGCGAGGGGCGGGAGGCCGGACGCGCCGACGCCGAGGCGGCGTGGGCGATCGCTACGCGCGGCGGCGGCGATGCCGGTCCCGCGGCTTCCGTCGCCGTCGACGACGACGCCGTCATCGAGGCGTGCGAGACGCTCGCGAACATCCGGCAGTTCCACGACGACGACACCCTGGCGGCCGTCGCCCTGACCGACGTCGCGATCGGGATCGTCGGTCCCGAGGCCGCCGAACGACTCCGCCTGCTCCGACTGTCGCACCTCGGCTGGGGCGGTCGGTTCGGGGAGATCCGTGCCGAGATCGAGCGCTCCGGGATCGTCGACGCCCCGACCGTGCCGATGTCGTTCCTCTGCCTCGCACCGTGCGCCGTGATGGCGCTGGCCACGGCCGGCCGGCTCGACGACGCGATGCGCCTCGGCACGGCGGCGCTGACGACCGCGACCGCACACATCGAAGAGGCCCCGTGGAGCGTGGGCGAACTGATGTCCGTGCTGCACCAGGTCCAGGTCTGGCGGGGCGACATGGAGGGCCTCATCACCCAGGTCTCGCTCAACCGGTCGAGCCCGTTCCTGAAGTACGACTTCACCCTCGAGCTCATCGGTGCCGGCAACCTCGCGATCGGGCAGCGCCGCTGGGACGACGCGATCACGGCGTTCTCGGCCGCGTGCGAGCGGTACGCGGTGGCGGACCACGGTGGCTTCGCCGCTTACCCCTGGGCGCGACTCGCGATGGCGTACGCCTTCTCGGGCCGGGCGGAGGAGGCGAACGCCGCACTCGAGCACGCCCGAGCGACCCCGCCCCGGGCGATGCGCATCACCGGCGACCAGATCGCGACGACCATCTGCTGGACCGAGGCGGTGCTCGGCAACCCCGCGGGGCTCCGGCACGCCGACGAGCTGTCGGACCGAGCGGCTGCGAGCGGGGCGTGGATGCACGTCCTGTACGCGCAGACACTGCACTACACGATGGACATGCTGAACGGGCGGGACTCCACCGCGTCGCTCGACCGCATGCGCGAGGCCGCGAGCCGTGTCGACGGCCCGCTCGCCATCGCGATCGTCGAGTACGCGGACGCCATCCGGTCGCGGGACCGAACGCGGATCGCCGACGCGCAAGCGGTGCTCGCGACGCACGGCATGGCCGTCACGGCGGGTCGGGCGCAGCGTCCGCCGCTCACCCACCGCGAGTACGAGGTCGCTGCACTGGCTGCCCAGGGGCTCTCGAACCGGCGGATCGCCGAGCAGCTCGGGTTGTCGGTCCGGACGATCGACGCGCACCTGTCGCGCGTGTTCGCCAAGTGGGACCTGCACGCGCGGTCGGAGCTCGCCGAGCTGCTCTGAACCGGGCTGCTCCGGACTCACCGAGTTGCGCTGATGCGCGCTCTACGGGCCGGGAACCGCAGTTCCGTTGCGGAATGCAGCACGCCACGCCGAATGAGCCACACGAAGGGCCGGACATCGCGTACGGTGGTCGCTGTCGCCGGGTTCGGACCCGTTCGGGTCGGGTCCGAATCCCGGCGACTTCAACTCGGTTCCTACGCTACGTGCCCGGGTCTCGGTGCCGCATCGGTAGGTACTACCTAATTCGATGCCGATCGGTATGCGTCCGGCGTGTCGTCAGACGCCGGTGCGCACCGGCAGGTAGGCCGTGAGGTCCGCCCGAGCGCCCGACGCACTCGCCCGCGCTGCCGAGACCGCCTCGGTCCAGGTCAGCGTGCCCGTCGCCAGCGCGATCCACGTCGCCGCGTCGGTCTCGACCACGTTCGGCGGGGTCCCGCGTGTGTGCCGCGGACCCGGCACCGCCTGCACGGCTGCGAACGGCGGGACCCGCACCTCGACGCTGTTCCCCGGGACGTCCTCGGCGAGGCGCTGGAGCGTCCACCTGACCGCCGTCGCCGTCGTCGGCCGGTCCGTCGCACCGGCGAGCACGGCCCGGAGCGCCTCGGCCCCCTCGGCGTCGTCGATGGTCCTGCTCGGCATGTCCACAGGCTAGCCGGTGCATCGCGAGGCGGTGGTCCGGCTCGGTAGGGTGATCGGGTGCGAATCCTCGTCCTCGGTTCCGGTGCCCGCGAGCACGCGATCATCACGGCGCTCCTGGCAGAACAGGCCGGCCACGTCATCACGGCGGCGCCGGGCAACGCCGGCATCGCCGCCGACGTCGAGACCGTGTCGCTCGACCCGACGAACGGTCCCCTCGTCGCCGAGTACGCGATCGAGAACGGCATCGAACTCGTCGTCGTCGGCCCGGAAGCGCCGCTCATCGCCGGCGTCGCGGACCCGATCCGAACCCGGGGCATCCCGGTCTTCGGGCCGAGCAAGGCCGCGGCGGCGCTCGAGGGATCGAAGGCCTTCGCCAAGCGCATCATGTCGGCGGCGAACGTGCCGACCGGCCGACCGGTCTCCGCCGGCACCATCGACGAAGCCGTCGCCGCGATCGACGAACTGGGCGCACCCCACGTGGTCAAGGCCGACGGGCTCGCTGCCGGCAAGGGCGTCCTCGTCACCGAGGACCGTCAGGCCGCCATCGACCACGCCACCTACTGGCTCCAGCACGGCCCCATCGTGGTCGAG
The DNA here is from genome assembly GCF_049341845.1 of Curtobacterium guangdongense. Taxonomy (NCBI): domain Bacteria; kingdom Bacillati; phylum Actinomycetota; class Actinomycetes; order Micrococcales; family Microbacteriaceae; genus Curtobacterium; species Curtobacterium guangdongense. Next base: position 94,003 of record NZ_JBMPIT010000003.1, read on the forward strand.
GAGTTCCTCGACGGCGAAGAGGTCTCGCTGTTCTTCCTCAGCGACGGCCACGACGTCCGCGCGCTCAGCCCGGCACAGGACTACAAGCGGCTCGGCGACGGCGATGCCGGTCCGAACACCGGCGGCATGGGCGCCTACTCGCCGCTGCCGTGGCTCGCCGACCGATGGGGCTCCGAAGCCGCCTTCGTGGCAGAGGTCGCCGACCTCGTCGCGCTCCCCACGGTCCGCCGACTCGAGCACGAAGGAACGCCGTTCGTCGGGCTCCTCTACTGCGGGCTCATCGTCACCGAGCAGGGCGTCCGCGTCATCGAGTTCAACGCGCGCTTCGGCGACCCGGAGACCCAGGTCGTCCTCCCCCGCCTCGCGACCCCGCTCAGCGCGCTGATGCTGGCGGCCGCGACGGGTCAGCTCGGCGGCGCTCCGGAACCCGAGTTCCGCGACGACGCCGCGGTGACGGTGGTCCTCGCCAGCCAGGGCTACCCCGAGAACCCGCAGACCGGCCGGGCGATCACCGGCATCGACGCGGCGAACGCCCGGGACGGCGTCGCCGTGCTGCACGCGGCGACCGGCCTGCTCGACGGCGACCTCGTCGCGACGGGCGGGCGCGTGCTCAGCGTCGTCGCCACCGGGTCCGACTTCACCGAAGCCCGGGACCGCGCGTACGCCGGCCTGCACGACATCACGCTCGACGGTGCCCAGTTCCGCACCGACATCGCCGCGAAGGTCACCCGATGAGCGCCCCCGCGGTCGACGGCTGGCAGCACGTCTCCTCCGGCAAGGTCCGTGAGCTGTACGTCCCGGCCGACGCCCCCTCCGTCGCCACCGCGACCGAGCTACTCCTCGTCGCGTCGGACCGCGTCAGCGCGTACGACTCCGCGCTCGAGCCCCCGATCCCCGGCAAGGGAGAGCTCCTCACGCGCCTGTCCCGGTTCTGGTTCACCCAGCTCGGCGACGTCCCGAACCACCTGCTGGCCCCGACGGCGACCAGCACGCCGGTGCCCGACTCGGTGGCGTCCCGCTCGATGCACGTCATGCCCCTGACGATGTTCCCCGTCGAGTGCGTCGTCCGCGGCTACCTCGTCGGCAGCGGCTGGGTCGAGTACCAGGAGTCGGGCAGCGTCTGCGGCGTACCGCTCCCTGCCGGGCTGTCGAACGGCGACCGTCTGCCGGAGCCGATCTACACGCCCGCGTACAAGGCACCACAGGGCGAGCACGACGAGAACATCTCGTTCGAGCAGACCGTCGAGCTCGTCGGCGCCGAGGTCGCGACGCAGCTCCGTGATCTCTCGCTGCACGTCTACTCCGAGGCGGCGGCGATCGCTCTGGAGCGCGGCGTCATCATCGCGGACACCAAGTTCGAGTTCGGGCACGACACCGATGGTCAGATCCGCATCGGGGACGAGGTCCTGACGAGCGACTCCAGCCGCTACTGGGACGCCACGACCTACGCCGAGGGCAACCGCACCGATTCGTTCGACAAGCAGATCGTGCGCGACTGGCTCAGCGCGAACTGGGACAAGCAGGGCACGCCGCCGGTCCTCCCCGACGAGATCGTCGAGCGCACGGCCGCCCGCTACCGCGAGCTCATCGAGCGCCTCGGCGCCTGACCGCGCGACGCCCGGCGCACTGCCAGGGCTGCCCGGGCATCCGCGTCATGGGTCGAGTGCGCAGAAGTGGCGACCGGATCGGCCGGGAGGCTCTGCTCCGGACCGGCACCGAGCCTCCCGTCCGCCGTCGGCACGGTCAGCGCGTGCGCTGAGATCGCAGTCCGTGTCGCTTCGCGCCCGCGCGTTCCGACACGAAGTGCGATCTCAGGACCCGTCGGGGCGCGGCGCGCGCGCGGCGCGGCGCGCGCGGCGCGTCAAGCGTCGCGGGAGAGCACGACGACGGTCAGGTCGTCGCCCGGGTCGTGCGACGCCGCACGCGCCCGCACCCGCTCGAGGAACTCCTGCGCCGACCCGGACGCGCGGTAGACGCCGCCGAGCCTCGACAGCGACGCGAGCGTGGAGTCGAAGAGCTCGAGCGCCCCGTCACTGACCACGATGAGCGTGTCCCCGGGCTCGAGCAGCATGGAGCCCGTGGAGCGCTGGACCCCGGACGGGTGCAGGCCGATCGGCAGGTCGAGCGACCGGTGGATCGTCTCGGTCCCGTCGGCGTGCAGCTGCAGCACGAGCCCGTGGCCCGCATCGACCGAGTCGAGTCGGCCCGACGCCGGATCGAGCCGCCCGTGGAACAGCGTGGCGAACGACGACGCACGGCTGAGCTCGGGCGCGACCTGGGTCTCGACCCCGGCGATCGCCGCCGACGGCTCAGAGGTACCTCTGGCGAGCACGGCCCCGCGGATGCCGGCGGCGAGGAGCCCGGCCGACATGCCCTTCCCCATCACGTCCGCGACGGTCAGGTACAGCGCACCGTCCGACACGTGCCACTCGTGGAAGTCCCCGGAGACGACGCCGTGCGGCACCGACAGCCCGGAGATCGCGTACCCGGGCACCGACACCTCGCGCGGGGACAGCCCGGCGAGCACCGATCGCATCCGGTCCTCGTCCGCGCCCGCGGCGAGCTCGCGCTCCGCCCAGGTCCCGAGTTCCTCGAGCAGGGCGAGGTCGTCGGCGTCGAGCGTGCGCGGGGTGGGGTCGATGAGGCAGAGCGTGCCCACCTTGAGCTGGTCGACACCGATGCGCAACGGGACGCCGGCGTAGAACCGGACGTTCGGGTCGTCGGTGACCATCGGCAGGTCCGCGTAGCGCGGGTCGGCCTGCGCGTCGGGGACGAGGACCGGCCCGTCCTGCCCGAGCGTGCGACCGCAGAAGGTGTCCTCGAGCGGGATGAACGGGTCGAACCGCGTTTCGATCTGCTGCGACTTGAGGAGCAGGTGCGTCTCACCGGCGAGGTTGAGGAACGACCCGGAGACGCCGAATGCCTCTCGTGCGATGCGGGTGATCCGCTCGAACCGCTCCTCGGGGCTGCCGTTCACCACGTCGAGCGCGGCGAGGAGCGCCCCACGACGGACGGCTTCCGATGCGGAGTCGGGCGTCAGGGTCGTCGCGGTCTCACCGGTCATGCACCAACGCTAACGCGCCTTCCGGACACCGCCTGTCCCCCCCTGCGGAGGACCCATGGCCCCAGTGCACGGGACAACCGGTGCGCGGGTCACCCGTGACGGATGTCACGGTCGATCCGTGACGCCCGGCAGAGGCACCGGGCCCCGGTCCGCATGACGCTGGGGTCATGGACAGCACACCAGTCATCCAGCTCAGCGGTCTCCGCAAGCGCTTCGGCGCCGTGACCGCCGTCGACGGCATCGACCTCACGATCCGTCCGGGCGAGGTCGTCGCCCTCCTCGGCCCGAACGGCGCCGGCAAGACCACCACGGTCGACCTCGCCCTCGGCCTCTCCATGCCGACCTCCGGCTCGGTCCGGCTCTTCGGCGAGGACCCTCGCGCCGCCGTCATCGACGGGAGGGTCGGCGCGATGCTGCAGGGCGGTGCGCTGCTCCCCGACATGACCGTGCGGGACATCGTCGCGCTGGTCGGTGCCGCCCACCGGCACCCGATGCCCGTCGACGAGGCACTCCGCCGCGCACGGTGCACCGAGATCGCGGGTCGCCGGGTGAACAAGCTGTCCGGCGGGCAGCTCCAGCGCGCACGCTTCGCGGTCGCCGTGGTCTCCGACCCCGACCTGCTCGTCCTCGACGAGCCGACCGCGGCGATGGACGTCGAGGCCAGGCACGTGTTCTGGTCCTCGATGCGCGAGTTCACCGACGCCGGCCGCACGGTGGTGTTCGCCACGCACTACCTCAACGAGGCCGACACCTTCGCCGACCGCATCGTCATCATGCGATCCGGTCGCGTGGTCGCCGACGGCACGCCGTCCGAGATCAAGGCGATCGCCGCGACGCGCACGATCCGCTTCGGCGGGGTGCCGGAGTCCGCACACGTCGCGCTCCGCGACCTCCCGGGCACGGTCGGACTGGAGGCTCGTCACGGCTTCGTCACGCTCCGCACCGACAGTTCGGACCAGACGCTCAGAGCCCTCCTCGCCTCGTTCCCGGAGGCGCACGACATCGAGGTGGTCGCCTCCACGATGGACGACGCGTTCCTCGCCCTCACCGCAGACCAGCCAGAGCGGTCCGGACAGATCGAACACTCGGAAGCGACCGGAGTCAGCGCATGACCACCACCGCCGCGGCGATCACCGCCCCGCTCCCCACCACCGACGTCCGCGGACGCATGCCGATCCGCTACGTGCTCCTCGAGACGAAGCGCCAGATGCGGAACGTCCGCGCCATGGTGTTCACGTTCGCCGTCCCGGTCGTCATGCTCCTCGTCTTCGGGGCCGCGTACGGATCGGCGAAGGACCCGACGACGGGACTGCAGTACCTCGTCGTCACCACGCTCCAGATGGCCGCGTACGGCGCGATGATGGCGGCGCTCAGCCAGGCGTTCGCGATCGTCAACGAGCGGTCGATCGGCTGGAACCGGCAGCTCCGGGTGACGCCGCTGTCCGGCTGGGGGTTCCTGGTGTCGAAGGTCATCGCCGCGATGGCGTTCGCCGCGATCTCGATCACGGTCACGACGCTCGTCTCGGTCCTGGCACTCGGGGCGTCGCTCGACCCGATGCGCTGGGTCGCCGCCGGGTTCGGGATCTGGTGCGGCGTCGTGCCGTTCGCCCTCATCGCGATCCTGATCGGGCAGTTCGCGAAGCCGGCCTTCGCGCAGCCGCTGTTCATGGTCGTGTTCATGGGCCTGTCGATCCTCGGCGGGCTGTGGGTCCCGCTGTCGGTCATGCCGAGCTGGATGGGCGGCGTCGCGCACCTGCTGCCGTCGTACTGGCTGAACCGCATCGGGCAGATGGGCGCAGGGGCCACGGGGACGAGCGGCATGCTCGAACCGGCGCTCGTGCTCCTCGGCTGGGCGGTCGCCCTCGGCGCCGTCATCATGTGGCGCTACCGCCGCGACGCGGCGCGCCAGTGACCCAGCGCTCTACGCTGGCCGACATGGACCAGGCGACCGGGGCGGCGGAGGCACGGGGCGTGGCGGACGTGCACCGGGCCTCCCGTCCGCGTCTCGACCGGTCCTTCCCGTGGGCCGTCGCACCGGGGCCGACCGACGACGAGGTCCGGGTCGCGCGGAAGCGCTGGTACGGCGGCGCGGTCTTCGGGCTGCTCTGGCAGGCGCTGCTCGTCGTCGCGGTGTGGACGAACGGCGGGTCCGTCGCGGACCGGGTCGTGGCGACGGCGGCGCTGCTCTGCTTCTACGCGGCGTACATGCTCGTGCCGGAGCTGATGTGGCGCCGTTCCCTGTCGTTCCGCGTGATGGTGCTCGCGGGCATGGCACTCCTCGCCGGGCTGCTCCTGGTCCCCGTGGGACCGGCTGCGGTGTGGTCGTGGCTGCTCGTCGTCGCACTCTGCGGGTTCGTCGCGGCGCGGCTCTGGCTGGTCGTCGTCATGGTGGCGGCGGTGTGCCTCGCGGAGTTCGCCGTCGTGACCGCCATCGGCTGGAGCACGGCCGCGGCGAACGGCATCCTCTTCGCACCGGTCGTGACGGTGTCCATCGGGGCGTCGATGCTCTTCTTCGGACGCCAACGCGAAGCCGAGGACCGGCTGGGGGTCGCGCAGGACGAGATCACCAGGCTCGCCGTGGTCGAGGAACGCGCCAGGTTCTCCCGCGACCTGCACGACGTCCTCGGGCACTCGCTGACGATCGTCGCGATGAAGTCCGAGCTCGCCGCACGCCTCGTCGACGTCGACGCCGAGCGCGCGAAGACCGAGATGCAGGACGTCGAACGGCTCGCCCGCGAAGCGCTGCAGGGACTGCGGCAGGCGGTCAGCGGGTACCGGGAGGCGTCGCTCGGTGCCGAGCTCGTGTCCGCCCGCGCGGCACTGTCCGCCGCGTCGATCACCGGCACGGTCCCGCCGGCTTCGGACGAGACCGTCGCCGCCCCCGACGTGCGGAGCCTGTTCGCGTGGGTCCTCCGCGAGGGCGTGACGAACGTCGTCCGGCACGCATCGGCGTCGACCGTCCGCATCACGCTCACGCGCACCGCGCTCACGATCGAGGACGACGGCACCGGCCTGCTCGCGGTCCCGGCCGCCGGTCCGGTGCTCGGCGGCAACGGCCTGCGGGGGCTGCACGAACGCGCCGACGCCGTGGGGGCGACCATCACCACCGGTACCAGCGACCTCGGCGGCTTCCTGCTCCGGGTCGAGCGAGGACGACGATGACCGAACCGATCCGGGTGCTCCTCGCCGACGACCAGGCGCTCGTCCGGGGAGCGCTGGCGTCCCTGCTGTCCCTCGAGCGCGACATCGACGTCGTGGCACAGGTGGCCAGGGGCGACGAGGTCCTCGACGCCGCACGGACATCCGGTGCCACCGTCGCACTGCTCGACGTCGAGATGCCCGGGGCCGACGGGCTCACCGCCGCCGCCCAGCTCGCCGCGTCGCTGCCCTCGTGCCGGTCGCTCATCGTCACGACGTTCGGGCGTCCCGGGTACCTCCGGCGAGCGCTCGAGTCCGGCGCGTCCGGGTTCGTCGTGAAGGACACCCCCGCGGAACAGCTCGCCGACGCCGTCCGCCGGGTCGCCGGTGGGTTCCGCGTGGTCGACCCCGTGCTCGCGGCCGAGTCCCTCGCGGCCGGACCGTCGCCGTTGACCCCGCGGGAGACCGACGTGCTCATCGCCTTCCGCACGGCGCCGACCGTCGCCGGGGTCGCGGGAGCACTGCACCTGTCCGAGGGCACCGTGCGGAACCACCTGTCCGCGGCGATCGGGAAGACCGCGGCGCGGAACGCCACCGAGGCGCTGCGGGTCGCCGCCGACAACGGGTGGTTGCTCGGATCTCGCTCCGGGTCGGCGTCCGCTCGCTGACGCCTAGGCTGGTGGGGTGTTCCGCCGCTCCGCACCCGCCGCCCTGGTCCTCGGTCTCGCGGCAGCCCTCACCCTCACGGGATGCGGCGCCCAGGACTCCACCGGGCGCATCTCCGTCACGGTGTCCGGCAACGAGGCCGACCACCCGTACGAGGTGCAGGTCTTCGTACCGAACGGCCGGATCGCTGCGCACCAGCGGGTCTTCCCGGGTGGCACGGTCGACTTCGCCGGCGTCGCCGTGGGCAAGGTCACCGTCCGCGCGAACGAGCTCTGCCCTCAGGAGGCCACCGTGCACAGTGGCGAGGTCACCGACGTCACGCTGACGTCCAGCGGCTGCTGACCGGTCGTCACGCCGCAGCAGCGGCAAGCAGTCCCGCGAGTGCGTCTTCTGACGGCAGCGACGCGCGCACCTCCGGCGGGAGCAGGTCGTAGCTCGCGACGCCCACAGGACTGTTCTGGGTGCCGAGCGCGTACCTGACGGTCGACTCGTTCTTGTCCGCCACCAGCAACAGTCCGACCGTCTCGGCGTGCGCCGGGCCGCGAAGTCGGTCGTCGACGACCGCGACGTAGAAGGACAGCTGGCCCAGCTGGTCCGGCCGGAACCGTCCGGTCTTCAGCTCGACGACGACGAGTTCGCGCAGGGTCTCCACGATCCGCTCGACGAGACGCTGCTCGAGCGCTCGTTCGGAAGCATCACCGTCGAGTGCGAGGAAGTCCAGCACGTACGGGTCTTTCGTCATCTGTGCCGCGAGGTCCGACGCATCGGGAGCGAGCGCCCGCTCGAAGTTGGTCGGCGCCGCTTCGAACCGTTCGTGCGCGCTCGTGCGGATGTGGTGTTCGAGCACGTTCCGTGACCAACCATGATGGACGGCGCGTTCCGCGTACCAGTCTCGGAGACGCTGATCGTCGAACCGGCCCAGGAGCACCGTGACGTGCCCCCAGGGCAGATGTGCAACAACCTGTTGCACTTTCAACTCGTCGGGCCATGCGCGGGCGAGCGCTCGCATGTAGTTGAGGTTCCGCCGCGAGAACCCGGTCATGGAGGGGAACGCAGCGCGCAGATCGTCGGAGAGTGTGGCGATGACGCTCGACCCCCATCCGGATCGCTGCTGCCGATCGAGGATGACGACTCCGATCCGCCAGTACAGCAGGACGAGCTCGGTGTTCACTCGCCGCTGTGCCGGACGCTAAGGGGTGCGCAAGCACGTGCCTGAACATGTTGCATGTCACCGCCGTCGAGGTCAGGCCCGGTCGCGCGGCTCCGACCGCACCAGGGTCTGGTGCGGGCTCTCCCCGAAGCGGGCCCGGTACGCGGCGGCGAACCGCCCGAGGTGCGCGAACTGCCACTTCCCCGCGACGTCCCGCACCGTCACCACTCCGCGCGCCGGGCGGGCGAGGAGCTCCAGGTGCACCCGGTCGAGTCTGACCTCGCGGAGGTACCGCATGGGCGTCACGTCGAGGGTCCGACGGAACAGGTCCTGCACACCCCGCTCACTGAGCCCCGCGGCCTCCGCGACGTCGCCGACGGTGATGTCGGCTCCGGCGTGGTCGTGGACGAACCGCACCGCGCGACGGAGTCGGTTCTCGACGTCGGCACGGGAACGGGTGAACGTCGAGAGCACGACCCGGGCGACCCGGCGGTTCACCGCGCGCCGGTCGGCATCGGGCAACTCCGGGTCGAGGATCTGCGAGGTCAGCTCCCGCAGCAGGGTCCGGAGCGGCTCGAGTCGCACGTCGGAGGCCTCGGGCTGGACGAACTCACCGGGTTCGGGATCGCCGATGTCCTCTCCGCGTGCGGCCACCGCGGCGAGGAACGCCGGCGAGAGGTGGAGCAGCGTCATCCGGCTCGCGTCCGTCTCGAACGCGTACGCGACGGGCGCGGACAGCATGAGCGGCCGCCCCGGTCCGACCTCCCACCGGTCACCCGAGTCGGCGGTCACGACGGCGTGCCCGTCGGCGAGCCAGAACAGCACGTGGGTCGGTCGGGGTCCGATGGTGCCGGCCTGAGGTCCGTTCGTCCCGATCCGCCGGAGCATGACGTCGTCGTCGCCGCCCGTGACGTACTCGAAGGGGTCCTGGTCCGCCAACCGCTGACCTCCCGTCCGCAGAGTCCGAGGGAACGCTACCGGATCAGCCCGCGTCGGGCACCTGGTCCCACTCGTCGCCGTACCGGGACAGCACGGACCACCGGTTCACCGGCCAGGTGATGACGAACGCCCGCCCGACCACGTCCGACTCGGGGACCGTCCCGTGCACGCGGGAGTCGGCAGAGTCGTAGCGGTTGTCACCCATGACCCAGATCTGCCCGGCCGGGACCTTCTCGGTGAAGTCCTGACCGGTGACCCGGTTCGAACCGCTCTGCAGCACCACGTAGGGCTCGTCGACCGCGTGCCCGTTGACCTGCAGCCGGCCGTCGGCATCGCAGCACGCCACGGTGTCGCCGGGGAGCCCGATCACCCGCTTGATGAGGTCGTCGCCCATCCCGGGGCCGAGCCACCCGCCCGGGTCCTGGAACACGACGACGTCCCCGCGCTGCAGGCCGACCGCCTTCGGCACGAGCTCGTTCACGAGCACCCGGTCCCCCACCAGGAGCGTGTTCTCCATCGACGCCGAGGGGATGTAGAACGAGCGCACCAGGTACGCCTTCACGAGGAACGAGGCGAGCAGCGCCGCGACGACGATGATCACCAGGTCCCGCAGGAACTTCCACCCGGGGCGCTTCCGCTCGGTCGACGTCTCACTCAATGCGTCAGCACCACCTTCACGAGTCCGATCACGAAGGCGACCGCGGCGAGCACGATGCCGCCCCAGAGCCCGAGGAACGTCGGACGCTTCCCGCTGAACCGCTGCATGAAGACGCCGACCATGCCGATGCGCACGACGAGGATGACGAGCGCGGCGGTCTGCGCCCACGGCGCCGGGATCCACCCGATCCAGGCCGCGGCGTAGAGCACGGCGGGGATGAGTCCGGACGTCGCGATCGGGTTCGCGTTGCGGACGATCGTCACGACGGACTCCCGGCGCGTGTCGTCGTCCGTCTCGTCGTCACCGATCCCGTGCGCGACGAGGTGCGAGAGCACGTGCGCCAGGTAGGTCAGCACCGCGGTCGCGAGGACGGCCCAGACCGCCGAACCGTGGTGGATGGCCGCAGGGTCGACGGCGATCGCGGCCGCGAGGACCGTGATGTTGCCGTAGATGTACGACGACATCCGATCGCGCATCTGCTCGACGGGGAAATCCCCGGGGTCCGGTCGACGACCGCGGACACGGTCGGGCGCACGGCGGCGGTCGCGCGCGGGTCGTGAGCGGGGCATCCCACCATCTTGGCCCTGCCGAAGCGCGCCTCGCCGACAGGACACCGAGTGCGATGGCCATTTGGTTGACGCGTCAACCAAATCGGCGCACACTGGGTCCATGCACACGCAGGACCTCCTCGCCGCCGACACCGGGATGGGTGCCGTCACCCTCCGCGTCGCGAACCTCGACCGGATGATCGGCTACTACCGCGAGGGCATCGGCCTGTCGCTCTTCTCGAACGAGGGCGGCGTCGCCGTGCTCGGTCGGGGAACGACCCCGATCGTGATCCTCGAGCACGCGCCCGCGATGCAGCACGCCGGCCCCCACGAGGCCGGACTGTTCCACACCGCGATCCTCTTCGACAGCCGCGCGGACCTGGCGGCTGCGCTCTACTCCGTCGCGACGAAGTACCCGCAGACGTTCACCGGCAGCGCCGACCACCTCGTGAGCGTCGCGTTCTACTTCACGGACCCCGAGGGCAACGGCGTCGAGCTGTACTGGGACCGGGACCGCACCGAGTGGTCGTGGACGCACGGCATGGTCGACATGGACACGAAGTACGTCGACCCGAACGCGTTCCTGCAGGAGCACCTCACCCAGCAGGCACTCGAGTCTGCTGCGACCCGACCCGGACGCGTCGGCCACGTGCACCTGTCCGTCGGGGACGTCGCATCGGCCCGGGCGTTCTACGTCGACACGCTCGGCTTCGAGACCACCGCCGGCTGGGGCGAGGCACTGTTCGTCAGCGCGGGCGGCTACCACCACCACATGGCGATGAACACGTGGAACTCCCGCGGCGCCGGACGCCGACAGCTCGCGCTCGGCCTGGGGCTCGTACGCATCGAGGTCCCGGCCGCCGACGACCTGGGCGCACTGGTCGCGCGCATGCACGACACCGGCGTGCAGACCGCCGACGACGGCCGCACGGTCGCGTTCGAGGACCCGTGGGCCAACCGCATCGAGGTCACGGCGCCAGGCCGCGGCTGACCGGGCGCCGGCCGGCCCCGCTCCACCCGGGCGCCGGCGGGCAGGATGGACCCATGAGTGACGACATCCGGTGGGAGGTGGTCGAGGAGAGCACGCTGACGCTCCCCGACCACGAAGGCGTAGCGGCGATGCTGGGGCAGGCGTTCCCGGACTGGTCGCACTGGTACGTGGGCGGTCGGAGCTGGTCCGGCATGCAGCCCGAACGCCGGGTGATCGCACGCGACGCGGACGGGGTCGTCCTGGCACACGTCGGGATCCGCCGGATGTACGTCACCGTCGGCGGCGAGGACGTCCTCGTCGGGGACACCGGCCTCGTCGCCGTGGCACCCCGCCTGCAGGGAACGGGCATCGGCCGCGAACTCATGGAGCGCGCGCACGCCGTCCTCGAGGGGCTCCGCGTCCCCTACGGCTTCCTCGGCGCCGGCGAGAACCGCATCCCGTTCTACGCGAAGCTCGGCTGGCACGAGTTCCCCGACGCGGTGGGCACCTTCTCGGCGTTCACCGCCGAGGGCGCCGGCATCTCGAACACCGAGCAGGGCGGCTGGATGGTGCGGCCGGTGGCCGCAGCGCTCGAAGACTGGCCAGCTGGCGACATCTGGCTGAACGGCCAGCAGGTCTAGCCAGGATCAACGGACGGGAGGCCCGGTGCCAGCTGGCACCGGGCCTCCCGTCCGTCCTGTGGAGACCGGGGACTACGCCTCGACCGCGACCTTCTCCGGGTCCTCGTTCGATCCGGGCGCGCTCGGCGCGACCGCGGCGCGCACGCGCGCACCCAGGTCGGCGTCGACGTTGGTCCAGTACTGGAACACCCGCTCGCGGAGGTCGTCGCGCGTCACCTTCGAGACGTGCCCGGCGATGTTGCCGACGAGGCGCTCGCGGGCCGCGTCGTCGAGGACCTCGCGGACGAGGGTCCCCGCCTGGCCGAAGTCGTCGTCCTCCGGGTGGAGCGTCGCGGCGGAACGCTGCAGCGCGCCGTCGGACTCCCAGCCGGGGACGTCGTCCGTCGCGTTCGGGTCGGCGTGGGCACCGCCGAGGGAGTTCGGTGCGTAGACCGGGACCTCGGACTGCTGGAAGTCGAAGCGCATGCCGCCGTCCTTCGAGTACGAGTGCACCTCGTTCTTCGGGGCGTTCACCGGCAGCTGCGCGTGGTTCGTGCCGACACGGTAGCGGTGCGCGTCCGCGTAGCTGAAGATGCGCGCGAGGAGCATCTTGTCCGGGCTGGCCGCGATGCCGGGGACGAAGTTCGACGGCGCGAAGGTGGCCTGCTCGATCTGGGCGAAGTAGTTCTCCGGGTTGCGGTTGAGCTCCATCGTGCCGACCTCGATGAGCGGGTAGTCGCCCTTCGGCCACACCTTCGTCAGGTCGAACGGGTTGAAGCGGTAGGCGGCGGCGTCCTCGTACGGCATGACCTGCACCTTGAGGGTCCAGCGCGGGTTGTCGCCGCGCTCGATCGCCTCGTGGAGGTCGCGGATGTGGAAGTCCGCGTCCTCGCCGGCGATGCGGTCGGCGTCCTCCTGCGTGAGCGTCTTGTGGCCCTGCTCGGTGATGAAGTGGTACTTCACCCAGAAGCGCTCGCCCTCGGCGTTGATCCACTGGTACGTGTGCGAACCGAAGCCGTCCATGTTCCGCCACGACGCCGGCAGGCCGCGGTCACCCATGAGCCACGTGACCTGGTGGGCGGACTCCGGCGACAGGGTCCAGAAGTCCCACTGCATGTCGTGGTCGCGGAGGTGCGAGCCGGGCAGGCGCTTCTGCGAGCGGATGAAGTCGGGGAACTTGATGCCGTCGCGGATGAAGAAGACGGGGGTGTTGTTGCCGACGAGGTCGTAGTTGCCCTCCTCGGTGTAGAACTTCAGCGCGAAACCGCGGGGGTCGCGCCAGGTGTCCGGGGAGCCCTGCTCACCGGCGACGCTCGAGAAGCGCGCGAGCATCTCGGTCTGCTTGCCCGGCTGCAGGAAGGCCGCGCGGGTGAAGCGGCTGATGTCCTGCGTGACGGTGAAGGTACCGAACGCACCGCCGCCCTTCGCGTGGACGACGCGCTCCGGGACGCGCTCGCGGTTGAACTGGGCGAGCTTCTCGACCAGGTAGTGGTCGTGCAGCGCGAGGGGGCCGTCGGCGCCGACACCCATGGAGTGCTGGTCGCTCGAGACGGGTGCGCCGCTGTTGGTCGTCGTGGTGGGGGTGCCGGCCGGCTGGCCGGGCGTCGTGTTCTGGTCGGACACGGTTCCTCCTTGGTGGAACGGTTGGTTCGGTCAGGGTTGCTCGGGTTGTCGGTGGGGCGGGTGGACCGCCTGGCGCAAGCGGCGCGGGGTCAGGCCGTCACGGCCGTGGTGTCGTCGCGCTCGGCCGCTGCGCACCGCTCGCAGATCCCCCAGTAGGTGACCTCAGCGGTAGTGACGGCGAAGCCGTGCGTGTCGGACGGCGTCAGGCAGGGCGAGTGCCCCACGGCGCAGTCGACGTCCTCGATCGCGCCGCACATGGTGCACACGATGTGGTGGTGGTTGTCGCCGGTGCGCCGCTCGTACCGCGCGGGACTGCCCGCCGGCTCGATGCGACGGACGAGTCCGACGCCGGTGAGCGCCGCGAGGACGCCGTACACCGCCTGGTGGCTCGTCGTGGGCAGCTCGGCGGTCAGCGCCGTGACGATGTCGTCCGCCGTGGCGTGCGGCATCGTCTCCGTCGCTCGGAGGACCGCGAGTCGCGGCGTCGTGACCCGCAGACCGGCGTCACGGAGCAGGTCGGCATCGACGTCCATCACGAACCCTTCTTTTGCAGCGGTCAAGACAACGACCACTGTACAACGAGTTCTCGGGGATGGTCACCAGCCCGACACATTCCCACACCGGAATACGATGTGTCACGGTTTGGTCGCGATCACCTGGAACGGGCCTGGGAGGCGCTGATCCGCCGGTAGCGTCCCGGCATGTCCACTCAGCAGGCACTGACCAGCGTGGACGTCCGGGGGATCATCGCGAAGCGTGACCTGGTCGTCGACCTCATCCGGACGGCATGCGTCGTCCTCGTCGTCTTCGTGCACGTCACGATGGTCGGGATCGCGGCCGACGACGCCGGCATCCGGGTCACGAGCCCACTCCAGGAGCTCGACTGGTACGTCGCGGCGACCTGGGTCGGCCAGGTGATGCCGCTGTTCTTCGTCGTCGGCGGGTTCGCGAGCGCCGTCGGCTGGCGGAGCACGGTCGAGCGCGGTGGGGGCCCTCGCGACTACGTGGCCACGCGGCTGGCGCGGTTGTTCCGCCCGGCGATCCCGCTCTTCCTCGTGTTGGCGACCGGGCTGGGCATCGCGACACTGCTCGGCACCCCGCGTGACCTGCTGTCCGAGGTCGCGTTCGGCATCGGCTCGCCGCTCTGGTTCCTCGCCGCGTACGGCATCACCCAGTGCTGCGTCCCCCTGATGGCGCGGCTGCACGAGCGGGCACCGTGGGCGACGCTCGCCGGACTCCTCGTCCTCGCGGCCGCGGTCGACGGCATCCGACTGGCCACCGGGGTCGCCGACGTCGGGCTCCTCAACCTCGGCCCGGTGTGGCTCTTCGCGCAGCAGCTCGGGTTCCTGTGGGCCGACGGGTGGTTCGCCCGACGCTCGAAGGTGCTGCTGCTCGCCGTCGCCGCGGCCGTCTACGCGGTGCTCGTCCCGATGACCTCGATCGGGCTCTGGGCGCCCGACATGCTGCAGGACCTCAACCCGCCGATGCTGCCGCTCGCGTTCCTGGCCATCGCGCAGGCCTGCCTCGTCCAGCTCGTGCACGCGCCCCTCACCCGGCTGATGCGCACCCGGGCGGCGCAGGGCACCGTCTTCGTGCTCGGGCGCGACGGCATGGCGATCTACCTCTGGCACCTGCCACTGTTCATCGCGCTGAACGGGATCGCCCTGTTCATCGGCGTACCGTTCCCCGACCCGGGATCGGCGACGTGGTGGGCGACCCGGGCGATCGCACTCGTCGTCGTGCTCGCCGCCGCTCTCGGGGTCGCCAGGGGCCTCCGCCGGTTCGACCGCCCGCTCCCCCGGCTGGTCCCCGGTTCTGACCGTCCCGCGTGGCCCGTGATCGCCCTCGCCGTGCTCTGCACGATCGGACCGGCGTTCGCGGTGATGCAGCTGCACCTGTCGTTCTGGCTCGCCGCCGTCGGCGCGGTACTGATCCCGATCGGCGTGTGGTGCCTGTCGCGGACGGTCCCCGCCGTCGGGGTCCGGCGTATCTGAACCGGTTCTCACCGCTTCCGACCGTCCGGGCAGAACGACCGGGTCGAGGATGATCCTGCAGCGCGATCCGCAGGAGGCACCCCACGCCGTCACCGTCCGAGTTCTGGAGCACCTGGCAGTTCGACCCGTTCGCCGCCGCGCTCATCGCGGTCGCGGCGGTCGCGTACGGCTGGTGGGTCGTCACCGCTCGGCGACGCGGCACACGCTGGCCCTGGTGGCGGACGCTGTCGTTCGTGGGGGCACTGGTCCTGTTCGGCATCCTGCAGTTCGGCATCGTCGGCGAGTACGACCAGACACTCCGATGGGCGTTCGTGCTGCGGCTGGCGCTGCTGTTCTTCGCGGTCCCGACGTTCGCCGCGTTCGCCGCGCCGCTCGCGCTGCTCCGGACGGGAGGCCCGACTCACCTCGCCCACGCAGCCTCCGTGGTCATGGGGTCGCGTCCGGTGCGCGTGCTCGGCAACGCGATCGTCTCGCCGCTGGTCGCGCTGGCGCTCTTCTGCGTGCTGCTCACCCCGTTGTCCGCGGCGATCCGCACGTCCCCGGTGTGGGCGGTCGCGATCACGGTGCTCGTGCCGATGCTGGGGTTCGGCCTGCTGGTACCGCTGTCCGAGGCGGGAGTGCTGCGCTCCTCGACGTTCGTCACCGCGGAGTTCCTGCTGGCGTTCGTGGAGCTCATGCTCGACGCGATCCCGGGCATCGTCATGCGGATCACCGACCACGTGCTCGACCGGGCGACCGTGATGGCATCGGATCCGGCCTGGTTCCCGTCCCCGCTCCGAGACCAGCACCTGGCCGGCGACCTGCTCTGGTTCATCGCGGAGATCGCCGACATCCCGGTGCTCATCTCGCTGTTCGTGCGGTGGCAGCGCACCGACCGACGCGAGGCCCGCGCCGTCGACGCGCTCTCCGACGAGGAGATGGACGAGCTCACGCGGGCGCACTTGTCGCGGCGCGGTTGAGCGGGCGCTGAGGAGCGACTGAACCGAGGTCGTACGACAGCGATCCGGTCGTTCGGAGTCGGGAGGGTTGGCGCGTCGGGAGGGTGTGGCTCGTGCACGCGCGCACGACCAAGAGCCCCCGACCGCTGGGCGATCGGGGGCTCTCGGTCGTGCGGGTCAGGCGTCGGCGTGACGACCGTGGTGATCGGCCGAGGCCAGCTCCTCTTCCGGGGTGGTCGGCGCGGGAGCCGCTGCGTGCGACCCGTGCGCGGCGACCGGCTCGGCCTCGGGCTCGGGCTCGGGCTGCGTCGCGACCGCACCGGTCTGGGCCCACGCCACGGTCTGCTTCGGCTTGCCGAGGAACAGCGCCGCGACGATGGCGACCACGAGGACCGCTGCCGGCAGGATGAGCGACTGCCCCATCGCCTTCGAGAACGGGTCGAGCAGGAACGACGGCAGCGTGCCGACCTGCTGCTCGGCGCCGCCCGCCGACGCCCCGCCCGACTGCGCCGGGAAGTTCGCCGTGATGCGGGCCTCGATCAGGGCGGCGATGCCGGCGGAACCGAGCACCGCGCCGATCTGCCGCGTGGTGTTGTAGACGCCGGAACCGGCACCGGCCAGACGCGGCGAGAGGTTGCGCGTCGCGGAGACCGAGAGCGGCCCCCACATGCAGGCGTTCGCGATGCCGAGGAGCGCGCTCGGCAGCAGGATGACCTGCCACCCGGCGTTCGCGGCGACGAGTCCGGCGAACCAGAACAGCCCGCCGGAGAAGCACGCGAGACCGAACGCCGCGACCCAGCGCGGGTTCCAGCGGTTCAGGTTCTTGCCGACGAGCGGTGCGAACGCCGCGGAGATCACGGCCATCGGGACGAGGAGCAGGGCCGCCTGGGTCGGGCTGAACTGCTTGACGTCCTGCGCCCACAACATGAGCGGCAGCGCGAACGAGGAGATCGCGACGCCGACCGCGGTGATGGCGATGTTCGCGAGCGTGAAGTTGCGGTCCTTGAACAGCCCGAGCGGCAGGAGCGGTTCGGTCTTCTGCACGCCCTGCCAGACGACGAAGGCCGCGAGGACGACGATGCCGGCGATGATGAGCGACCAGACCGAGACCGGGCCGGTGATGGTGCCCCAGTCGTAGGTCTCGCCTTCCTGGATGCCGAAGACGAGCAGGAACATGCCGACCGCGGACAGCACGATCCCGAGCACGTCGAAGCGGTGCTGGTGTCGGTCGAACGAGGGCACGAGCCGCTGCGCGAGGACGAAGGCCACGACGCCGACGGGGACGTTCACGAAGAAGATCCACTCCCAGCCGAACCCGTCGACGAGCAGCCCGCCCGCGATCGGTCCGACGAGCGAGGCGATGCCGGCGGTGGCGCCCCAGAGACCCATGGCAGCGCCACGGTTCTGCGGCGGGAACATGCGCGTGATGACGGACATGGTCTGCGGCGTCATCATCGCGGCACCGAGGCCCTGCACGACGCGGGCGACGATCAGCATCTCGATCGAGCCGGACAGGCCGCACCAGAGGCTGGCGAGCGTGAACACGACGAGACCGATCTGGTAGAGCACCTTCGGGCCGAAGCGGTCACCCAGGCGGCCGGTGATGAGCAGCGGCACGGCGTAGGCGAGCAGGTAGGCGCTCGTCACCCAGATGACGGCGTTGATGTCGGCGTCGAGCTTCGCGGCGATGGTGGGGGTCGCGACGGAGACGATCGTCGAGTCGACGAGGATCATGAAGAACCCGACGACGAGGGCCCAGAGCGCTGGCCAGGGCTTCTTCTCGGTCGTGGGCGGGTTCGTTGCGGTGGTCATGCGGAGGGTTCCTTGCTGTGGGGGGAAGTCGTGTCGTCGGGATGGGCAGGGCCGTCCCAGGGGATGTCACCGCTCGCGATGCGTTCGACGGTGGCGGAGAGCCACTCGATCTGCGCGGTGAGCATGGCATGGACGTACGACACGTCCAGCCAGTAGCGCTCGGCCAGTTCACGTCCGTGGACGCGGGCGAGTGCCGTGTCGATGTCGTCGCGCTCGCGTTCGAGGGCGACGACACGGGCCCGCACGGCATCGACCGCCTCCGGGACCGGGAGGTTCTCGAGCTCGGCGAGCGCGAGGTGGAACTCCGGGTACTCGTCCGCGGGCTCCGCCACCATCTGCCGGAGTGATTCGGCGAGCGCGGCGCGGCCGGCGTCGGTGATGGCGTACGTGGTGCGCTCCGGACGGTTGCCCTCGCGCTCGGTCCCGACGGCCTCGGCGTAGCCGAGGTCGGTCAGTCGGCCGACCTGGTGGTAGAGGGTGCCGGGCCGGACCTTCACGTTCCGCTCGTCACCGCGGAAGGTCATGGTCTGGAACATCTCGTAGGGGTGCATCGGCCCCTCGTTGAGGAGCCCGAGCGCGGCGAACGCGAGGGGCGTGAGCGACGGCATCCGAGCCTCCAGACCGGTGTTCCATGCGGACTATTCGACTTGGAATATACGCCTTGGAGGAGTTCTCCACAACCCGGTCCGGCGCGCCGCGCGCGCCGCATAGACTGGTCGGGTCCCACCCGACCCCCCGTGCTGGAGTGAACACGTGCCAACGATCGTCGTCGAGGTCATGCCGAAGGCCGAGATCCTCGACCCCCAGGGCAAGGCGGTGGGCAACGCCCTCGCCCGCCTCGGCAAGAACGACCTCACCAACGTCCGCATCGGCAAGCGATTCGAGGTGACCGTCGACGGCCCCGTCGACGACGCCAAGCTCGCCGAGGTCCGCGAGATCGCGGCCGACATCTTCTCGAACGCCGTGATCGAAGACGTCGTCTCGGTCAGCGTCGCCGACGCGGAGTGACCTCCATGCGCATCGGAGTCATCACGTTCCCCGGTTCGCTCGACGACCGCGACGCCCAGCGCGCGGTCCGTCTCGCCGGAGCCGACCCCGTCGCGCTCTGGCACGGCGACCACGACCTGCAGGGCGTCGACGCCATCGTGCTCCCCGGCGGGTTCTCGTACGGCGACTACCTCCGTGCCGGCGCGATCGCGGCGAAGGCCCCGATCATGGCCGAGGTCATCGACGCCGCCGGCAAGGGCATGCCCGTGCTCGGCATCTGCAACGGCTTCCAGATGCTCGCCGAGGCCCGCCTGGTCCCCGGCGCGCACACGCGCAACGCGCACCAGCAGTTCATCCGTCGCGACCAGAAGCTCCGCGTCGTGAACGCGGACACCGCGTGGACGTCCGGCTTCGCCGCGCAGCAGGAGATCACCATCCCGCTGAAGAACGCCGACGGCCGCTTCGTCGCCGACGCCGACGAGATCAAGCGCATCGAGGACAACGGCCAGGTCGTGTTCCGCTACGTCGGCGTCAACCCGAACGGGTCCATCGACGACATCGCGGGCGTCTCCAACGAGCGCGGCAACGTCGTCGGCCTGATGCCCCACCCCGAGCACGCGGCGGAGCCCGGGTTCGGCCCGGACACCCCCGCGGCGATGGCCTCCGGCACGGACGGCCTCACCTTCTTCACCTCCGTGATCGAGTCGACGCTCGTCAAGTGACGGCACCGACCGACGTGACCGACTCCACTGCAGCAGGGAACGACAACACCGTGACGACCTTCGTGCGCCCCAAGCCCGACACCGTCCAGAACGCCGCCGCGACGCCGGACAAGGACCAGCCGTACGAGGCCCTCGGGCTCAAGGCGGACGAGTACGCCAAGATCCGCGAGATCCTCGGCCGCCGCCCCACCTCGGGTGAGCTGGCGATGTACTCCGTGATGTGGTCGGAGCACTGCTCGTACAAGTCGAGCAAGAACTACCTCCGGCAGTTCGGCAAGAAGGTCACGCCGGAGATGACCAAGAACCTGATGGTCGGCATGGGCGAGAACGCCGGGGTCGTCGACGTGGGCAACGGCTGGGCGGTGACCTTCAAGGTCGAGTCGCACAACCACCCGTCCTACGTGGAGCCCTACCAGGGCGCTGCCACCGGTGTCGGCGGCATCGTCCGCGACATCATCTCGATGGGTGCCCGTCCGGTCGCCGTCATGGACCAGCTCCGCTTCGGAGCCATCGAGCACGAGGACACGGCGCGCGTCGTGCACGGCGTCGTCGGCGGTATCTCGTTCTACGGCAACTGCCTCGGCCTGCCGAACATCGGCGGCGAGACCTACTTCGACTCCGTGTACCAGGGCAACCCGCTCGTCAACGCCCTCGCGGTCGGCGTCCTCCGGCACGAGGACCTGCACCTCGCGAACGCGTCGGGTGCCGGCAACAAGGTCGTCCTATTCGGTGCCCGCACGGGTGGCGACGGCATCGGCGGCGCGTCGATCCTGGCGTCCGACACCTTCACCGAGGGCGGTCCGACGAAGCGTCCGGCGGTCCAGGTGGGGGACCCGTTCGCCGAGAAGGTCCTCATCGAGTGCTGCCTCGAGCTGTTCCAGAAGGAGCTCGTCGAGGGCATCCAGGACCTCGGCGCCGCGGGCATCTCGTGCGCCACGTCCGAACTCGCCAGCAACGGCGACGGCGGCATGCACATCTCGCTCGACGACGTCCTGCTCCGCGACCCCACGCTCACGGCAGAGGAGATCCTCATGTCGGAGAGCCAGGAGCGCATGATGGCGGTCGTGACCCCCGAGAAGCTCGACGCCTTCCTGGCGGTCGTGGACAAGTGGGAGGTCGAGACCAGCGTCCTCGGCGAGGTCACCGGCACCGGCCGCCTGGTCATCGACTGGCAGGGCCAGGAGATCGTCAACGTCGACCCGCGCACCGTCGCGGTCGACGGCCCGGTCTACGACCGCCCGGTCGCGTACCCGACCTGGATCGACGCGCTGCAGGCCGACTCGGCGTCCGCGCTCGACCGCCCGGACACCGGGCCCGCGCTGAAGGCCCAGTTCCTGCAGCTCCTCGGCTCGCCGAACCTGTCCTCGAAGAACTGGGTCACCAACCAGTACGACACCTACGTGCTCGGCAACACCGCGCTCTCCTTCCCCGACGACGGTGGCATGATCCGCGTCGACGAGGAGACCGGGCTCGGTGTGGCCATCGCGACGGACGCCAACGGCCGCTACTGCCAGCTCGACCCGAAGCAGGGCGCCCGTCTGGCCCTCGCCGAGGCGTACCGGAACGTCGCGGTCACCGGCGCGGTGCCTGCTGCCGTCACCGACTGCCTGAACTTCGGCTCCCCGGAGAACCCCGAGGTCATGTGGCAGTTCTCCGAGGCGGTGGAGGGCCTGGCCGACGGCTGCATGGAGCTCGGCATCCCGGTCACCGGCGGCAACGTCTCGTTCTACAACCAGACCGGCACCACCCCGATCCACCCGACCCCGGTCGTCGGTGTCCTCGGGATCATCGACGACGTCGCGCTCCGCGTGCCGTCCGGCTGGCAGGACGACGGTCACAACATCTACCTGCTCGGCACCACGAGCCTCGAGCTCGACGGCTCCGCGTGGGCCGGCACGGTGCACGGACACCTCGGCGGACGTCCCCCCGCGGTCGACCTCGGCCGCGAGAAGGCCCTCGCCGAGCTCCTCCGCGCCGCCTCGGACGAGCAGCTGCTCACGAGCGCGCACGACCTGGCGGACGGCGGCCTCGGCCAGTCCCTCGCCGAGTCGGTGCTCCGCTTCGGCGTCGGTGCCCGGGTCGTGCTCGACGAGCTGCAGGAGCGCGACGGGGTCGACACCGCGACGGCGCTGTTCTCGGAGTCGACCGGTCGCGTCATCGTGACCGTCCGGCGCGAGGACGACGTCCGCTTCCAGGGCCTCTGCAACGGTCGGGGCTTCCCGGTCCTGCGCATCGGCGTGACGGACGGCGCCTCGCAGTCGCTCGAGGTCCAGGGCGCGTTCGAGGCTTCCGTGGACGAGCTCCGCGGCACGCACGGTGCGACCCTGCCGACCCGCTTCGGCGACGTGATCGAGGAGACCGTGACCGAAGGCGTCCTGGGCCGCGGCCCACTGGCGTCCGACGGCACCTTCTCGCCGCGCACCGACGGCTGATCCGCACGCCGTGAGCGCCGATCCGCACGCCGAGCACGCCGTACCCGGCAACCGCATCGTCACGCTGCCCTTCGCCGAGCTCGTCGACCGCTTCGGCCCCGTGCCGGACGGCATCGAGCTGGACGTGTGGGACCTGGAAGCGCCGTACCCCCGCGCGGACGAGGTCGCCATCACGTTCCTGCCGTTCTACTTCCAGGGACGGCACCGGTGGCAGTACGTCCACGACCTGCCGAACCTCGAACTGCTGCAGCTGCCGAGCGCCGGGTACGAGCACGCCGTGCCACACGTGCCCGGCCATGCCCTGCTGGCGAACGGTCGCGGGATCCACGACGACGAGACGGCAGAGCTCGCCGTCGGGCTGGCGCTGACGGCCCTGCGGGAGATCGGGCAGTTCCAGTTCGACCGCGCCAACGGCGTCTGGGACGCCCGGCAGACGCGGTCGTTGGCAGATCGACGCGTGACGGTCGTCGGCTACGGCGCCATCGGCAGCGCGATCGCGACCCGCTTCGAGGCGTTCAAGACCGACGTCACGGTGGTCGCCCGCACCGCCCGCGAGCAGGACGGCCGGCAGGTGCACGCCTTCGGCGACCTGCCGGAGATCGCCAGGACCACCGACGTCCTCGTGCTCATCGCCCCGCTGACCGACGAGACCGAACGGCTCGTCGACGCCGACCTGCTCGCAGCACTGCCGGACGGTGCACTCGTGGTCAACGTGGCACGGGGCAAGGTCGTCGACACCGACGCGCTGGTCGCCGAGCTCACGAGCGGCCGGCTGTCCGCCGGACTCGACGTCACCGACCCCGAGCCACTCCCCGAGGGGCACGCGCTCTGGACGACGCCGAACACGGTCCTCACGCCGCACGTCGGAGGCAACACGGACCTCAGCGTGCCGCGGTCGATCGAGCTCATGCGCCGTCAGGTGGCAGCGCTGGCCGAGGGCCGCACGTTCGAGAACCTCATCGAGGTCTGAGGCGCGGAGCGAGCGCTACAGCGGGATGATGCACGCGGGGCTGCCGACGGCGATCTGACCGGCGGGCTCCCCCACGACGCCGTCGTCGCCGAGTGGCAGGACGGCGATCGCGTCGGACATCTGGTTGGCGACGAGCAGGTACCCGGGCACCCGGGCGAAGTGTCGCGGCCAGACTCCGCCGCACGACCCCGACCCCACGACGGACAGGCCTCCGTCCGCCGCGGACAGCGTGACGATCAGGTCACGCCCGCGGACGGCGACGAGCACGAGACCCGACTCGTCGACCTCGATGTGGCTGAGGAGCGACTCCCCCACGTCCCCCTCGAACGTCGCGGCCGAGGCGATCACGCGGAACGACCCGGACTCGTCACGGCGCAGCCGGTGCACCGACGCGTCGAGCTCTCCGGCGACGATGAGGTCGCCGTCGTACCAGGCCATGTGCCGCGGGCCGACGCCGGGCGCCACGTGGTGCACCCGCACCAGATCCAGCGACAAGGAGGCGGACGCAGCCACCACCCGGAACTCGTGCAGGGCGTCCCCGCCGAGATCCGCGACGAGCAGCGTGCCGTCCGGCGTCGCGACCGACTGGTGGGCGTGCGGCCCTTCCTGGCGGTCCTCGACGGGCCCCGTGACGTCGGGCAGCACTGCGGTCGCGACGGCAGCGGACGGCACGACGACGGTGTCACCGGCTCCGTGGACCGCCGTCCCGACGACCCCGTCGCTCGCGAGCACGGACGCGGCGAGCGACTCGGCCGCGGCCAGGGACACCGCGGTCACGGTGCCGGAGACGTAGTTCGTGACGACGAGCGCACCGGACGGGTCGACCCGCACGTGGCACGGCGCGTCGCCACCGGACGGCGCGTCCCAGAGGTGCTCGAGCGTGCTCCCGGCGCGACGGAACGCACTGACGGACCCGTCGGCGGTCTCGGACACGGCGTAGACCCGGTCCCCCGAGACGGCGAGGAACGACGGGTCGTCGAGCACGGCGACGGTCGACGCCACACCGGACTCGACGAACGAGATCCCGGTCGCGGTGCCACCCCCGGTTGCCGTGTACGAGCCGACCAGCAGTGACGGGAGTCCGGGGACCGTCACGCCTCTTCCCCGGCGATCTGCTCGTGGTGGTGGATGACCTCGGCGACGATGAAGTTCAGGAACTTCTCCGCGAAGGCCGGGTCGAGGTGCGACTCCGCCGCGAGCGACCGCAGTCGTGCGACCTGGATCTGCTCGCGCGCCGGGTCGGCCGCCGGCATGCCGGCGCTGGCCTTGAGGTACCCCACGCGCTGCGTGTACTTGAAGCGTTCGGCGAGCATGTGGATGACGGCGGCGTCGATGTTGTCGATGCTCTGCCGGATGCTCTGCAGTTCAGCCACGGCCGCTTCGTCGTACTCGCTCATGTCCCGAGCCTAACGGCCGGACCCTGGCCACCAGGTGTCGGTTACGTCGGGAGCGCGGAGACTGGGACAATGGAGTCCATGTCGGTCCTCCTCGTCATCTCGTGCGTGTTCGCGATCCTCGCCGGACTGCTCCACGTCTACATCTTCTTCATGGAGTCGATCGCCTGGACGAGCCCCCGCGTCCGCAAGACGTTCGGCATCGCCTCGGACGCCGAGGCCCGGGCCACCCGCTCCCTCGCCTTCAACCAGGGCTTCTACAACCTGTTCCTGGCGATCGGCGCGATCCTCGGTGTCGTCTTCGCGTTCGCGGGCAACGACTCGACCGGGTGGACGCTCATCGTGTTCGCGACCGCGAGCATGCTCGGCGCCGCGGTGGTCCTCGTCGGGACCGGCCGCCGCTACCTCAACTCCGCGTTCGTGCAAGGGTCCTTCCCGCTCATCGCCCTGCTCTTCGCCTTCCTCGGCTCGATGTTCGCCGGCTGACCCCAGCAGCACCGGTCCGGCTGCCCCCAGCAGCGCCGGTCCGCCTGCCCCCGGCAGCACCGGTCCGGCAGACCGCCGGCCGCAACGCACTGGAGGCCCGACCCGCCATCCGCGGACCGCATGCGGTCTCGAGGTGGCGAGTCGGGCCTCCAGTCCGCTCGGCGCGGAGGCGCCAGCGGGAGATCAGCCCAGCTTTGACTCGAACTGGTCCGGCAGCCGCTTGAGCGCCCACTCGATGGCTGCGGTGGTCCCCATCGAGAACGCCGACGACACGTCCTTGTCGTCGAAGACGATGTAATGCCCGGCCTCGACCGACGGCACCTTCTGGAACAGCGGGTCGGACTCGGCAGCGGAGGCCTCGACGTAGATCGGCAGGATCACGGTCAGGTCGGCGTCGAGCAGGTCGAGGTTCTCGTTCGACAGGTGCACCGAGAACTCCTTGCCGGCTTCCTTGTCGATGCGGGCCGGGATCGTGAACCCGAGCTCCTGCATGAACTGCGCGCGGCTGTCGGCCGAGGCGTAGGCGCCGAAGCCCTCGGACGTGTACGCGCCGATGACGGCGGTCTTGCCCGCGAAGTCGGGGTGGGCCTTGCGTGCGGCGGCGTAGGCGGAGTCGACGCCGGCGAGCAGCTTCTTGCCCTCGGCCTCCTTGCCGAGCGCCTTCGCGATCATCGTGGTCTGCTGCTTGGTCGACGCCAGGTAGTTCGACGCGCCCTTCGGGATCGCCACGGTCGGCGCGATCGCGGACAGCTTGTCATACCGGTCCTTGTCGCCCGAGGACTTCACGTCGAGGATCACGTCCGGCTTGAGCTTGAGGATGTCCTCGTAGCTCGGCTCCAGCGTGTTGATGATCTTCGGGGACTTGTCGTACGCGCCCTTGAGCCACGGCCCGACACCGTCGCCGCCGAACGCCAGCCAGTCGCTCGCGCCGACGGGCTGCACGCCGAGCTCGAGTGCTGTCTCCGCGTCGCCCCAGCCGAGGGCGACGACGCGCTTCGGCTGCGACGTGATGGTCGTCGTGCCGAGGCCGGTCGTGATCGACACCGGGAAGGCGCCGTCGCCGGACGAGCCGGAGGAGGACGAGTCGGACGGGCTGCCGCCGGCGCATCCGGCGAGGACGAGCGAGGCGGCCACGACGGCACCGGCCGCGGCGAGGACGCGACGGAAGCGCTGCTTGGGGAGGGAGGATCGGATCACGTAGGTAAGGCTACCCTAATACGGCGCGACACTAGGCTGGCGATGTGGCTCTCTCGTTCCCCGACCCCGCCCGCACGCACCTCGCGGTGCTCGGCTCGCCGATCGCGCACTCCCTCTCGCCCACGTTGCACACAGCGGCCTACGACGTGCTCGGGGTGCCGTTCACGTACGGGAGGCACGAGGTCACGTCCGGCGGACTGGACGCGTTCGTCGCGGGGCTGGGTCCGGAGCAGCGCGGGCTGAGCCTGACGATGCCCCTCAAGCGCGAGGTCCTGCCGATGCTCGATCGCACGACGGCGCTCGTCGACGAGCTCGGCGTGGCGAACACCCTGGCGTTCCGGGAGGAGGGCGGCCGGGTCGTCCGCGCGGGTGCGAACACCGACGTCGAGGGGATCGTCCGCCCGGTCGAGGCGCTCGGGCACGTCCCCGGCGAGGCCACGATCCTCGGCGGCGGCGCCACCGCTGCGAGTGCGCTCACGGCGTCGTTGCGACTCGGTGCCCGGCTCGTCCGGGTGTTCCTCCGCGACACCGCAAGGGCGCGGGACCTCGTGGGACTCGCCACGCGACTCGGTGTCTCGCTCGAGGTCCACCCCCTGGCAGACCTGGACCAGGCGGGGCCGCTCGGCTTCGTCGTGTCGACGCTTCCCGGCGGTGCCGCGGATTCGTTGCCGCTCGTGCCGTCCGGTCCCGACGCGCTGCTGTTCGACGTCGCGTATGAGCCGTGGCCGACCGCTGCCGCGTCGCGCTGGGAGGCCGCCGGCGGTCGTGTGCTGAACGGCCTCGACATGCTGACGGAGCAGGCCATCGGCCAGATCCGGTTCTTCCTGACCGGGGACGAGGACGAGCTCCTGCCGTCCGAGGCACTCGTCCGGCGAGCGATGCGCACGGCGGTGGGCCTGCCGTCGACGATCGGGGCCTAGCCCCCGGCGATCACGCCGTCCACGTAGAACCAGCGGCCCTGCTCACGGACGAAGTCGCTGGCTTCCTCGAGCGTCCCGCGCTCGTGCTCGGAACGCCACCACGCGCGAAAGGTGACCTGTCCGCGGGAGTCGAACGGGCCTCCGTCCCGGGTCGACAGGATGTCGAGCCTGGTCCACCGCTGGTCCTCGTCGAGCTCGAGCGATCCCGGACGTGTGCTCGGGTGCCACGACAGGAGCAGGTACTCCGGCAGCCCGAGCGCGAAGGCGGAGAAGCGCGAGCGCATGAGTCGCTCGGCCGTCGGCGCTGCTGCACCTGCGTGCAGGGGTCCGCAGCACTCGCCGTAGGGGTTGCCGCTCAGGCACGGGCAGCGCGACTCATCCATGTCAGTCGACGAGGGAGAGCGTCACGGTGATGTTGCCGCGGGTGGCGTTCGAGTACGGGCAGATCTCGTGCGCCCGCTCCGCCAGTCGCTGCCGCGCGGCGCCGTCGACCGCCGGCGCGTAGATGTCGAGCTCCACCGCGAGCCCGAACCCGCCGCTCCCGTTCCCGCCGATGCCGACCTCGGCCGAGACCTCGGCGTCCGTGGTGTCGAGCGACAGCTCGCGACCCGCCGCGTGCAGCGCACCGAGGAAGCACGCCGCGTACCCGGCGGCGAAGAGCTGCTCCGGGTTGGTGCCCTCGCCGCTGCCGCCCATCTCCTTCGGCGGACGCGTGTCCAGGTCGAGCCGGTCGTCCTCGCTGCGGACGTGCCCGTCGCGGCCGCCCCCGGAGGCGTGGGCGACGGCGGTGTAGACGATGTCGAGACTCATGGCAGCAGGTGACCGCTCCAGTCTGGACGATTCCTGACGAGCGGCTCCACTCCGGGGACCGCACCCGTCGAGCGCGCGCCGACTCGGGCGTGTCCGAGCGATCCTCGGGGGCACCGAGTAGAACGGACGGCGTGTTCCGACTCGGATGGCAGGCTTACCGCGCCCACTTCGGTGACGCCGTGTCCGTCGTCAAGGTCCGTCGGGCGCTCGTGCTCGGTGCCGTCTCCACGGTCGTCGCCGCCGCGGTGATGACCGGGCTCGATCTCGCGTTCGACTGGACCGGCCCCGGTGCTGGTCGCGCGACGCTGGCTGTCGCGCTGCTGTCCCTCGGCGTCGGACTCGTCGCCGTAACCTGCTGCCCGATCGGCCGGCCGCTCGACCCCGCCGCGACGATCAACGGCCGGCAGGTCCGACCGGACACCGCTCGCACGGTCCGCGGCAGCGTCCAGCGGTACCTCGTCCGGACGATGCCCGCGATGCGTCCGGAGGACCGGGAGGCGGTGCTCACCGACACGCTGCTGTACCGCCGTGGCGTGATCAAGGACGTCGCCCAGTGGACACCGCTCGTCGTCATCGGGCTGCTCGCGAGCCTCGCTGCACTGCTGCTCGGGACGTTCTCCGAGGTCGTCCCGCTGTGGTTCGTCCTCTACGCGAGCAACATCGCCACTTGGCTGCACCGGCTGGGACGCGCCGAGCGTGCACGCGCGGTCGCCGAGACGCTCGCCCCGACCCGCGAGCCCGCATGAGCCCGCACTCCCTCGGGTGGTCGGTCTTCCGAGCGAACGTCGGTCGGGCGATCCCCGCGGACCGCCGCCGCCGGATGGTGCTCGTCGGCGTGCTGACCGCTGTGGCCGCATCGGCCGTGCTCGTCGTCGTCGGCTCGGTCGTCCCGTGGCCGAACCTCCACGGACCTCTTGCCTGGGTCGGCGCAGCGCTGCTCGCCCTCGCGGCAGGTGCCGTCGGCGCGGCAGTCGTCCCGCTCCGACCCCGAGCGGCCGACGGCACGCGCCTGTACTGGTCGGGGTCGCAGATGGCGGCTCCGGACCCGATCGAGCGGTACTTCCGCGCGAAGAGCGCTCCGACGATCGACCCGCGTGACCGGGACGGCGTGCTCCGTGACGCCGAGGCGGTGCGCGCCGGGATGGTGCCCGATGTGTTCCGCGGCCTGGTCCTCACGGCGGTGGCGGTGCTCGTGTTCGGAGCGCTCCTCCTGCTGGACGCCGCGGTGGTCTTCCCCGTCTGGCTCGGTGTCCTCAGCGCTGGCCGCACCGTGGCGAACGTCATCCGGCTCGGCAGGGTCGAGCGGGCCAGGGCCCTCGCGGCGACCCTCCCCGATGCCCCGCCCACCCCGGCGAAGCCGGCAGAGCGCCGACGCGCCCCGAACGGCTCGAAGATCCGTCTGCCCGGCGACTGACGTCCGCGGACGCAGGCATCGAGGGAACAGAAATCGTCGGGTGGGCGCGCCCGACCCGACGATTTCTGTTCCCTCGATGGGGAGGAGGGCGTGGGCGTGGGGGCGTGGGGGCGCGTGGGCGTGGGCGTGGGGGCGTGGGGGCGCGTGGGCGCGGGCGCACTGTCGGGGGCGCGGGGCAGACTGGGCGCATGTGTGGCCGCTTCGTCGTCTCCGACACCACCGCCGACCTGCTCCCCGAGCTCATCGGTGAGCTCGCCGATCGCACCGAACACGTCGACGAGGACACGGGCGTCGTCAGCACCGGGCTCGTCCCGAGCTGGAACGTCGCCCCGACCGACCCGGTCTTCGCGGTCCGGCAGCGCCACGGCGAACGCGAACTCCCGCAGATCAGCTGGGGCTTCGTGCCGAGCTGGGCGAAGGACTTCGTCAAGCAGCGCCCGAAGCCGATCAACGCCCGCATCGAGACGGTGGCGACGAGCGGGATGTTCAAGCGGGCGTTCGCCACGAACCGGTGCATCGTCCCCGCGCAGGGCTACTACGAGTGGGTCGTACGCGAGGACGGCAAGGAACCCCACTTCGTGCACGAACCCGGTGGCGCGCTGGCGATGGCCGGTGTCGTGAGCGCCTGGCCGGACCCGACCAAGCCCGAGGGCGACCCGGACAAGTGGAGGCTATCGCTGGCGATCATCACGCGGGACGCCCACGTGGCTCCTGGCGAGGTGCACGACCGCATGCCGGCGTTCCTCACGCCCGACGGCTACGACGACTGGCTCGGTGGCGACCTGCACACCGACGACCTGCTGTCGCTGCTCGACCACGAGTCGCTCGCGGTCGCGGCGGGCCTCGAGCAGTACGAGGTCTCGCGCACGGTCAACAGCGTGAAGAACAACGGCCCGGAGCTCATCGAGCCCGTCGCCTGACCGCAGCCGTCGCGCCCGGCGCGACCACGGACCACGCAACGGGAGGCCCGGATCACGTCCGCCGTGTGGCGGACGCGACCCGGGCCTCCCGTCCGGTGCGTCAGTCGGTTCCGCGGATCCGGCGGCGGACGATCAGCAGGACACCTGCCAGCAGCAGCGCGAGCGCTGCGAGCGACAGCCCGACCAGGCCGGTGGTGCCGGTGAAGGCGAGCTCGGCCGCGTGGACCTTCGCCGCGAGTCCGACCGGGTAGACCCCGGTGATCGTCGCGAGGACCTGCTGGCCGTCGCTGTCGACGATGCTGTAGCCGACCTGCACGGTGCCGGTGAAGCCCTCCACCGGGGTGAAGACGACCTTGCCGTCCCGGATCGTCCAGGTTCCCTTGCCGTCGACCGTGATGCTGTCGACGAGCGCGCCCTCCGGGTCGACCAGGTGGAGCGTGCCGCGGTCGAACGTCGCTCCGCTGGTCGGCTTGTCGTTCGTGAGCGGGTCGATCGTCACCGGCGTGTTCGCGGTGCCGGTGGCCTTGTCGTCCGTGGCGACGGCGTGGGCGAGGACGGTGATGGTCATGGTCATGGTCGCCGTCTGGCCGTCGGCGTCCGTCACGACGGCGGTGAACCGGTCGACCCCGGTGAAACCAGCCGCCGGGATGTAGGTCCAGGAGCCGTCCTTCCCCATGGTGACGCTGCCGTGAGCCGGCTTCTGACCCGCCTTCGTCCAGAGGCCGACGCCGCGGGCCCCGACCAGCGCACCGTTCGCGGCGTCACGGCCGACCGGAGTACCGGCCATCGTGGTCGCCGCGCCGTCCTTCGCCGTGACGCCCACGGTGATGGTGACCGTCGCGCTGGTGCGCTGCCCCGATGCGTCCTGCACCGTGTAGGTGACGTGGTCGGTGCCGGAGAAACCGGCGACCGGGGTGTAGACGAACGTGCCGTCGGCGGCGATCGTCGCGGTGCCGTGCTCGGGGGTGCCGGAGCCGACGACCGTGAGCTTCGTGCCGTGGTCGTTGCCGAGGACGCCGGGGCCCTTGACGGTGACGGTCTTGCCGGCCGGGGTGCTGGTCTTGTCGTCACCCGCGGTCGGGGTGACCGTGATCGTCACGACTCCCGTGGCGGTGTTGCCGTCGGTGTCCGTCGCCGTGTAGGTGAAGGTGTCCGTGCCCGACCAGTCCTTCGTCGGCGTGTAGGTGTAGCCACCCTTCGCGCCGAGCTCGACGTCGCCGTGCGTCGGCTTCCGGTCGAGCGTCGCCGTGAGACCGGTTCCGAGGTCGTTGCCGAGGACGCCGTTCGCCGTGGTCACGGTGAGCGTGCCGTTCGTCGTGGTCGTCCCGGAGTCCGGCGTGGCGACCGCACCGACGATGACGATGACCGTCGAGGTCGTCGTCTGGCCGCTGCTGTCGGTGGCCGTGTACGGGAACTCGTCCGTGCCGGAGAAGCCGGGCGCCGGCGTGTAGACGAGGCCGCCGTCGGTGCCGGTGGTCACGGCACCGTGCGCCGCGTCACCGTGACCGGTCACGGTGAGGCCGGAGCCGTCGTCGTTGGCCGTCAAGGTGGCGCTCGCGATCGGCAGCGGGGTGCCGGCCGGGGTCGTGACGAGGTCCTGCTTCGCGGTCGGGGACACCGTCACGGTGACCGTCGTGGGCTGCGTGCTGCCGCCCGTCGGGTCCTTCGCCGTGTAGGTGAACGTGTCCGTTCCGGAGAAGCCGTCCTTCGGCGTGTACGTCACCGTGCCGGGGCCGGTGATGACGACGGTGCCGTTCGTGCCGTTCGTGACGGTCGCCACGGTGAGCGTCGTGCCCGAGTCGTTCTTCGTGACGGGGACGTCGACCGGGGTGGAGGCCGGGGTCGAGGCGACGTCGGCGACGCCCTTCGGCAGGACCGTGATCGTCACGGTACCGGTGGCCGTGTTGCCGTCCTGGTCGGTCACCGTGTAGTCGAACGAGTCGGGGCCGGAGTAGCCGGGCTTCGGCGTGTAGGTGTAGCCACCCTTCTCGTCGACGGTCGCGTCGCCGTGCTGGGGCTGCGTGTTGCCGGTGACCTGCAAGCCGGTGCCGTCGGAGTCCTTCAGGACGCCGTCCTCGTCCGAGACCGTGACGGGTTCGTCCGTGGTGGCCGAGCCGGTGCTCGCCGCGACGACGGGGGGGACCGTCACGGTGACGGTGCCGGTGGCCTCGTTGCCGTGGGCATCGACGACCGTGTACGTGAAGGTGTCCGTGCCGGAGAACCCGGTGTGCGGCGTGTAGGTGACGGTGCCGTCGTCGGCGACCGACAGGTCACCGTCGGTGGCTCCCTGGGCGCCGATGACCTTCAGGCCGTCGCCGTGGTCGTTCTTCGTCAGCTCGCCCGAGGTCACGGAGACGGGCTGGCCCGCCTTCGTCGAGATCGCGTCCTTCTCGGTGCCCGGGTTCACCGTGATGGTGACGGTGCCCGTGGAGGTCCGGCCGGAGCCGTCCGTCAGCGTGTACGTGAAGGTGTCGGTCCCGGAGAAGCCGTCCTTCGGCGTGTAGGTGTACGAACCGTCGGTCGCGAGGTCGAGGTCGCCGTTCGCCGGCTTCTGGTCGACCGCGGCCTGCTTGTCCGTGCCCTTGTCGTTCGCGAGCACGCCGTCGTCCTTCGAGACGGTCAGGGTCTCGCCGGCCGTCGCGGTGGCGGTGTCCGGCGTGGCGGTCGGACCGACCACGATCGTGACGACGCCGGTGCTCTTCTGGCCGGAGGCGTCCGTGACCTCGTAGGTCACGGTGTCGGTGCCGGAGAAGCCGTCCTTCGGCGTGTAGGTCACGTCGCCGGTGGTCGGGTCGACCGAGACGTCGCCGTTCTTCGTGCTCGTCGCACCGGTGACCTCGAGCGTGGAGCCGACGTCGTTGCTGGTCAGGTCCGTCGCCGGGATGGTCAGCGTGTCGCCGGCCTTCGTGTTCGCCGTGTCCGGGTTCGCGACCGGGGTCACGGAGACGGTCACGGTCGCCGGCTGCGAGGTCTTGCCGGAGCCGTCCGTCACCGTGTAGGTGAAGGTGTCAGTCCCGGAGAAGCCGTCCTTCGGCATGTACTGCACGGTGCCGTCCGGCTGCGGGACGGCGCTGCCGTTCGCGGGCGTCGTCACGACGGTGGTGCCGAGGTCGGACCCGTGGTCGTTGTGCTGCACGTCGACCGTCACCGGGGTGTTCGCGGGCGTGGTCGCGGTGTCGTCGGCCACGGTCGGGGTGACCGTGATCCGCACGGTGGCGGTCGTCGGGTTCCCGGCCTCGTCCGTCGCCGTGTAGGTGAAGGAGTCCGAGCCCGAGAACCCGGCGTTCGGGGTGTACGAGTACGTCCCCGTCGCCTTGTCCACGGTCAGCGTGCCGTTCGTCGGCGCGGTGGTGCTGGTGATGGTGAGGCCGGTCCCGAGGTCGTTGCCGAGCAGCCCGGCCTCGCGGGTGGTCGTGGTCGCCGTGGAGCCCGCGCCGACCGTGATGGTGTCGTCGACGGCCTTCGGCAGCACGGTCACCGTGACCGTCACGGTGTCGGACTTCCCCGTGCCGTCGCCGTCGGTGACGGTGTAGTCGAAGGAGTCCTGGCCGGAGTACCCGGTCGTGGGCGTGTACGTGTACGAGCCGTCCGGGTTCACGGTGACGTCACCGTGCGCGGGCTTCGTGTTCCCGGTGACGACCAGGTCGGAGCCGAGGTCGTTGCCGAGCAGACCGGGGGCGGTCGCGCTCGTCGAGGAGCCGGAGGTCGCGGTGATCGTCTCGGTCTTCGCCGTCGGCAGGACCGTGATGGTCACGGTGCCCGTGATGGTCGAGCCCGCGGTGTCCTTCGCGGTGTAGGTGAACGAGTCCCCGCCCGAGAAGCCCGGCTCGGGCGTGTACGAGTAGGTGCCGTCCGCGTTCAGCGTCAGGGTGCCGTTCGTCGGGTCGGTGTGCTTCGTGACCGTCAGGCCGGTGCCGCGGTCGTTGCCGAGGACGCCGGTCTGCTTCGTCGTGGTGGTCGCGGTCGAGCCGGCGTGCACGCTGAACGCGTCGTCGACGGCCTTCGGCGCGACGGTGATCGTCACGGTGCTCGTCGAGGTCCGGCCACCGCCGTCCGTCGCGGTGTAGGTGAACTGGTCCGTGCCGGAGAAGCCGTCGTTCGGGACGTACGAGAAGCTCCCGTCCTTCGCGGTCATCGTGAGGGTGCCGTTCGCGGGGTCGGTGTGGCTCGTGACCGAGAGGCCGTCGCCGGTGTCGTTCGCGAGGACACCGGGGGCCGCAACGTCGAGCTTCGTGTCGACCGGGGTGGAGTACGTGTCCGCTGTCGTCGCGACGTGGACGCGCTGCAGCACGTTGGCGAAGGTCACGACGACGTCGGTGCCGTCGGAGGAGGTGGCGGTCGGGAACGTGAAGGTCGCGGTGTTCCCCGTACCCTTCGCGACCTCGGCACCGCTGTTGACGTTCACCGCCCGCCACGTGGTGGCGTAGTTCGCGAGGTTCGTGGTGCCCGCAGCGGTCTGGGTGACGGTGTAGTCCTTGCCCGGCGTGGTGAGCACGGCGCCGGCCTGCTGGTCCTGCACGCCGTTCTTCGAACCGCTGGTGGTCGCGGTGGTGCCGCTGTTGGTCGAGGAGATGCCGCCGCCGGTGACGGCGAGGCCGAACTGGTCGCCGGAGTTCCACCGGTCGTCGACGCTCGAGGCGCCGGTCACCGTGTCGGCGTAGTTGCAGGTCGCGAGGTCGCTCGCCCGGAAGGTGGCGTTGACGGCGAAGTTCCTGACCGGCTGCCCCGTCGTCGGGTCGAGCTGGTAGAGCGTCGTCGACTGGACCGACGTGTCCGCCGGCGACGACGAGAGGTAGAGGTAGCCGTCGGACGAGAACGCGATGCCGGGGCTGTTCGTGCCGCTCGGCAGCGTCGCGATCGCCGTCGTCGTGAGCGCCGTCGTCCCGGAGGCCGTCGGCAGCGTGGGGGTGTTCACGCGGTAGACGGTGTCGGCCGCGACGACGAAGAGCAGACCGCGCGAGCTGAACGCGAAGTCGCCGTTGCCCGCCTTGAGACCGTTGATCTGACCGACCTGACCGAGGTACTGCTTGGTGTTCGGGTTGTACGCGCCGAGCCAGCCGGTGTTGTCGCCGTAGTAGTAGATGCCGGTCGTCGGGTCCACCGCGCCTCGGATGACGGTGCGGGTCTTGTCCGTCGTGACGGTCGTCGAGGTCTCGGCGACGCCGTCCTTCGCCGGGACGTACTCCTTCAGCGTCGCGCTGTTGCCGTTCGACGTGGCGTACATCTTCAGGCCCTCGCGGGAGATACCGAGGCCGTTGTTCGCACCTGCGCCGAGGTTCGTGACGTCGGCCGTCGTGCCTGCGGTCGACGTCCCGTCCGCAGCGGGCTTCGTCACGTCGATCGCGATGACCTTGCCGGTCGAGTCCGTTGCGTAGACCGTGTTCTGGTCGCAGATGAACGCACCGTTCGCGGTCGCCGTGACGGCCGAGGCGGGAGCGGCGGTGACGACCGCGATGGTCGCGGTGATGCCGGCGCCCACGAGGAGCGTGGCGCCCACCATTGCGACGAGTCGGAGCCCCTGGCGGGCTC
This sequence comes from Curtobacterium guangdongense, assembly GCF_049341845.1. Classification (NCBI taxonomy): domain Bacteria; kingdom Bacillati; phylum Actinomycetota; class Actinomycetes; order Micrococcales; family Microbacteriaceae; genus Curtobacterium; species Curtobacterium guangdongense. The sequence continues at coordinate 129,904 of NZ_JBMPIT010000003.1, forward strand.
GGGGCACACGGGTGTCCAGGGAATGGCGCATCGGTCTCTTTCGGGTCGGGACGTGCTCGGCGACGGGACGCGCACCGCGCTCCGGTTGCGAGCTCGGGCGTCCTCCGCCGTCTCCGATACTGGCAGTTCGCCGCATGCCGATGGGGACATCGCGGTCCCCAATAGGGGGGACCCTCCCCGAACTGGTGTCACACAGCGGGAACGGTCCGGCACGGTAACGTCGGCCGACATGACCTCGGCATTCCGCACGGCGTCGGCGCGGACCTCGTTCGCCCGTGCGGTGCTGGCCGTCGGTACCGCGGTGCTGATCGCCCTGGCGTCGCTGCCGTGGGTCGCGATCGCGGCGGTGGAGGCGTTCCGCGCGGTGGTGGTCGTGCTCCGGGGAGCCGGACACGGCCTCCTGTCCGTCGAGGACGGCTTCGTCACGGCGATGGCCGTGACGGCGGTGACCATCCCGTTGCCCGCGCTCGTCGCCTCCGCGGTACCCACCGATGCCCGGCGGGCGACGGGCTGGGCTGCACTCGGATCGGCGGTGTTCGGTGGACTCCTGGCGCTCCGGTCCCCGGCACCAGGTGCGACGTGGGTGTCGGTCGTGGTCGTGCTTGTCGTCGGGCTGGCGCTCGGGTGGCTCGTGCTCGCCGCGGTGCGGGCGCCGCTCGTGCCGGCGACGCCGCGCAGCCGTCGGATCGCGGCGTGGGTGATCGGCGTCTACGGCGTCGGGGTGCTGTTCGTGGGGTTCGCCGGCTCCCCGGTGGACGCCGGGGCGCATCCGCTCATCATCCGGGTGCTCGACGCTGCGCACCGGGTCGGGGTGCCGGGGTGGTTCGGGTACGGGGCGCTCGAGTTCAGCGCGAACGTCGTCTTCTTCGTGCCGCTCGGGCTGCTCGTGGTGTTGCTCGTCGGCGCGCGACGGTGGTGGGTCGGCGCTGTGGCCGGGCTCGTCGTCAGCGCGTGCATCGAGACCGGGCAGGCGGTGTTCCTGCCGGCGCGGTTCGCGTCGTTGGACGACGTGCTGTCGAACACGAGTGGGGCGGTGATCGGCGCGCTGGTGGGGGTCGTGGTGTTCGGGTGGGTTGGGCGGCGCCGCGCTCGCTGAGGGTGCAGCACTGGGTGGTGGTGCCGGCCGCGCTGGGCGTGGTGGTGCCGGCCGACTTCGAACGACGGACTCGTTGTCGTACGACAGCGAGTCTGTCGCTGGCACGCGCGTGCAACTGTTGCAGGCGCGTTCGAACGACAGAACCGCTGTCGTACGACATCGACTTTGTCGCGTGCCCGGCCGGTGCCATGACGCCAGCGGGCATCAACCACCCGCCCGCGCGCGCAGAGCGGCTCAGCGCGAGGGGACGATGCGCGCCACCCACCGTGCCAGCTTGTGGCTCGGACGCTCGACCACCCAGAAGAACGCCGTCGCGATGGCGAGCGACACCGGGATGCCGACGAGGAAATCGATCGCCCGACTACCACCGAGGTAGTCGATCATCGCGATGATCGGGTCGTGCACGAGGTAGAGGCTGAACGACACGGTCCCGAGCAGCAGGACCACTCTGGCCTCCAAGGCGTGACGCAATCGTCGATCGAAGGTCACGACGAAGACCAGTCCGGCCGCACCGACGAGTTGCACCGTGTCGGTCATGTCGAGGAGGTGCTTGTTGCCAGTCGTGAGGAGCGCGAACCAGTAAGCGCAGAGACCGAGAAGACTGACCGCGAGGACGAGGGTCCAGACCAGGTTCGGTCGCCTGCTGCGGGCGATCTGTTCGGCCAGAGTCCGGAGGTCGTCGAGATGAGCCGCCATGAGGACCCCGACTGCGAACATCGACATGAAGAGGAGCAGGTTCCCGATCGGTGGGTGGGAACTGCGCAGGTAGGCGCCGACGGTCGTTGCGGCGAGGGATGCGGCGAGCTTCCAGCCCCAACCGATCCGGAACCGGACGATCACCAGGATGTACAGCGGAAGCAGCAGGGAGAAGAGCACCTCCCACACGATCGACCACAGCGGTCCGTTGTAGAAGTTCGAGTCGTGGAGGAAGATCGACCGCTCGATGAGCTGTCTGACGTCGATGGTCGTGCCACGTTCGCTGGTCCATGCCGCGCCCGCGGCAGGATCGATCGACCGGGTCAACAGGAACAAGCTCAATGCCCACGCGATCGCGACCCACACGGGCAGGTAGAGCCGAATGAGCCGTGCTGGGTAGTAGGCGATCCAGCGGAACCTCGCCGACCGGAGGACGGGGAGCGTCAGCACGAGGCCGCTCAACACGAAGAATACAAACACGGCCTCTCCTCCGGCCCACACGAGGTGGAGCGGCGTGTGCACCATCAGCCATGCAAGCGGATGGCCCGAAGGGACGGCTGCGGGCTCCGAGTAGGTGGACGTGTAGATCGGGAAGCGGAGCATGCAGTGATGGATCACGACGACCAGTGCGGCGATGCCTCGCAGCCCGAGCAACGAAGTGATACGTCCCGTGGTCGAGGGCATGCTCACGTCGGACAGCACGCCGTCTGGTGGCGAAGTGGTGTTGGTCATCGCCGCTCGTTTCGGTTGGGCAGGGCAGGCCACATGCGATCGTGATGACACCACAAGACCCCCGGAGCGGACGCTCCGAGGGCCTTGTGGTGTCGAGCAGAGATCAGGCAGCCGTGCGCTGGCGACGCACCGAGGTACGCACCGCGAGGAGGCCACCACCGAGGACGACAGCGCCACCGGCGACCCAGAGGGCGAGCGCGGAGATGGTGCCACCGGTGAAGGCGAGCGTGCCGTTGCCCGAGGCAGCGGTCGCAGCAGCGCCGTCGGCCGGGACGACCGTGAGCGCCGTGGTCGCGACGTTGCCGGAGGTGGCGCCGGTGGCGGTGAGCGAGTAGGTGCCCGAAGCGCCGGCCGGGAGCGTCACGCGGACGTTCGCCGCACCGGTCGAAGAGGCCACGTAGGTCTTCGAGACTGTCGTGGTCGGCAGCGCACCGAGCGTGGCAGCGCCAGCACCCGTGACGGAGACCGTGACGGTCTCGTCGGCGATGAAGGAGCCAGCTGCGAAGCCGACGGTCGCGGTGCCACCGGCGACGGCGGAACCGGAGACCGAGACGTTCGAGGCCGGGACGTAACCCGCAGCATTGGCGGCGGCCGGCGTGGCGATCAGGGCTGCCGAGGCAAGCACGATCGCAGCGATGATCTTCTTCATGGAGCTCCCCTGGTGACTGTGGCTTCGCAGAACGGTCGCAGCCTGCGTGGTGATTGCAGTCGCTATTGGCGAAGTTGTCTCAACCTACCGGGTCTTCACAGCCAATTGCCACGTGTTTCGTATCGTTCACGTTAATTCCTGGTGTGCTCGTGACGTCGACAGGGGTGCGCGCCGCATCGACCGGCCCGAGGAAGGCTACTTTCAGGGTGGTACTTTCCCCAGGTGAGAGCATGGTTTGGAACTGTGCGACCGGGTACTTGCCGTCCGTCGCGGTCTGTGGGGACGCGACCTTTCCGTCCTGCGAGGCCTGGACGTAGACACCCGAAGTGGGGGCGTACACGGCGACGTTTGTCCGGATCGCGCCGGGTGTGACGCCGTACTCTCCGCCCCCGGTCACGTACTCGGGCAGGCTCGTCGCCGCATCGGCAGGCGCGGTGTTCTTCAACGTGACCTCGACGACCCACGTCGGACGTCCGTCCTTCCGGCACACCTGGCTGCCCAGTCCCACCGTCTTGTCGAGGTAGTAGTCCATCTTCGCGCCGGTCGCGTCGTTGAGGTACACCCCGAAACGCTGCGTCTCCTTGTCGCTCGTCGGCAGGTCTCCCGACACCGCCGTGCCTGCGAGTTGCTCCTGCTCATCGGCGTTCGCACTCCAGAGGCGCACCCGTCCCTCGTCCACACCGGTCCCCAGCGCAGTGATGAACGCCTTCGGGTCGAAACCGCCCCCGGACACCTTCGAGAACACGGCACTCGCCGCCGACGCGAAGAACGCGTCCTGGATCTTCGGATCCGGGTACTTCGCGTACGCGTCGCTCAGCAGCAGCTGCACCGCGTTGTCCGACGTCAGGGTGTCACCCGTCGCGAGCTGCACCGGCCCCGTCGCCTTGAGGATGTAGCCGAGCGTCACCGGGTCGATCGCGAGGACACCGTCCACCGCTTCCCCGTACTTCTGCTTCCACATCTCGCGCGCGAGTCGCGCCGACGTCTCGAAGCGTGGCGTCAGGGTGACGTCCTGGATGTACTCCCCCGTGATCCCGCCGTACAGCCCCTGTGTGTCCGTCGCGAGCGGCAGCACCGGCTGGTCAGCGATCGCGAAGTCCGACGTCGACGCCTGTCGCCCGAGCGAGATCGCGCCGTCGTCGACCGTCAGCTCGGCGACGGCGCCGGGGATCCCACCGCCGGCGCGCAGCTCCGCGTTGTTCTGGAACAGCACCAGGTAGTGCTTGGCTCCGCCGTCGCCGAGCATGCTCGGCGCCAGCGCGACCGCGCGGTTCGCAGTGTCGGCCTGCGTCGAAACGCTCGAAAGAGAGGCTCGGAGCTGGTTGACCGCGTCGGTCACCGCCGACAGGGTGCCGCTCGTGTCGATGCGGTCGGCGTCGCGCGTCGCCGCGGCCAGCGTCGTGGTCGCCTTCGCCACCGCGGGCTGCGCCTTCACGAGGGGTGCGAGGTCGACTTTGCCGTTCGTCGGCTTGAATGCGTCGACGTCGACATCTCCGACGACGCCTGCGACCGGCCGGACTGCGTCCTTCGCGACCTTGTCGACGATCACCGAGACCTGGCGTACGGCGCTGAGGTTCGTCCCGACGAACGGCACGACCTCCGCTGCACGCCACACCGGATCGCCCGTGAGGGACCGCGCGCGCGCAGCGCTCTGCTCGAGTTCCGTTGCTGTCCGCTCGGCGCCAGCAGCGTCACCACTGCTCAGCTCGGTCTTCAACGAGTCGACCTCCGCGACGGACGTCTCGAGGGCGTTCCTCGCCATGACCCCGCGCACACCGACCCACGCCACAGCGAGCAGCAGCAAGAGGATCAGGGCGAGGACGCTCCACAGCACGTAGCGAGGTCGGGACCTCCGAGGCCGGGTGGCGCGTCGGGACTCGGGCAGGTCCGACATGGAGTCAGCTTAGGAGGGCGACGTCGGCGTGGTGACTACAGACACAGGGCCACGCGATTTCCGGACGAGCAAGACGCACTGCGGGATGAACGCGACGAGCTCGCCGACCGCGACAGCCACTGCGGCGCCGACGGCCCCGAACGACAGAGCCCCGACGATCACGAGTGGCACCGAGATCAGGCCTCCGACAAACGTGTAGCGCGCGAGCCGCCGTCCCTCCCCCAGCGCCAACAGGCACACCAATCCGACCACCTGCGCGGCCACCAAGAGGACCAGCACAACCGCGAACGCCGCGACGAGGCTTCCCGGAAGCCTGATCTGGCCATGGCTGAGGAGGTCCGCTGCCACGGGAGCAATGAGGACGAACGCGACAGAACCGACGACGACCAGCCCGAGGCCGACGAGTGCAGCCCGACGGACTCGCGGGCGCACGTCGTTCGGCCCGTTGCCGGGTACCCATCCCTGCAGGAACTGCACGAACGGCGACGCCGCGGTCGTCCCGAAGCGCAGGAGCTTGTCGGCGAGCGCGTACGCGGGAAGCGCCGTAGGGACGAGACTCGATACGAGGATGGCCGGGAGCGCGGCATTTGCTGCCGAGACCACAGCGAGAACCAGGCCGTCCGACTGCCCGCGGAGGACCACGATCGACCGTCGCGCATGAAGCCCTGCAAAGATCGCCCTTGCCCCTGCGATGGTGGCCGTTGATGCCGCGACCCCGACTGCGATGCCGAGGAGCTGGAGAGCGGGGTAGGAGTACAGGGGTGCGCCGACCGCCACGGCGAACACGCCCGCTGCGCCCCCGACGACCCGCGGTGCGGTGTCCAGGCCGATGAACCGATTCGGTTGGGCAGAACCGGTGAAGAACCACCCGGCAAGCAGCCCCGTACCGGCGTATGCGACACAGTTCAGCGCTGATTCCCACGGCGCAGAGGGAACGACGATGAACGTCACGAACGCCGCGACGATCGTGATCGGGAGCGCGAGCAGTAAGCGCGCTCGGTAGGACTCGAGGTACAACTTCGGACGATCCGGCACGGCGGCACGGGCGACGTCCGTCGGCCCGGTCGTGCCCCAGCCGAATCCGATGAGCACCGAGGCGCCAGTCCCAATCGACTGACCGGCGGCGAGGCCGCCCCAAGCGGCGGGCCCGGCGGCGCCGATCACGACCGGGATGCTCACGAGCGTGACGAGAGCCGAGACCAAGACCGAGGCCGCGTAGATGGAAACAGCACTGAGGTGCCGAGCCCTCATGAGCGCTTCCCATTCGCGCCGTCGAATGCCCGAACCAGCCAGTCGGCGGCCTTGCCTCGTCTCCCGACCACTCCGTCCACCAGGCCCGCAATCGTTGCGAACAGCTGCGCAGCCGGATCCCGGCCGAGGAGCAGACTCAACACGAGGGTCCTCGCTTCTGCCACGGTGTCTCGCAGGAGCCAGGCGGCGGCCACAGACCGGTAGCGTGGGTACACCAGGACGCGGTTGCGGGTGATGTAGTACCGACGCAATGCAGAGTGGTGCGAGAGCGTCCGCTTGCGCCCGGCGATCGTGATCGCTCGCCCACCGACCCTGATCGGGATCACGTCCCCGACCGGATGCCCCATCGAAGTGCCCCGAGCCAGGACGACGTGTTTCCCGAGCCGACGCGCCCGCAGACACCAGTCCGTCTCGACGACATCGATGACAAGCGACTCGTCGAAGAGCCCGACTTGCTCGAGACCCTGGCGAGAGAACACCATTCCCGACTGCGCTACATGCAGGGCGATGCGATGCCCCCGAACGTTGCCGATGAAAGCGGCCGGTTTCTCGTTGTGTCGCTCGGTGGCGGTAGCCGCGACATCGACGCCGTCACGCTGCGCAGCCGTGAACGCACGGAGGGACTGAGCAACGAACGATTCGTCGAGCAAAGAGTCCTGATCAACGGTCAGGACGTAGCCGCTGCTCGGCCGCGCCGCGAGAGCACGCCGGATACCGACGTTGAGAGCGCGCGCGATGCCTGCGTTCGGCTGGCGGATGACGGACATGTCGGTCTGCGAATCGGCCGCTACGAACGGCTCGTCCGACCCGTCATCCACCACCACGAGGAAGGCGACCTGACGACCAATGCGTTCAAGACGCTCGTGTACTCCAGCGTCGGGATTGTGAAGCGGCACAACCGCAACGACCTCCTCGCGCATCAACGTCGAATCCGGCCCGCGTTCAGCAGACGCGATCGCAGGGCACCGAACCCAGGCAGCCGCTTCTTCACAACGGCGAACTCGTCAGGGAACGAGTACTTCGCGGCGATTGACGCGTCGCCGAGCGTGATGCTCAGGCGCGATGCGAGCGCCCGACGTTTCCAGGCCCGGAACCGAGCGACTTCATGGCCGATGAACGGCGACGGCGGCCTGCGTCCCTCCGGGGCCTCCAAGAGTGCTTTGCGGTAGGCGCGACGCGTTCGCTTCGTCAGGGCAGCGCCCTCACCGTCACGGGCGAATCCGTATTCGGGGGACGGGCCGAGCATGCGCTGCGCGGCGTTGACCTTCGCCGCGTAGTCGTGGCTGACTTCCCGAAGGCTTGGGAACTCGTCACCGACTTCACGCAAGTCGACCGAGAGTCGAACGCTGATCGCTTCTGGGTCGGCTGGATCGAATCCGCTGAAGTGCATGAGGCGCAGCTCGTCCCCGGAGGCGGCGAGGCGGTATCCGTCGTCGGTCGCCTCGAAGCGACGCTCATGGAGGTTCCAGGGGCCGATGTTGTAGCCCGCGTGGCGCAGCGAGTGGGCTCCGAAGAAGTTCGCCCCGACGTCAACCCACTTCTGATCGACGAACACGCCGAGCAACGGGTAGATCAAGCACTCGCGTTCAAGGTGCGACCACCACCAGTCGAGGAACGGGATCGCCTTTCGTCCGACGGCGCAGAACCCGAGGTTGAAGATCCCGACCGTCAGGTCGTGTCCTTCGGTGATGTGCTCCGCCGTCCGCGGGATCGGCTGGAGGAAGTGCGGGGTCAGGACGATCCCGTGCTTTGCGACGAGGCTCTCGAGCTCGACGAGTGGAGTAACGACCATCATGTCCGGGTCGAGGTAGACAACAGTCTCGGCATCTTCGAGGAGCGCCTTGAAGAACAGCGGCTTCACTGAAGTCGAGAACTCCACCACGTCGTAGATGGCGGCCAGCTCAAGAACATCTCGCTTGGAAAGACCGAGGATCTCGGTCGTGACGACGCGGAGGCCTGGCCGGTCGGCTTCGAGATCACGGCGATCGCCGTCGACGACGAGGATCACGAGTTCTTTGTCGGGCTCGACGTTCCGGATGCTGTCGTACAGCGCCAAGGCTTGAGGGAGGTAGTTCTGCGCCACGACAGTGCAGTAGACGATGTTCGATCGACTGACCGAGCGTTCCATCAATGATCTCCAAGCGAGAATTGCCGCCCATTGGGCGACGGTAGGTCGGATCGACGCAGGCTGACGAGCAATCGCGCAGTCCATGCCGAAAGCAGGATGATCAGCACGAGGAAGACGACGTTGCCGGTGTTGAACAGGTATCCGCGCCAATATTCGAGAAATCCGTATCCCATCACCGCTGCAAGGACGGCCACAACGGATTGGTATCGCCGAAAGTGCGAGTAGATGGCTGCTGCTACCCCGAGCACGATCAACGTGTAAAAGAGCCCCCACCAGCCCCACTGAGCGTAGACGTCCGCAAAGGACGAATTTGCGTTGAGGTTCGGTGCGATGTCGACCTGGTAGGCGTACAGCCCAAGGTCGACGGCCGCCGACTTGTCTCCCTTAGTCGCCTGCAGGAACGTCGGGACGACCGCCTGCAGCGCTTGCAACGCCGAGACATTGACGGGGAATCGGCCGCCAACGATCGCGTCCGCCACTCCGACCGACACCTGCGACGGAGCGCCGACGTAGCTGAGTATCTGGTACACGTTCATCGCAATCGGATTGTCGACACCGAATGAACGGTAATAGTTCGCGTTCCGCGTGTAGTTGAAGACCGCCAGCAGGAGAAACAGCACGGTTCCTGCGCTGACCGCGATCCCCACCCTGAGACGCCCGTTCGGCCTGCGCTGGAAGTACAGGAACACAAACACGGCGGTCGCCATGATCAGCGAGAGGCGGGAACTGAGGAGGACGACAGACAAGAGCAGGATGACGTTGAGACCTGCAGACAGCCAACTGGCCTTCCGCTCGATTGCGAGTATCAGTCCGACCGGGGCTGCGACGGTGACCGCGTAACGAAGGGTTCCGACGGACGACCCGTCCAGTAGCGCTTGGGAGAGCAGGTTGGCCTGGTCGGATTGGATCGCCGCGAGAATCGAAAGCTCCCGGGAGATCAGGTAGTAGGCCCCGCCGACACCCACCAAGGCAAAGGCAGTGAGGGTTCGGTAAAAGTACTGCTCGAACGCCGCGTTCTGCTCGGCGGCCAGCAAGACGGGCGACTGCCGGATCGAGCGTCCGACCGCAGAGCCGAACGCCAACACCAGGACACACGCGAGGTACCAGGCACCGAGCGCGAAAGCCGCTGATGGCGAGAAGTCGCTTCGCACGGCGAAGCCCCGTAGGTAGGTCCCCTCTCCGGGCACGGCCCACGCGAGGAGACTCGCCAGGACTGGCAGCAGGAGGAACACCCACGGCTGAAACCATCGGTAGGGCCGGATCATCGGATGCCCGCGATTCGGTGCTCCACGATCCGGGCGACTCCGGCCCAGTGGCGATCGATTCGCGCGTTCGGATGAACCGCTGAAGCGCTCGTCGTCGCCAAGCATCGCAATGCAGCAGCCCACTCGTCGACGCGGTGAGCGTCGCCCACCGCGAGGCCGTTCGCACCGACGATCTCTGCGACGCTCTCACAGCCTCTCCAATAAGCGACCGGCCGGCCACAGGCCACGGCCTCGGCAGCGGGTAGACCGAAGCCCTCGTTCGTGGAGGGCATCAGAGCAGCAAGCGCTCCCCGGTAGGTCGCTGCGAGTTCGTCGTCGTCGACGCCACTTCGTATCTGCACGCGCCCACCCAATCCGCGGGCCGTCACGGCTCGGGTCGCGGCAACGACGTCCGACGTCACGATCACCAGGCCGAAGTCGTCTACGGCGTCAAGTGCGTCGAGGACGACGTCAACGTTCTTGTGCTCGCGCATGTTGCCGACGTAGACGAAGTAGTCGGACATGCCGAGCCATTTCGGGCCCTCTGGAGTGAATACCTCTGAAACTCCGTTCCCGGTGTTCACGATCTCGACGGAATCGTCGTCGAGCCACTCGGCGATGTGGGACTTGGAGGTCTCGGAGACCGTGAAGACGAGCCCGGCCTTCTTGACGGCCGGCTTGATGATCCGCTCGTAGTAGAGCGTCTTGAGCGCCGATCCCTCGGACGGAACCTGCAGGTGGATCAGGTCGTGAATCGTCAGCAGCTGTGTCGCACGGGTGATGCCCGCGTTGAAGCCCGGCGCGTACACGACGTCGTTCTTCGAGAGCGACATGCGCTTGGGGTTCAGCGCGTCGACCGGCAGCGGCTTGCGCAGACGGTGACCGAGGTCCGTCCACTCGAGGTCGAGCCGTGACACGACCTCTCGCGAGTAGCGGCCGATGCCGTGCATGCCGTCACGGCTGGTGTCGACGTAGAGGGTCATCGGGTGCGCTCCTCACGCGTGAGCTGCATCCAGTCGAGGAGCCGCGAGCGGAACTCGCGCTCTCCGAATCCCTTCTCGACCCGTTCAGGGACAGCGCTCATGTCGAATCCGACGGCGTCGCGGATTGCCCGCGCCAGGTGTCCCTCAGCCAATCGGTCGACGACGACTCCCCCGCCGACCATCTCGACACTCTCGCTCGCCCCGCCCTCGCGGTAGACGACGACCGGGGTGCCCGCGGCCATGGCCTCGACGGGCATGATGCCGAAGTCCTCGACGGCAGGGAAGACGAACACGCTCGCGCGGCGGTAGAGCTCGTGGAGTACGGCATCCGACGGCCGGTGCACGAAGTGCACCGGCACGCGAAGGCCACGTGCGGTGTCCTCCAGCTCGGCGCGCATCGGACCGCTACCGGCGAGGACGACCGGAAGGCCCGCCGTAGCACCGGCCCGGAGCACCAGGTCGAGGCGCTTGTAGGGCACGAAGCGAGAGGCACCCAGAACGAAGTCGCTCGGAAGGCCGTCGAGGACCTGCTGGTCAACGGCGTCGAATCCCGAGCCGCCGGCACGGATCGTGCGCACATCGACGGGCGGGTAGATGACGGTGGAGTCCTGTTCCCACACGTCCGCGATGCGCTGCTGGATGTACCGGCTGTTCGCGGCGTAGGTGATCTCCGAGGACACCTGGCGACGATCGGCTCTGCGGAACGCCGGTGCGAGCGAACGCACCAGCGGGTTCGCACCGCGGGTGTCCTGCTCCGGCGCCCAGATCGTCCGGGCAGGGGTGTGCACGTACGCGAACTTCCGTCGCGCGCGCCGACCGCCGACGTGATGCGCGAAGACGTGTGAGCTCGCCAGGACGAAGTCGTAGTCCTCGACGTCCGCCCGGCGCCACGCGGCGGACATGAACGGCAACGCCGCGGCCTTGCTCCGCCGCAGCGGGGACCGTGCGAGCCAGGTCTCGCGGACCGGATGCCCGTCGAACCGGCCGGGGGCGTCGTTCCAGAGCGCGAGCACGTCGGCGTCCGGGAACGCACGGGCCATGGCCTCGGCGACGTTCTCGGAACCGCCGTGTGGTGCGATCCACTCGTGTGCGATCAGCCCGACCATCAGTGCGCCTCGTTCCCCGGCGCGAGCACCGCACGAACGGTCTTCCAGAGGATCGTGACGTCCCCCGTGATCGACCAGTTCTCGACGTAGTACAGGTCGAGCCGGATGGCGTCCTCCCACGACAACGCGGAACGACCGCTGACCTGCCAGAGCCCACTCATCCCGGGCTTGAGGAGCAGACGACGGTGTGCGGCGTTGTCGTACAGCGCAACCTCGCCGGAGCGCTGGGGCCGAGGACCCACCAGGCTCATCGACCCGAGCAGCACGTTGAAGAGCTGCGGGAACTCGTCGAGTGAGTGTTTCCGGAGGAAGTGCCCGATCGAGGTCACCCGCGGGTCGTTCGAGACCTTGAACAGCGGCTTGTCAGACGATCCCTGCTGGGCCAGCAGCGCGGCGAGCTCGTCGTCGGCGTTCACCCGCATCGAGCGGAACTTGAGCATGTTGAACGGGTCGCCGTTGAGCCCCACGCGTTCTTGGCGGTACAGGACCGGGCCGGCACTGGTGCACTTCACGGCGAGGGCGAGCACGATCAGCACCGGCGAGAGCACGGCGATCAGCAGCCCGGATCCGGCGATGTCGAACGCACGCTTCAGGAAGAGCGTCGAACCCTCGTACCGCGGCATCTCGACGTGGATGAGCGGCAGGCCGGCGACCGGGCGCGTGTGGATGCGAGGACCGTTGATCTCGGTCAGGCTCGGCGCGACGATCAGGTGCTGTCGCCCGCCCTCGAGCCCCCAGCTGAGCTCGCGGACTGCCTGGGCTCCGAGTTCTTCGGAACCGGTCACGACGACGGTGTCGGCCCCGGACGGCCCCAGCGCCGAGAGTGCGTCTGGGATGCGACCGACGATCGGGATCTCCGTCCCCGGGAGTCGTCCACCGACCGAACCGGACGGCACGCATGCGGCCACCACCCGGTACCCCTCCTCCGGGTGCCGGGCGAGCTCGCGGGCGATGTGCTCGACGCTCTCCGTCGACCCGACGAGCAGCACCTGCGCGGAGTAGGCGCCGCCCTGCCGCTGGGCGTTGAGCCACTGCCGCCACATCCACCGGCTGAGCATGAGGACGAGGGTCCCGAGCGGGAAGGCGATGAAGATGTAGCCGCGGGCGAGGTCGATCTTGAACACGTAGGCGACGATCGCGACGAAGGCGAAGAGCCGGATCGACGCGTCGACGATGCGGCGGTACTCGGCCGAGCCGGTGCCGATGTACCGGTGGTCGCGGGTGTCGTAGAGGGCCAGAACGACAAGCCAGGCCGCGATGACGCACACGGACACCACCGTGTACCCGACCGCGAGGTCAGCAGTACTGCCGCTGACCGCGACCTTGGCGCTGTCGAGCCCGAACCAGGCGATCTGCACGCCGAACGCGACCCAGATCAGCACGAGGACGTCGGTGACGAGCACCCGCCGCGCGTAGCGCTTCGCCCACGGCACCGCCGCCGTCGTCTGCCGGCTGGTCATCGTCACCACGTGACACCACCGTCACCCGACACCCGCACCGAGTCACCGGCCCACAACCACACGTGCTGCCCGGCCCTGGCGATGGTGACCGCCCCGCTGGCGTCGGCATCCGCCGCACAGCCGAGCGCGGTGGCCTCGGTGGTGGCGGTGACCTTCGCCGCGGGCATGCTCGCGATCTGCACGCCGTCGCACGACGCGATGCCGGTGCGCGCGAGCGTGTAGGTGTTGCCGGCGTCGGCGAGGGACCGGACGCCGTCGATCGGCGCAGCGACCCACGCCCCGGTGCCGGATCGCCACTGGACCTCGCCGTCGCAGGTGACGGCGGTCGTGTAGGTGCCCTGGAAGACCTCGATCGGGTCCGGGCAGGGCGCGTCGACGGTGCCGCTCTTCAGGAGGAGACCGTCGGTCCCGATGGCGGCGCCGGCCGCTCCGTCCGGACCGTCCTTCCACGTGGCACCGTCGTCCGTGCTGGTGCGGACGGTGGGCGCGCAGTCGTCACCGGTGCCGGCGACGACGGCGACGCCGGTGGTGCTGGCGCGGAGCGCCAGCACGGTGCTCACACCGTCACCGAGACCGACGGAGGTCCACGATCTCCCGCCGTCCACGGTGTGCTGCAGCACCGCCTCGTCACCGCCACAGGTCCCACTGGAGGCTCGCCATGCCTCCAGACCGTTGGTGGCGGACAGCAGGTGGTGGCCGGGCGTGACCATCGCTGCGGTCCCGCTGGTGGCGGTTGGCTGCGGAGCAGCCGTGCCGGTCCCTGTCGGGATCGGGGTGCTGGAGAAGGTGGGGATGGGACCGGCGGTGCCGTTCGTCGAAGGCGCGGTGCGCGCGACGGCGAGACCGACCAGGACCACGTCGATCACCACGAGGGCGACGACGACGATCCCGACCCAGACGAGGGTGCGACGCGAGATCGCTCGGCCGAGGCTGCTGGATCCCCGGCGCGGGCTCACGTGGAGACCGCCCTCACCGCTCCGCCTTCCGGAGCGCTCCGACGCGACCGCGGCGAGCCTGCTTCGGCGGCTTCGGGGCGTCTTCCTCGTCGATGCCGTACCCGTAGGCGTAGCCGTACCGGCCGTAGCCGTAGGCCCCGGGTCCCCTGGTCGGCATCATCGTCATCACGAAGCCGGCGATCGGGGCCCCGACGTTCTGGAGCGACTGGACGGCGCCGGCGAGCTGGCCCTTCATGGTCCGTCCGGAGGCCACCACGACGATCGCGCCCGATGCCTTCTTCGACAGGATCGCGGCGTCCGTGACGGGGAGCAGCGGCGGGGCGTCGAACAGCACGTAGTCGAACTGCGCCTCGAGGCGCTCGATGAGCAGGCCCATTGCCTGCGAACCGAGGAGCTCGGACGGGTTCGGCGGGATCTCGCCGGCCGGCAGGACGACCATGTTGCCGCGGCCCCACGGGACGGCGACGTCCTCGAGTGCGGCACGGCCGATGAGGACGTCGGTCAAACCGGCGCCGCCCTCGAGGTCCATGTACTGGGCGACGCGGGGACGACGCAGGTCGGCGTCGATGAGGATGACCTTGTAGCCGGCGCTGTCGAGGGCGATCGCGAGGTTCGCGACGGTGGTGCTCTTGCCCTCGGACTGGACGGACGAGGTCATCACGAACGTGCGGGCGTCGCTGCCGATGTCGACGAACTGCAGGTTGGTGCGGAGCGTGCGGAAGGACTCGGCCCGGGGGCTGCGCGGGTCGACCTGCACGATGAGCGGCCGCTCCGAAGCCTTGTTGTCGAAGGCGATGCCACCGACGATCGGCTTGTCGCTGATCTTCTCGATATCCGCCTCGGTGCGCACCCGGTTGTCGAGGGTCTCGCGCAGGACGGCCAGGCCGACACCGAGCGCCAGGCCGACGAGCAGGCCGAGGACGACGTTGACGGGCACGTTCGGGCTGATCGGGGTGCTCGGGACCTGGGCTTCCTTGACCCGGGTGAGCTTCACCGTGCTGGCGCCGTTGGCGTCGGTGGCCTCGATGTTCTGCACGACGTTCGTCAGGCTCTGCGAGGTCGCGTTCGCGATGTCGGCGGCCTGGACGGGGTCGGTCTCGTTGACGGTGATGGCGATGAGCGTGGTGTTCGTCGGGGCATCGGCGGTGACGAGCTTCGCGAGCTCGTCCGCGCTCATGTCGAGCTTCAGGCTCGAGATCACCGGCAGCAGGACGATCGGTGTCGTGACGAGGTTCGAGTACGTCAGGACCCGCTGCTGCGTGAAGGTGTTGCCCTGTGCGAGGTCGCTCGCGCTGCCGCTCGTCTGCGTGGAGACGAACACCTGGGCCGAGGCGGAGTAGACCGGCTTCTTGAGCACCGAGAAGCCGGCAGCGGCGGCGACGCCGACCAGCGCCAGCACCAGGATGAGCACCCATCCCTTGCGCAGCACCGTGATGTAGTCGCGTAGCTCCACGCGCCTGCCTTTCCCCTGGAGATCGCCGGCCGTCGCGGTGTCCCGTCGCGAGCGAGCCGGGATTCTCCCAGCATTCGGCAGGGAAATACTGCCACACGCATGAGTCGCACTCGTGTCGGCTCGTGGTCGCACCGCGTTCCGTGTCCCGTACGGTGACACCATGCAGCCCGAACCGGATGTCCAGGCACCCGCGCGGGACCGCACGCTCATCGTCGTGTTCATCGCGATCGTCGTCGCGGTGGTCCTGACGCGGATCGTTGGTGCTGTCGCACGAACTGGGGGTCTGCCGAGCCCGGTCGCGCAGGTGCTGGCGAGCGATCTCGCCGTGTGGGTGCCGCTCGTGATCGGAGCGGTCGTCGCCCTGCGAGGGACGCGTGCCGTCCGCCCGCTCTTCCGGCTCGACCTGGCCGACGTGGTCGCGGCGATCGGCATCGTGGTCGTCTGCCGGGCCGTGGACGCCGGGATGTCGCTGTCGTTCTTCGGGACGACCGGCCTCACTCCGGCGCCAACCCTCGGGAACCTCTCCGTGGTCCTCCTGCTGGTGGCGGCGATCGGCACCTGCATCGTGAGCCCGGTCGTCGAGGAGCTCGTGTTCCGCGGGATCCTGCAGCGCCGACTCGCTGACGCGCTCACACCGCGGACGCGGTTCCTGGCGGTGGTCGTGACGGCGTTCGTGTTCGCGATCGTGCACGTGGTGATCGGTGCGGGCGGATCCACCCTCGGCGGCTTCGAGGTCTTCGTCACGACGTTCCTGCTCGGGCTGCTCACCGGCACGCTGGTGGCGATGACGGACCGGATCGGTGGAGCGATCCTGGCGCACGCCGTGTTCAACGCCGTGGCGGTCGTCGCCACCTGGCCGCGCTGATCGCCCCGTATTCTGGGGGTGCTGCGGCCCGGTGTCGCGACCTAGCGTTGATCGCGAGGACTCCGAACACCAGGTGTGTCCCGAACCAGGACACGACGGGCCCGGGATCAGGGCTGTGAGCGGAGGCGGCCCCATGCACACGACGACCCGGTTCCGGCAGCGCTGGTCGCTCAGCCCGCTCATGAAGCAGGCCCCGCTCGCCCTCCTCGTCGCGATGGCGACCGTCCTCTCCCTGACGCTCCCCGAGCTCAGGGTGACCGACGAGGGCGGGCTGTTCGCCGCGATCGCGTTGACGATCGTCGCCACGCTCTGGTCCGCGGTGGTCGGCGTCCGCGGCGGCTCGAACTCGCCGCTGGTCAACATCGTGCCGGCGATCGACTTCCTCGCGCTCGGGTTGTTGCGCTGGTCCACCGGTTCGTCGACGTCGGTGTTCACCGCGCTCGTCGTGCTCCCCGTGGTGTGGCTCGCCGCGCAGGAGGGCCGGCGATTCATCCTGTACTCCGCGCTCGGCACGGCGGTCGTGATCCTGACGCCGTTCCTCTTCGGTGGCGGCGCCGCCGACCCCACCACCGAGTTCGTCCGGCTCGGCGTGGTGCTCATCGCGTACGGCACGCTCGCGATCGTGGTCAACCAGCTCAGCCGCCTGCACGGCGCGCAGCTCCGGCGGTCGCGCGACCGGGAGGCAGTGGTCCAGGCCGAGATCGAGCGGGCTGCCGAGATCCAGCGTTCGCTGCTCCCCCGGTCGGTCGGGCAGGTCCCGGGTTACCGCGTGGCCGGGACGTGCCTGCCCGCCAGGAGCGTCGGCGGCGACTTCCTGGACTGGTACGAGACGGACGGCGGGCTCACGCTGACGCTCGGCGACGTGATGGGCAAGGGCGTCGGCTCCGCGCTCCTCGCGGCCGCGGTCCGCGCCGTGCTGCGCAGCGCCCGCACCGAACCGGATCCCGCTGCTGCGGTGCACCGGGCATCGCAGGGCCTCGCGGTCGATCCAGACCATGTGGAGACGACGGCCGGCTTCACGACGCTGTTCCATGCCCGGATCGACGGTGACGTGCTGCGGTGGGTCGACGCCGGCCACGGGCTGACGGTGATCGCGCGGCGGGACGGTTCGGCGGAGCGGCTCGCGTCTTCGTACCTGCCGATCGGCCTGGGGCTCGAGGAGGTGTGGACGACGGCGGAGACCCGACTCGGACCGGACGACGTGCTGGTGTGCATCAGCGACGGCGTGCTCGACCTGTTCGGTGGTGAGCTCGACACGATCGACCGCGTCGCCGCGATCGCACGCGAGGACACCAGCCCCGGAGCGATCGTCGAGCGCCTCATCGCACTCGCCCGGTCGATGGACCACGACGACGACGTCACCGTGGTGGCGCTGCGACGGGATGCCGTCGCAGTGGCACCGGAGCGGACCGGCGCGACGGGGCAGCTCGTCAGCGCATAGCGGTCAGTTCGAGGTCGGTGCTGCGCGGCCGGCTCGAGGTCGGTGCGGCGCGGTCAGCTCGAGGTCGGTGCGACTACCGGGCCGCGCGGATGACGTCCGGCAGCACCCGGCTGAGGCGGTCGGCGAGTGCGGCCTTGGCCTCGTCGAGCGTGCGGTAGTCGCCGACGTACTGCCCGAAGGTGTCGGACACGAAGTAGTGCGCGCCCTGCTGGTCGACGGTGCCGCCGTAGTACCCGCCGTAGTTCGCGGCCCACAGGCCGGTGTCCGGGCGCGACCAGATGATGCGCGCCTGGGTCGGGGTCGACGGCGTGACGACCTCTGCTTCGATCGCGGTGATGACCTCGATCGTCTCGGTGTCCAGCTTCGCCTCGGTGTCGGGGCGGTGGGACTCGGCGATGCTCATGGTTCCTTCCTCAGGACGTACAGGGGTGTGGTGCTCTTTGACTAGTCGACCGGGCGGATGACCGGCGGCAGCATGATGTGCAGCTGGTCGGCGAGGTGGCCCTGGGCGTCTTCGAGCGAGGTGAACTCGCCCACGACGAGGCCGAACGTGTCGGAGGCGACGTAGCGGCCGTCGCGCTTGTCGACCGAACCGCCGAAGTAGCCGCCGTAGTTGGCGATCCACTCGCCGGCGTCTTCCTGCGTCCAGGTGAGCTTGGCGCGAGCCGGCCGCGAGGCACTGACGGTCTCGGCTTCGAGGACGGCGATCGTGTCGACGGTGTCGGTGTCGAGGGTCACGTCACGCTGCGTCTTCGTGCTGCTGTCGGTCATGCTCATCGCGCTGCTCCTGTCACGTTCCGGGGTACATCCTGCGGTCCTCAAACCGTATGGCGCCGGCCCATCCGCTCGCCAGCTGCCCCCGTCGATTCACGGGTTCTGTTCATGCGGACCATCGTCAGTTCCCGGATTCGCGGGACGGTGCGACGCGTTTCCGGGGTACACGTCCCCCACCGGGGTACTCGCTCAGCGGACAGTCCACCGGGTCATCGGACCGGGCGCGATCCCGTCGCCTGGTCACGCATCATCGACAGACCGCCGGTACCGCTCGATCTCCGCATCGATCGCCCGCCGGGGGATGTACCGCTCCGCGAAGACCGCGGTCGCCGCACCGAAGGACAGGAGCACGATGCCGATCACCAGTCCGAGGAGCACGCCGTCCCGGTGCCAGGTGTCCGGCCAGAGCGCTGGGAGCACCAGCCCGAGTCCGATGAAGGTGACGGTGTACACGACCGTGAGGAGCCAGTGGGGTGCACGCCGCGGGAAGACCTGTCGAACCCGACGCTCGGCGACCACCACGAACACCCAGGCCGTGGCGACCCACAAGGTCGTCGGCATCCACCGGCCCACGAGTACCAAGACGCCGAACGTGACGACGATCCCGGCGGCGCACCAGCACAGCCAGGTCACGGTCCCGGCCCTGGCTCCGCGACGTCCGGTCATGCGCCGATCATCCCCACGTCTCGACGGTACGCCCCGGGGGTCATGCCGACCAGCGGGGAGAACTGCTCGATGCACTGGCTCGTCGTCGCCCAGCCGCACGCCGCCGCGGTGTCCGTCACCGACCACCCCTGCGCGAGCAGCACCAGCGCCCGGTGCACCCGGAGCTGCAGCCGCCACTGCCGGTACCCCATGCCCGTCTCGTCGCGGAACAGTCGTGTCAGCGTCCGCTCCCCGACGCCCGTCTGCCGCGCCAGGGCACCGAGCGACCACGGCGTGCTCAGGTCGCGTTCGACCAGGGCGACGACGCGGCGCAGCCGCACGTCGTGCGCCTCCGGCAGGTGCAGCGGCTGCTCCGGCGCGGACGCGACCTCGTCCACGATGACCGCCCGCAGGTGTGAACGCGCCGTCTCGGAACGCGGCACCTGCGCGGTGGCGGCGAGCAGGGCCTCCCGTGCGAGCGGGGTGACCGCCAGGACCGCGGGCCCGGACGGCAGGGACGCGGCCGCGTCCGCGTCGAGGTACACGACGCGCATGTCGGTCTCCCCGTGGGCGCGGTGCCGGTGCTCGGCGCCGGCCGGCACCCACGCGACGCGGTTGGGCGGGCCGATCCAGGCGCCGTCGTCGGTGATGAGCGACAGGACGCCGCTGGCGGCATGCACCAGGTGGCCGCGGGTGTGCGTGTGCGGGGTGGTCGTCTCCGCGTGGTCGAAGTGGAACGCCGCCTCGGCCCGGTCGTCGGTCAGCCGGACGTCGATCACCTGATCGGCAGGGAGGCGGGTTTTCGACATCAAACGGCAGTGTACGTGTTCCGGGCAAGGGGCGGCGGGTGGTCGGATGATGGCATGACCTCGACCGCTTCCGTCCCGCTCCCCGTGACCGTGCCTCCGCCCGCGCGGCGCCGTCGGGTGCTCGCCGCCTGGTACGTCGGCGCTGGGCTGCTGCTCATCGCGATCAACCTGCGCATGGGCGTCGCCTCGGTCGGGCCGGTGCTGACCGCCGTCGAGCGGTCGCTGCACCTCACCCCGTCGGCGGCGAGCCTGCTCACCACGATCCCGGTGTTCGCGTTCGGGGCGTTCGCGTTCCTGACGCCCGTGCTGACCAGGCGGGTGGGGCTGCACCGGCTGCTCGGACTCACGATGGCGGTGCTCGCGCTCGGCATCGCGCTCCGATTCGAGCCGCAGGGGTGGGCGCTGTACGGCGGAACGGTGCTCGCGGGGGCGGCGATCGCGGTCGCGAACGTGCTCATGCCGGCCGCGATCAAGAGCGACTTCGCCCACCGGGTCGGGCTGATGATGGGGCTCTACTCGACGATGCTGTTCCTCAGTGCCGCGGTCGCGTCGGCCACGGTCGTGCCCCTCATGGCGGCGTTCGGCGGGTCGTGGCGACCGGCGTTGGCGTTCTGGGCGCTCCCCGCGGTGCTGGCGTTCCTGGTGTGGCTACCGCGTGCGCTGCAGAACCCGGGGCACGTGCGCGTCGCAGGACAGACCCGCGCGGCCGATGCTCCGTCCGAGGCCGGCGAGCCCCGGATGACGGCACTCCTCCGCGATCCGGTGGCGATCGCCGTGACGGGGTTCATGGGGTTGCAGAGCCTGTCGTACTACGCGTTCTTGACCTGGGCACCGACGGTGTTGCAGGACGCCGGCGTCTCCGCGCACACGGCGGGGCTGATGCTGGCGTACTCGAGCCTGCCCGGGATCCTCACGGGCATCGCGGGGCCGGCGATCGCCCGGCGCATCCGGCCGTCGTGGGTGCCGGTGCTCGTGGTCGTCGTGCTCTGCATGGCGGGGTTCGTCGGGCTCGCGGTCGCACCGGCCACGGGGGCATGGGTGTGGATGACGCTGCTCGGCCTCGGGCAGGGCGGGGCGATCAGCCTGTCGCTCAGCTACATCGTGTGGCGCTCCCCCGATGCCAGGCACACGGCGCACGTGTCGACGATGGCGCAGGGCATCGGGTACCTGCTCGCCGGGCTCGGGCCGCTCGGGATCGGGCTGCTGCACACCGCGACGGGCGGGTGGACGGTGCCCATCGGGGTGCTGCTGGCGCTGCTCGTCGTCCAGGGGTTCGCCGGCGCTGCCGCCAGCCGCGACCGCCACGTGCTCGCCCGCCACTGAGCGCGCGGTGTCGAGCGCGCGCCAAGTCGAGCGCGAGCGGCCCCGCACGGCATCGAGGGAACAGAAAACGTCGGGTCTCCGCGGACGACCCGACGTTTTCTGTTCCCTCGATTACCGGCGGCCGACGCGGCAGCGTCAGGCCGCCCGCCGGGCTGCCCCCGCGCTACACGACCGCGCGCAAGGCGTCGGCGATCGTCGCCAGCGCCCGGTCGATCTCGTCGGCGACGCGGGCGTGCGTCGACTCCGAGCGACGGTAGGGGTCGTCGACGTCGTCGTCAGCGGGGTCGACCGGCGGCGCGACGGTGCCACGGAGTCGGGCGACCCGCTCGACGAGCGCCTCCGGGGAGTGCACGTCGGCGAGGTCGGACGGCTCGAGCCCGTCGAGCACCCGCGCGAACTGCTTGATCGTGAACGCACGCTTTGCGGCCCGCGGCGCGAGGCGGACGACGTCGGCCCGGTGCGAGCGCTCAGCGGTCAGCACGAGGTCGGCGCCGACGGCGATCGACTCCGTCAGGTAGCGCGACCGGTGTGCGGACGGGTCGCCGCCGAGCCGGACGGACTGCGCGGCGGCCGTGCCGTCCATGGCCATGTCGTCCTGGGCGATGGTGCCGGCCGACTCGATGACGTACGACGACGCCACCGAGCCGAGCCGAGCCTCCAGGACCTGTGCGCCCAGCGGTGACCGACAGATGTTGCCACTGCAGACGAACAGGATCCGCATCGTCAGGCCGCGTCCTGGCCGAGCAGGTCGTGACGGACGACGATCGCGTCACGACCGGGGCCGACGCCGATCGCCGAGATGCGTGCGCCGGACATCGCCTCGACCGCCAGGACGTACGCCTGGGCGTTCGCGGGGAGGTCCTCGAACGAACGGGCACCCGTGATGTCCTCGGTCCAACCGGGGAAGTCCTCGTAGATCGGCTTCGCGTGGTGGAAGTCCGACTGCGAGACGGGGACCTCGTCCACGCGTTCGCCGTCGACCTCGTACGCGACGCACACGGGGATGGTCTCCAGCCCGGTCAGCACGTCGAGCTTCGTGAGCACGAAGTCCGTCACGCCGTTGATGCGCGCCGTGTACCGGGCGATCGGGGCGTCGTACCAGCCACAGCGACGCGGACGACCGGTCGTGGTGCCGAACTCGAAGCCGTTCGCGCGGAGGAACTCCCCCGACTCGTCGAACAGCTCGGTCGGGAACGGTCCGGCGCCGACGCGGGTCGTGTACGCCTTGACGATGCCGATGACGCGCTGGATCTTTCCCGGGCCGATGCCCGAACCGGTCGCCGCGCCACCCGCGGTCGCCGACGAGGACGTGACGAACGGGTACGTGCCGTGGTCGACGTCGAGCATGGTCGCCTGGCCAGCCTCGAACAGGACGGTCTCACCGCGCTCGAGGGCACGGTGGATCTCGAGGGCCGTGTCCGCGACCATCGGGCGCAGGCGCTCGGCGAAGGACAGCAGCGACTCGACGACCTCTTCGGGGTCGATCGCGCGACGGTTGAAGACCTTCACCAGCAGGTGGTTCTTCTGGTCAAGGGCTGCTTCGACCTTCTGGCGCAGGATGTTCTCGTCGAAGATGTCCTGGATGCGGATGCCGACGCGGTTGATCTTGTCCGCGTAGCTCGGGCCGATGCCACGACCGGTGGTGCCGATCTGCCGCTTGCCGAGGAAGCGCTCCGTCACCTTGTCGATGGTGCGGTGGTAGTGGGTGATGACGTGGGCGTTCGCCGAGACGCGGAGCTTCGAGACGTCGACGCCGCGGGCCTTCAGCGCGTCGAGCTCCTGGAAGAGGACCTCGAGGTCGACGACGACGCCGTTGCCGATCACGGGCGTGACACCGGGGGTCAGGATGCCGGACGGCAGCAGGTGGAGCGCGTACTTCTCGCCGCCGACGACCACGGTGTGCCCGGCGTTGTTGCCGCCGTTGAACTTGACGACGTAGTCGATGCGGCTGCCGAGGAGGTCGGTCGCCTTCCCCTTGCCCTCGTCACCCCACTGGGCGCCGATGATGACTGCTGCGGGCATCTGGTTCTCCTCACGTTGGCGGAGGACCTCACGCGACCGTCGGGCCGGTGGTCCACCCGAGTCTATCGGACGGCCACTTCCTCGCTACCTGCGCCGAGGCACCGGAACCGACGTAGCCGACGGCCGCATCGGCCGACGCGACCGCAGGAACGACCAGGAGGCACGGTGCCAGCTGGCACCGTGCCTCCCGTCGCTCTCATCCACGGCCGCGACCCGATCGCGTCCGCGCGTCTCTTCTGCCGGGGATCAGGACCGGAAGAAGTCTGCGTAACTCGGGTTCGTCATCGGGGCGTTGTGGCCCGGCTCGGCGAGCCGTTCGTTGACCATCGCCTGGATCACGTCCGGCGGGGTCAGGCCACGACGGCGCCACTCGACTGGGTTCTGCCGGAGCTGCGACAACGTGTTCTGCATGGTCACCACCGTGCCACCGATTTACTAGTTTGTCTAACTACATATCCGCGACACGCATCCCGGCCGATCGAGGGAACAGAAGACGTCGGGCTGGATGACCCGACCCGACGTCTTCTGTTCCCTCAGTGGGGCGCGCGGCGCACCCCTACTTGCGCGTCACCTTCGCGGTGGACGCCGAGGTCGCGGTGCCGTCCTGGTACCCCTTCGCCGACGCGGTCACCCGCACCTGGAAGCGGTGCCCGACGTCACCGGTGCCCAGCTTGTACTTCGCGCCGTCCGCGCCCGAGACGACCTCGCCGTCACGCAGCCACTCGTAGGAGTAGCTGACGCCGCGGGCGTTCCAGGAGCCGTGCTGCGCGGTCAGCTTCTTGCCGACCTTCGGCGTGCCGGACACCGTGACCGCGCTGCCCTCGCGGAGCGCCAGCTTCGGCGCAGCGACCGTCGCCGACACCGTGTCCACCTGGTCACCGACCGCGTTGTGCAGGTGCAGCAGCAGGACGCTCGCGGACGAGGTACCGGCGGAGCGGGTCACCGGGATCGAGCCGCTGTCCGGGAAGAGGACTCCCCCGAACGACAGCGCCGGTGCGGACGGGTCGAACGTCGCGGACTTGGTGTCGTCGACCACGTACGAGCCGCTCGTCGCGAGTGCCGGTGCGTACGCCGACTCGGTGAGCACCGAGTAGTCGAACGCGCCGGTGACACCGATCGCCTCCTGCGAGACGGTCAGCACCTTCACCGCGCTGTCGAACGTGTTGACGTCATGACCCGGTGCCCCGCCGTTGAGCGGCTGCGAGTCGAGCGTCTCGCCCGTGGCGAGGTCGATCGTCGTCGCGAACGTGGCGTCCACCGTGGCCGACTTGGCGTCGTACACCAGGTAGTCCGGCGTGCCGTCACGGTCGGCGTCGATGAGCACCTCGACGTTGGTCACGGCGCCGGGGTTCGCGTCGGGACCGGTCGTCTGGACGCCGAACGCCAGCGTGCCGTCCGACGCGTTCGCGCCGTAGGCCCTGATGTCCGCCGCCTGGAGCGACTGCTTCGCCGAACCGTCCGGGAACGACTCCTGCGGGTCGGTCCCGCCGAGGACGAACGGGGCCACGAGGGCGCCGGTCACACCGCGGCCGGCCAGGGCGATCGACGACTCGGCCGAGTCGCTCTCGAAGGACACGTCCGAACCGTGCACGGCGCTCACGGGCTTCGGCGCGGCGTAGGTGCCGATCCGCAGCGGGTTGAACTTCTTGTCGGTCGGCGTGAACGTGACGAGACCGGTCGCAGCGGAGACGAACTCGCGCTGGTACCCGAGCGTCGTCGACTCCTGGGTCGGGTCGATGGTGCGCCCGACCTTCGTCGGGTCGGCGATCGTCATCGTCAGGGTGACGGTGGCGGTGCCGTGCGGCACGACCGTGACGCGCTGCTTGTCGATCGAGAACGCGACGCCGGCCTGCGCGACGCGGGACTCGTAGGCCACGTCGTACGTGTGCGGCCGACCGTCGGTGTTCTTGATCTGCAGCGTGCGCTTCTCGGTGGTCGGCGAGGCGACCTCGACGACACCGAACGACGCCGTGACGAGCTGGTCGTTCTCGACGCTGCGCACCGTGGTGCCGGCGGTGACCGCCTGCAGCGCGTCGACACGGCCGGTCCCCTGCCGCAGCAGGGTCGCGTTCCCGTCGCCGTCCCGCACGTCGTGCGTCGCGGTGTTCATGATCGTCGCCTTCACGTCCGGCGCCGACCACGTCGGGTGCGACTCGAACGTCAGCGCGGCGATGCCCGCCACGTCCGGCGTCGCCATCGAGGTGCCGCTCATCGACATGCGGCCATCACCGGTGCCGTTGGCCGCGGAGATCACGTTGACCCCGGGGCCGGCGACGTCCGGCTTGACGATGTCGTCGAACGACCCGTGGACACCACGGCTGGTGAACTGCGCGAGCGTGTTCACGGCATCGGCGTCGGTTGCGAGCTGGAAGCCCTTGAGCTCGTCGGCGAACTTCACGTGCAGGGTCCCGGCCTGGGCAGCGGACTGGAGGCTCGCAGCACTGTCCGCCGTCAGCTCGGCACCCGGGATGGTCGCGTTCCCCGCGATCCCGCTGTCGAAGGTGTTGATCGTCCCGGCGAGCAGGACGCCGACGCCGCCGGCTGCCTGCACGTTGTTGAAGCGGACACCGGAGCCGCACTCGAGCGCACCGTCCGTCCACTTCAGCGAGACGACCTTGCCCTTGACCTTCGCGGCCTCGTCCGCGCTGAACGCGGCGCAGCCGTCGACGTTCGTGGTCGGGACGACGACGTCGCCCTCGACCGGCAGCGCGCCCTGGTAGTTCTGCGAGTACTGCGCACGGTAGGTCTTCGCGACGTCAGCGGGAGCGGTCGCCTGGACGCCGTCGTAGAGGCTCTGGCCGGTGGCGCTCGCGGCGACCGTCAGGGCTCCTTCGGCGTTGCCCGGCGAGCCACCGATGTCGGTGAAGTCGTCGGCGTTGCCCGAGGCGATCACCGGCAGCACACCGCGGGCGGTGAGCGCGTCGATCTTGGCGTTGTCGGGGTCGTCCGGTGCACCGTAGTCGGAGCCGAGCGACAGGTTGAGGACGTTGATGTCCTTGCCCTCGGTCAGTGCCTGGCCGACCCAGTCGAGCGCGGCACCGGTGACGTCGGTCGAACCGCCGCCGTCACCGAAGACCTTGAGGGCGTAGAGCCCGGCCTCCGGTGCGGTGCCGGGGCCGATCCACATGTCCTGCACGGACTGCGTGGTCAGCTTCTTGTAGTCCCCCTCGAAGGTCTTCTTGTCGGCGTCGAGGCCGTACCCGGCGATGGTGCCGGAGACGTGGGTGCCGTGGTCGCCGCCCTTGCCGTCGATCGGGTTGTCGTCGGGCTTCGGGGTCGGGTCGTAGGCCGGGGAGGCCGGGTCCGCGTTGTACGTGGGGCCGGCGAAGTCGTAGCCGCCGAGGAACTTCTTCGCGTCGAACCAGCTCGGGTCCGGCGCGCTCGAGCTCGCGAGCGCCTGCTCGTACGCCTCCGTCGTGCCGGGGCCGCCGAAGTCCGCCTGCGTGTAGTCGAGGCCGGTGTCGAGCACGGCGACGTTCACGCCCTTGCCGGTGTGGCCGGTCTGCTGCCAGGCGTCGAGGGCGCGCGTGTAGACGTCGCTCGCCGCGTTCTTCGGGCTGACGCCGTCGGCGCCGGGCTTGACGGCGTCGGGGTCGACGCCGCTCGGAGCCGCGTCGGCGCGCTCGCTGACGGTCGGGTCGACGATCTTCTTCGGCGTGAGCGGGATGACGCTCTCGACGTCGGAGCGTTCCGCGACCTTGCGGAGCGCTGCCACGTCGGCCACGACGGCGACACCGGGGACGGTGTACTCGGTCGTGTAGAGCTCGGTCGCATCGGCGTCGGCGGACTGCACGGCGTCGCGGACGTCCTCGGTCGTCGACTTGATCGCCGACAGCCGCTGCTTCGCGGCGCCGGACGGGCTCTTCGACTGCGTGAGGTCACCGCCCTTCGCCTTGGCGTCCACGGCGAGCGCCCCCTCGCCGGTCGTCCGCACGAAGGCGGCGATCGTCGTCTGGGGCTTCGCGCTCCGCAGCGGTGCCGACAGCTTGAGGTCGGCCGATGCGACGCCGGCCGGCGCGGCAGACGCCGTGCCACCGACGGCGAGACCGCCGCAGGCGAGGGCTCCGGCCGCGACGAGTGCGGTGACGACTCGGGTCATGCGTCTCGGGTTGGGGGTGTTCGGGTCCTGTGTTGCACGGTTCACTGGGCGCACTCCTGGCTCCGTCCGTGTTGCTGGGGAATTGCTCAGAAGCTATGTGCTGCTGCTCAGGTGCGGGAGTCGGCACTTTGGGGGACGTCCCCCGTTCGGGGGTACCCCTTCCTGCGATCTTGCACAGTGGTGTGCAAGTTATTACGATGGGCGGCGTGACCAGTCCTGACGCCCCAGTCCGCGCTCCGCGCCGCGATGCGACCGAGAACCGGGCCGCACTGCTCGACGCCGCGAAGACCGCCCTGCAGCGGGACCCGGACGCCTCGATCGAGTCGATCGCAGCCGTCGCCGGGCTCTCCCGCCGTGCGGTCTACGGACATTTCCCCTCCCGCGACGACCTCGTCCGCGCCGTCGTCACCGCCGGGGCGTCCCGGATCGCCGCCGCGATGCCGACCTCCTCGGACCTCCGCGACCTGCCCCCTGCCGCCCGCATCGCCGCCATCGCGGTCACCCTCTGGTCCGAGGTCTCGCACGTCCGCTCGATGGCCCGCATCGCCGTCAGGAGCCCGTTCGGCGAGTCCGTCGCCGAGGTGTTCGCACCGCTCCGGGCGCAGGTCCGCGATGCGTGCGCGCTCGGGATCGCCGAGGGCTCGATGCGCGACGACGTCGACGCCGCCACGCTCGGCCGGCTGGTCGAGGGGGCCTGCATCGCCGTCCTCGACGAAGCCACCCGTTCCGCCACCCCGGACGACGAGGGGCGCAGGATGGTCGTCATCTCGGCACTCGGGATGGCCGGCATCGACTGGCGCACCGCACTCCTCACCGAACCCATCAGCTCCGAAGAGGACCTCGCATGACCACGCTCGAGATCGACCACGCCGGCATCGGCGAGGAACCGGGCGCAGCCCTCCCCGTCGTGTCCGCCGTCGCCGGACCCCACCGTCCGGGCATCGTCGCCGTCGAGACCGAGCAGGCGCCCGTGCTGGCGTCCCTCGTCGCCGGCGGCCGCATGAAGCCCGAGACGGGCCGGGTGCTCGTCGACGGACACGACGATCCCGCGGCGATCCGACGGGCGTTCGCGCTCGTGGACACCCCCGGGATCGCCGAGCCCTTCCCCGTGATGACGCTTCGCCGGATCGTGCGCGAAGAGCTCGCGTTCGCCGAGCGTCGTCCCTCCCGCGAGCACGTCGACACCGTGCTCGACGAACTCGGCATGACCGCCTACGCCGACACCCACGTGCAGCGCGTCCCCACCGACGTCCGCGTGCGGCTGCTCGTCGAGCTCGCACTGCTCCGCGACGGCGTCACCGGCCTCGTGATCACCTCCCCGGAGCGCCACGGCGGCTCCGTCGAGGGCTGGTTCGCCGTCGTGCGGGACGTCGCGATGCGCGGCGTCACCGTCCTGCTCGTCACCTCGAAGGCCGCGGCGGCCACCGCCGAGCGCCTCCTGGCGACCATCCCCGTACCCACAGAAGACGTGCCCGCGGAAGGCACGACCGAAACCGACGGTCCCGATGACGCGACCCGGACCGACGGAGGCGAGCCGAGCCTCCCGTCCGACCACATGGAGACCCGCTCGTGACCACCACCTCGCTCATCCGCGCGGAACTCGCGCGACTCACCGCGACCCCGCTCGCACGGCTCGCGTTCATCGCGCTCATGGTCGTGCCGCTGCTCTACGGCGGCGCATACCTGTGGGCGAACCGCGACCCCTACGCCAAGCTCGACCAGGTCCCGGCCGCGATCGTCAACCAGGACGCCGGTGCCACGCTCGACGGTGACACCGTGAACTACGGCAAGGACGTCACCAAGCGCGCCATCGACGGCGGCGACTTCAAGTGGTCGAAGACGTCTGCGGCCGACGCCCGGTCCGGCGTCCGGAACGGCACCTACGACTTCGTCGTGACGATCCCGCACGACTTCTCGGAGTCCCTGGTGTCGGCGCAGTCGAACGACCCGAAGCGTGCCGAGCTCGTGATGACGACGGCGGACACGAACTCGTACCTCGCCTCGACGATCGCGGAGCAGGCGGGCAAGACCATGCGCACGGCCGTGGCCGAGCAGGTCGGCAAGAAGGCCGCGAAGACGCTGCTCGTCGGGCTCGCCGACGTGCGCGACAGCCTCGGGGACGCGGTCGACGGCGCCGGGCAGCTCGCCTCCGGTGCGACCACGGCGAGCTCCGGCGCTGATCAGCTCGCTTCGGGCACGTCGCAACTGAAGGACGGTGCGTCACAGCTCGCATCGGGCACCGCCTCGCTCCCCGCCCAGACGGCGAAGCTGAACGACGGGGCGCAGCAGGTCGCGTCGGGTGCCGGATCCTTGTCATCGGGGCTGCAGTCCGCGAAGGACCAGACCGCCGCCCTGCCGTCACAGACCGCGGCACTCGCCGACGGTGCCGCGAAGGTCGCCGCCGGCAACAAGACGCTGGCGGACGCCACCGACCCGGCGCTCGCGTTCCTCGACGACGTGTCCGCGCAGAAGGTCGTCGACGCGATCGCAGCACGTGCCGCCGAGCAGGGTGTGACGATCACGCCGGAGGTGCAGGCGGTCCTGGAGGCAGGTGTCCAGCAGCAGCTCGACGACCCGAAGGTGCAGGCCGACCTCGCGACCGCGAAGACCCAGCTCCAGCAGGTCGACCAGCTGCGGGACGGCTCGCAGCAGGTGTCCGACGGCGCGTCGCAGCTCGCTGCCGCGGCACCCACCCTGAGCTCCGGGATCGCGACCGCCGCGTCCGGTGCGTCGACGTTGTCGGGCGGGGCGTCGCAGGTCGCTTCCGGGACCTCGGCACTGGCCGCCGCTGCGCCGACGCTGTCGAACGGCGCAGCGACCCTGGCGTCCGGCACCGCGACCGCGGACGACGGCGCGCAGTCCCTGGCGACGGGGCTGCACTCGCTGCGGGACGGCGCATCGACGCTGGCGTCCCAGCTCGACGAGGGCCGGACGAAGATCCCGGCGTCGAACGCGTCCGAGCGTGAGTCGCAGGCGTCGGTCATCTCCGACCCGGTGAAGGTCGGCGACGACAACGTGGCGGCGGCGGACAACTACGGTGCCGGACTGGCCCCGTTCTTCATCTCGCTGGCGGCGTGGATCGGCATGTACGCGCTGTTCCTCATCCTCAAGCCGATCTCCAAGCGGGCGATCACGGCGGTGCGGAAGCCGCTGCAGATCGTCCTCGGCGGGTGGCTCACGCCCGTGGTGCTCGGGGTCGTGCAGATGGTGGCGCTGTTCTTCATCGTGCGGTTCGCGCTCGACCTGAACGTGGTGCACGCCGGGGCGACGATCGGGGTGATGGTGCTGGCGTCGGCGACGTTCGCCGCGATCCTGATGGCACTCAACGTGCTGCTCGGGTCCGTCGGGCAGTTCCTCGGGCTGGTGCTCATGCTCGTGCAGCTCGTCACAGCGGGCGGCACGTTCCCCTGGCAGACGCTCCCCGGGCCGTTGGCGGCGCTCCACTTCGCGCTGCCGATGACGTACTCGGTCGACGCACTCCGGCAGACGATGTACGGCGGGTCGATGGGTGCGGCGTGGTCGGACGCGGGGACGCTGGCGTGCTGGCTCGTCGGTGCGCTGCTCGTCACCTTCGTGGTCGCTGCCCGCCAGGGACGATCCCGGACGCTGCGCGACCTGCGCCCGAGCCTGATCGGGTAGGGGGTGGGGGCCGGGGTCGCCCGGCCCCGCCGCGCTCCCGTGGCGCGCCCGAGCGAGCATCGAGGGAACAGAAAACGTCGGGTCGACAGGCGCTACCCGACGTTTTCTGTTCCCTCGACGGCACGGCGGAGGGGGGCGCGGCGCGGGGCGCGGGAGCGGGTCAGGAGTGGGGGCGGCGGCCGAGCGGAGTGGTCGCCAGGGAACCGCCGAGCCACCGGGCGTCTTCGTCTGGGAGATCGTCGATCGCGTCTGCGTCGAGCACGGCGCCCGCGTCGTCGCGCGGGTGGAAGCCGATGGCCTCGCCCGCGCCGAGGTCTGCCGGAGATCCCGAGTTCCTCGACAGCGCCCAGACGACGTGGTGCCCGGGCTCGGTGAGGTCGACGGCCGCGAGGACGAGCCGGACGAGGTCATCGGGCGAGGTCCACATGAGCAGCGCCCGTCGCGACGAGGGCTGCTCTCCGAACGCACCGATCCGCGCGGAGACGATCGACATCCCGTACCGGTCGGCGAACAGACTGCCGAGGAGCTCCATACCGGCCTTCGTCACGCCGTAGAACGAATCCGGCCGTGGGACTCGGTCACCGGGCACGCTTGCGATGGGCACGTCCTCGGAGACCCGGCCGACGGCGTGGATCGAGCTCGCCTGCACGACTCGCAGGACGCCGTTCGCCGCTGCCCGCTCGAGGACGTTCTTCGTGCCGGTGAGGTTCGCTGCGACCAGCGAGTCCCAGTCGGCCTCGGTGGGTATCCCGGCGAGGTGCACGACCGTGTCCACGCCGACGAGGGCGTTCTCGAGTGCGTCCTCGTCGTTGACCGACCCCGGTACGAACCGCTCCCCGTCGACGACCGCGTCGACGGGCACCCGTTCGTCGAGGAGCACGAGGTCGTGACCGGCAGCACGCAGGCGAGGACGGAGACTCGAACCGATCCTGCCTGCGGCCCCGGTGATGAGCAGCGTCGCCATGCACCGGACGCTACCCGCGCTTGCCCAGCAGTGCGGCGAGGTGCGCCAGGATCGCCGACCCGTGCACGGTCAGGTCGGACTTCGTCCAGCGCAGCACCGTCCAGCCCAACCGCTCGAGCTCCCGGTACCGGCGGATGTCCGCCGCCCACTGCCCTGGGTCGGTGCGGTGGTGGTCCCCCTCGTACTCGATCGCGATGCGCCGCTCCGGGTACGCCATGTCGACGCGCCCGACGAAGTACCCGCGTTCGTCGAAGACGTCGACCTGCAGGTCGGGCTCCGGAAGCCCGGCCCGGACGATGAGCAGGCGGCACCGGGTCTCTTGCGGTGAGCCGGGTCCGACCCGGATGAGCTCGAGCGCCGCACGGAGCCGTTGCGCGCCGCGACAGGACCCGTGCAGCGCGAGCACCCGTCGCAGTTCCGCTGCTGTCGTCGCGCACCGGGGTTCCGTGACGATCGCGTCGCCGAGGGCCACGAGGTCGTCCAGGCCGAGCAACGATCCGCACTCGACCCAGCAGGAAGCCGGAGTGCTGGACGGCATGCCCCACCGCTGCCGGACCTGTGCTCGTTCGGGAGTGGCGCGGTGCCCGACGACCCCGCTACGGCGCATCTGCCCCGCCGGTCGGATGCTGCTGATGTGGACGCGATCGTCGAGGCCGCGTGGAAGCGGGAGCTCCCACAACGTTGCGGCCGAGACGTGACTGACGAATTGTCCGTGAAGGAGCACGGGGCGGAACGCCCTGATGCGTTCGACACCCTGCGGCGGAGCAGCGCTGTGCCACCGGACGGAGCGGGTCGGACGTTCGAGGTCGAGTCGGCGGAGTCGTTCGCGCGACACCCCCGCACGGTCGGCGGCGTGCACGTCGAACGACCGCGTACGGAGCGGTGGTGGAAGCGGTCGTGGGCGCATCCCGCCACCGTTGCGCAGCTCCGGACGCACCATCCGCCGGAAGTGCGACTCCGTGGAGAACCGGCGCCGAGCCTCCCGTGTGGAGAACTCGCCACCCACCCAGCGCACGCCTCCCTGGGATCGAGGGAACAGAAATCGTCGGGTGGTGGATGCCGACTCGACGATTTCTGTTCCCTCGATCCCGCCCTGGAGGAGACAGGAGGGAGCGACAGCGCGTCGGACACCGATACGATCGCAGGACGCAAGCCGGAGGTCGATGCTGACTATGGGAGACGCGAAACCCGCGACCATCTACGACGTCGCTGCCCGGGCGGGGGTGTCGAAGTCGCTCGTCTCGCTCGTGCTGCAGCGCTCCCCTCGGGTGAGCGACGGACGACGAGCCGCCGTGCTCAAGGCCATCCAGGAGCTCGACTACCGTCCCTCCACCGCGGCCGTGTCGCTCGCGGGGACCCGCAGCCGCACGATCGGCGTCGTGCTGGACGACTTCCGCAACCAGTGGTTCGTGGACCTGCTCACCGGCCTCCGCGAGTCGCTGCAGGACCAGGGGCACCGCCTCGTCGTGGCCGACCGGTTCCTCAACACCGGACTCGACGCCTCCCCGGTGGAGGGGTTCCTGTCCATGCGCGTCGAGGGCATCGTCATCGCCGGCGAACCGGACACCGACCTCGCGATCCCCGCATCGACCCCGCTCGTCATCGCCGGCGGCCGGGTCTCGATCCCGCGCGCCGACACCGTGGCGAACGACGACCGTGCCGGCGGACGGATGGCCGCCGAACACCTCGTCGGCCTCGGGCACACCCGACTCGGGTTCGTCGGAGCCCGTTCGGCGGCCGCGACCGAACGCCTCGCGGGGTTCCGCGACGGCGTCGGCGAGGCAGCCATCGTGCACGTGTCGACCCTGCCGGAGGAACTCACCGAGGACGCCGGCTTCCGTGCCGCCACCGCGCTCTTCGACGAGCACCCCGACGTGACGGCGGTGTTCGGCGCGAACGACGTGATGGCGCTCGGCGCGATGTCGTCCCTCGCCGAGCGCGGACTCCGCGTTCCCGAGGACGTCTCCGTCATCGGCTACGACGACACCCCCGTCGCGGCGACGCGGTACGTGGGCCTGACGAGCATCGACGACCGCAGCGTCGAGATCGGCCGAGGCGCCGGCGAACGCCTGCTCGCCCGCATCGCCGACCCGTCGCTGGCCGCGACGGAACTGCTGGTGGAGCCCCGCCTGGTCGCCCGCCGCACCACCGCCGAGCGCTGACACGGCCCGTCCGCGGCCCGTCCACGGCCGTGAGATCGCACTCCGTGTCGGTATCGCCGCGGCGGTACCGACACGGAGTGCGATCTCACCGAACGGGCGCGGCGCGGCGCGGCGCGACGCGGCGCGTCCACGCGGCGCGGGCGTCAGCGCCCGAGGAGGCCGAGGCCGTGCGCCTGCTCCACGGCCTCGCGGCGGCCGGAGACCCCGAGCTTCCGGTACACGCTCCTGACCTGGGTCTTCACGGTGTTCACCGACACGTGCAGCTCCGCCGCGACCTCCGGCAGGCTGAGCGGCTCCGCCAGCAACCCGAGCACGACCGACTCCCGCCCCGACAGCGTCACGGCGATGTCCGGCCCCGGCATCACCGACGTGAGCCCGAGCAGCGGCTCCAGGTAGGCACGCCCACGCGGGTCGTCCGAGGCCTCGACGAGCTGCAGGACGTCGTCCCGCGGCGGCGTCAGGAGCTCGCCGCGCATGCCGTGTCGTTCGAACAGGTCGAGCGCCTCGCGGAAGGACGCCACGGCACCGAGCACGTCCCCGGTCCGCCGGAGCGCGACGGCCCGGAAGAGGACGAGCACCGCGGACGTCCTGGCCTCGTACCCGGACCGCACCGACACCGCGGTGACGACGCGCAGCGCCCGGTCCGGCTCGTCACGGGCGAGCGCGAGCCCGACGTGCTCTGCCGCCGTCCACGCCCGCACCGGCCCGAGCGCGTCGAGGGAGCGCTCCGCCTGCCGCAGCTGCCCCGCCGCGAGCTGCAGGCGGATCCGGGAGCGCGCGAGCAACCGTGCCGCGACCCCGGTCGCCGCGCTCCGGAGCCGGAAGCGCTGCACCTCGGCGTCGTGCACCGCGAGCTGGTCCGCCGGAGGCACCCGTCCGGAGATGGTCGTCGCGCGGGCGCGGAGGGCGAGCACGATCGGCCAGTGCTCGAACGCCCCGAAGAGTGGATCGATCCGCCGCAGCAGCCCGGTGACACGGTCCGGGTCGCCGTCCTCGAGCGCGACGACGGCGCTCGCGAGGACCCCGGTGGGCACGTCGAGCGCGTCGCCGGACTCGAGCAGGCGTCGTGCGACGTCGACCTCGCCGGCGAGGGCGTGCACGAAGGCGGTGAGCCCGTCGACGGCGGCCTGCTGCAGCGGTCCGTCCGGTCCCGGTGCCGGCTCGATCCCGGCGAGCGTCGCCAGGGCACCCTCGGTGTCGCCGTCCATCAGCGCGGTCGCGGCGACCTGCTGCAGGACGTACGGGAGGCGCGGTGCCAGTTCCGTGAGCCCGTCACCGTCGAGCACGGCGAGGGCCCGGCCCACGGTCGCCGCGGCACGGCGGGCGCCACGGTCGTCGCCGGCGATGCGTCGCGCCTGGGCGTCGACGGCCGCGAGGAACGGCAGTTCGTGGCCGGGGAGGTCGGACATCCGCGCGGCGATCGCGGGCAGCACCGCGGCGTTCACGCGGGACGCTCGTGCGTGGTGCCGATCGGCGGCCGCCTCGGCGCGGGCGATCGCGGCGAGCACCACCGGGTGGTCGGCTGCTCGGCGCGGCTGGATCGGATCGAGGATGCGGGCGATGGCCGGTGCGCCCGGTCCGGTGATGCGGGTCCAGTTCCGGACGAGGACGTCGGAGAGGACGTCGAGCTCGCCGAGCTGCACGGCGGCGTCGATCGCCGGGACGGTCGCCTCGTGCCGGAGTGACCACGCCACCGCCTGCTCGGCGCGGGCCCTGACCCCCTCGGGGTCACGACGGGCGGCGGAATGACGGAGTGCGACGGCGACCGCAGGGTGCCACGTGAACGCGTCGGTGTCGTCGGCGTCGCCCGTTCCAGCGACGCCCGGCCCGGCGACGCCGAGTCCGGCGACGGCAGCGGCTCGGTACGGCGCGACGAGGTCCCGCACACCGGTCAGGTGCCGGACGAGGTCGGCCGGGGCGTGCGCGGCGGTCGCGGCACGTTCGGCGAAGTCCTGGAGCCCCGCGTCGTCGAGCGTCGCCTCGACCCATTCCGCTGCGGCTCGGTCGGTCGCTCGGCGGAACCGGGCGGACACGTCGACGGGAGGACGGTCCTCGGCGGCGAGGAGCCCGCTCGCGGCGGCCAGCACCCCGGCGTTGCCCGCGGCGGACTCCGTCGCCCGTGCGACGACCTCGGGCGCCACGACCACGCCGACCGCACGGCCGACCAGGGTGGCGGTCTCCGCGGCGTCGAGGGCGAGGTCGCCCGGCCCGATCCGCACCGCCTCGGGGATCCCGTCGGGGACCGGCATCCTGCCCGCGAGCACCAGCGCACCGTGCGCGGCGAACCCGGCCACGGCGACGGAGCCGGCCGTGGTGAGCAGGTGGGCGTCGTCGACGAGGAGGGCGTGCCTCCCGTCCGGATCACCGGCGGCGGCGACCGCCACCGCGGACGTGACCGCGTCGTCACCCGCGCTCGCCGAGACGACCACCACCGTGCGTCGTGTCCGGTCCGCCCAGTCCTCGACGAGCGTCGTGACGCCCGCTCGTGGCGTCCCCTCGACGACGACCGGGCACCCGTCGTCGAGCGCCCGCTCGATGCGGTCGACCAGTCGCGGGCGGTGCACGACGAGCGCGCCGACACGACGGACCACCGGTCCGGTCGTGCCGACCTGCGTGCGCGGGAGCGGGGTCACTGCGTCAAGCGGCGAACCGCTCCACGCGGAGGACGCACGACAGGCCGCTCTCCGACGTGTCGATGGTGGTGTCCCAGTCCTTCGAGGCCTTGGCGTCCACGCCGTCGACGTCGACCTCCTTGACGGCACGGGTGTCCGACGCACCCTTCAGGAGCGAGACGTAGATGCGGTAGCTCTGCGCGCTGTCCTCGGGGTTCTCGGCCGTCCCCTTCACGGACCACGTCGACCCGTCGCGCTTGCACGAGGTGACCTGGACGTCCTTGACCGCGCCGACGTAGTCGCCCTCACCGCCTGCCGGGGTCTGCACCTCGGTGATCGCCGGCTGCTCGGTGGCGGAGGCCGACGCCGACGCCGACGCTTTGCCGTCCGGGGCGTCACCGGAGCACCCGGCGAGGCCGAGCCCCAGTGCGGCGACCCCGGCGAGGGCGAGCAGTCGGACGGAGACGGAGCGCGTGGGGCGCAGGGTCATCGGTGTTCCTTCCTGGAGCGGCGGCGGTTCCCGACGACCGCCAGTGCGAGGCCGAGCAGCACCATCAGGGCGGCTGCGGCCAGTGCCGGGGCGGGGTCCGCCCCGGTGAACGCGAGGGCAGGGACCCCCGCAGCGGGTCGGGTGGTGATCCGGACGCTGTCGGGCGCGGACACGACCGGGGCGTCGCCGGGCACGGCCCCCGGTGGCGGCGTCCCGATCGCCGTCGCGCTGTTGACAACCGTACCCGCGGCGCCGTCGGACTGACCGACCGTGTACGTGGCGGTCGCGGTGACGCGCTCCCCCGGCTCGAGCACACCGGGCGTCCCGGGCCACTGGCCGTAGACGACGGTGCCGAGCCCGGGAAGCCGGTCGTCGACGTGCACGTCGTGCAGCGTGACGGTCCCGGTGTTCACGAGCGTGAAACCGTACTGCAGCTGCTGGCCCACGGTACCGTCGGTGCCCTCGGCGTACTGCACGGTCTTCGTGATCGTCAGGTCGCCGACCGCCCCGGCGTCCCCGACCGGCACGGTCGCACCGGACGGGGAACTCACGACGACGGTGCCGGTCGGGCCCGTGCCGGACGCGGTCGCGGTGTTCACGACCGTGCCGGCGTCGACGTCGTCCTGCGTGACCGTGTACCTCGCGGTACCGGTGGCGGTCTGGCCGATGTCGAGTCGTCCGGGAGTTCCCGGCCACGTCCACGTGACGCCGGAGAGCCCGGCCATCGGGTCGTCGAGTCGGACGCCCGTCAGGGTCGCGTTGCCGTCGTTCGTGACGCGGAACGTGTAGTCCACGGTGTCGCCGACCGCGCCGGAGTCGCCGTCCGACAGCGTGCCGGTCTTCACGAGCGTCAGGTGCGGCGCCGTCGGCAGGCTGATCCCGGCGTTCGAGGAGTCGGCCACCGGCACGCCGTCCGGGGCGTACCCGGTGGCCGTCGCGGGCGAGGTCACGAGACCCGCGTCCACGTCGGCCTGCGTCAGCACGTACGTGGCGTCCGCCGTGACGGACTGTCCGGGCGTCAGCACGCCGCTGGTGCCCGGCCACTGGTAGGTGATGGCGGAGACGCCGGCCTGGGCGTCGCGGACCGAGACGCCGTAGAGGGTCTGGTCCCCGCCGTTCGTCACGACGTAGTGGAAGCGCACGGTGTCCCCCGCGACGCCGGTGGCACCGGGTGCGAGCTGTGCGGTCTTCACGATCGTGATGCCCGGCGT
Organism: Curtobacterium guangdongense; assembly: GCF_049341845.1. Taxonomy (NCBI): domain Bacteria; kingdom Bacillati; phylum Actinomycetota; class Actinomycetes; order Micrococcales; family Microbacteriaceae; genus Curtobacterium; species Curtobacterium guangdongense. The sequence continues at coordinate 168,608 of NZ_JBMPIT010000003.1, forward strand.
GGCGCTCGGCGTCGGCACGGTGGCGGATCCGCCGGCCGATGCCGAGGTCCCGTCCGGCGCGGTGCCCGTGGCGCGCGCGGTGTTCACGACCCCGCCAGCGTCGACGTCGGCCTGCGTGAGGACCGAGGTCCCGGTGACCCGCACGGTCTGCCCGGGCGCGAGGACACCAGCGCCGCCCGGCCAGGTCGTGCCCGTCGTGGTGAACCCGTCGAGGTCGTCCGTGACCGTGACGTCGGTGAGGGTCACCGCGCCGGAGTTCCGCACGTCGATCGCCCACCGGACGGTGCTGCCGGCGGAGCCGTTGCCCGCGAGGGTCCCCGACTTCACCACGGACAGCCCCGGGGTCCCGGAGATCGTCGTGGCGCCGTCGTCGGACGACCGCACGGTGGCCCCGGCGGCACTCGTGCCCGAGGTCGTCGCCGTGGACGCGATCCGCCCGCGGTCGACGTCTGCCTGCGTCAGCGTGTAGGTCGCGGTCGCCGTGGCGGACTGCCCGGGTCGGAGGACCCCCGGTGCGCCCGGCCACTGCACGCTGACCGCGCCGAGCCCCTGCTGGCCGTCGGCGACCGTGACACCGGAGAGCGTCGCCGAGCCGGTGTTCGTGACGGTGAACGTGTACGTCACCCGGTCGCCCGCTCGCCCCGCGGCCCCGTCGGCGAGCTGCTGGGTCTTGTCGATGGTGATCCCGGCGGCGGCAGCGGCGAGTCCGACGGTCGCCGAACCGGAGGCCGTCGCCGGCGCACCCGTCGGCGGGTTCGCCGTGGCGGTCGCGGTGTTCACCACGCTGCCGGCGTCGACGTCGTCCTGGGTCACCGTGTACGCGGCGGTCGCCGTGGCGGCGGCACCCGGTGCGAGCGTGCCGTCGAACGAGTCGGCGAAGCGCAGCGCGCCGAGCCCCGGCAGCGGGTCCGTCGCCGCGACGTCGTGGAGCGTCGTGGTCCCGGAGTTCCGCACGGTGACGGTGTAGTCGACGGTGTCGCCGACCGATCCGGTGGCGCCGTCGCGGAGCACGCCGGCCTTCGTCACGTCGAGCGACGGCGATCCCGGCAGCACCACGGTCGCGTCGGCGGTCGCGTCGACGGACGGGCCGGTCGGCGGGGTGCCGGTGGCGGTCGCCGTGCTGCCGAGGGATCCGCGGTCGACGTCCTGCTGGGTGAGCGCGACCGTCGCGGTCGCCGTGACGGTCTGCCCCGGAGCGAGGACCCCGGCGGCACCCGGCCACTCGTACGACACCGTGCCGACGCCGTCCTGCGCGTCGGTGACCGCGACGCCGTCCAGCGTCGAGGTGCCGGTGTTCGTCACGCGGTAGGTGAACGTCACGACGTCACCGGCCCGCGGGGCGGTGTCGCCGTCCGGCAGTGCCGCGGTCTTCGTGATGCCGATGCGGGCATCGGCGGGACCGGTCGCCACGGTCGCGGAGGCGTCGGCCGTCGCGGTCTGGCCGTCGGGCGCCGTCGCCGTGACGGTTGCCGGGTTGGCGACGCTGCCGCGGTCGAAGTCGGCCTGCGTGATGGTCGAGGTCGCGGTGGCGGTGACGACCTGCCCCGGTGCGAGCACGCCGTCGGCCCCCGGCCACGGCCCGAACGCCACGTCGCCGAGCTGCGCGCGGAGCGCTGCCTGGTCGAGCGTCACGGTGCCGGTGTTCGTCACGGTGAACGTCCACAGCACGGTGTCGCCCACGGCACCGGTCGCGCCCGGTGCCAGGGCGCCCTGCTCGGACAGCGCGATCGCGGGTTCCGGCGCGATGGTCACGGCGGCCGAGTCGGTCGCGGTGACGGTCCCGCCGCCGGGTCCGGTGCCGGTCGCGGTCACACGGGAGGCCTGGCTCCCGGCATCGACGTCGGCCTGCGTGAGCGCGGTGGAGGCCACAGCCCCTGCGGACTCCCCGGGTGCCAGCACCCCGGCGCGTCCCGGCCAGTCGACCGTGATGGTCGAGACCCCGGCACGGTCGTCGGCGAGGGTGACGCCGGTGAGCGTGGCGGTCCCGGTGTTCGTCACGACGTAGCCGAACTCGACGGTGTCGCCGGTGGCCCCGGTGGAGCCGTCCGCGAGGCGCGCGGACTTCGTGACGTCGATGCGCTGCTCGGCGGAGCGGAGCACGACGGTGGCGCTGTCGTCCTGCGCGCCGGGATCCGTGACGCCGTCGGGTGTGGCTGCCGTCGCGGTCGCGCGGTTGACCACGCTGCCCGCGTCGACGTCGGTCTGCGTGACGGCCGAGCGTGCCGTGGCGGTGACGGACTGTCCGGGCAGCAGGGTGCCGGCGGTGCCGTTCGGCCACGCGGACACCGTGGGGTCGGAGACACCCGGAAGGGTGTCCGCGACGTCGACGTCGGTCAGCGTGACCGTGCCGGTGTTCGTGATGCGGTAGGTCCAGTCGATCCGGTCGCCGAGGACTCCCCGGGCGCCGTCGGCGAGCGCACCGCGCTTGTCGATCGTCCACGCACCGGTGCGGACCGTGTCGACCCCACCCGTCGCGGTGTCGCGCACGACGTCCCCGGCCGGGGTCGTCGCGGTCGTGGTCGCCGTGCTCTCGATCGAGCCGCGGTCGACGTCCGCCTGGGTCAGCACGTACGTCGCCGAGGCCGTGACGGACTGCCCGGGTGCGAGCCGTCCGGCGCGTTCCGGCCACGACCCGAAGGTCACGGTGCCGAGCCGGGCCTGGTCGTCGTCGAGCGTGACGCCGTCGAGGGTCCGGTTGCCGGTGTTCGCGATCGTGAAGCTGAACGTGACGGTGTCGCCGGCCACACCCGTGCCGCGCGTCACCCGCTCGTCCTTGACCAGCGCGATGCCGTCGGTCGGGGCCGCGGTGCGCACGGTGGTGCCGTCCGTGCCCGTGACCGGCGCCCCGGTCGGCGGGTTGCCGGTCGCGGTGGCGGCGTTCACGATGCTGCCCGCGTCGACGTCGGCCTGGGTGACCGTGTACTCCGCCGTCGCCGTCACGGTCTGCGACGGCGCGAGGGTGCCGGCGGTCCCCGGCCAGTCCGCGTCGATCGCGGACAGCCCGGCGAGGCGGTCCGACAGCGTCACCCCGGAGAGCGTGACGGTGCCGGTGTTCGTCGCCGTGAGCGTGTAGCGGACGGTGTCGCCGACGCGGCCGAGGCCACCGTCGGTGTACGCGGCGGACTTCGAGAACGCCAGCGCGGCGTCGGGGACGATCACGACGGTCGCGGCGTCCGTGGCGCGGACACGGTCACCGGTCGGCGCGTTGCCGGTCGCGGTGACGGTGCTCGTCAGGGAGCCGCGGTCCACCTCGGCCTGCGTCAGCACGTGCGAGGCGGTCGCCGTCACGGTCTGTCCGGGGGCGAGGCGTCCGGCGGTGCCCGGCCAGGTGCCGTAGGCGATCGTGGAGACGTCGTCCTGGTCGTCCGCCGCGGTCACCCCGGTGAGGGTGACGTTGCCGGAGTTCGTGATCGTGTACCGGTACTCGACCCGGTCACCGGCGGCACCGGTGGCACCGTCCGCGAGGGTCGCCGACTTCACGACGCCGATCCGCGGGCCGGACGCGGCGGTCTGGACGGTCGCGGTGTCGGAGTCGTCCACGACGGAGCCGTCCGGCGCGGTGCCGGAGACGGTCGCGGAGTTCGTGACGGACCCGGCGTCGACGTCGGACTGTGCGATCGTCGACGCCGCGGTCGCCGTGACGGTCTGCCCCGGCGCCAGGACACCGGTCGCGCCGGGCCAGGTGCCGACGGTCGGGTCGGAGATCCCGGCCAGGCCGTCCGCGACGGAGACGCCCGTCAGCGTGACGTTGCCCGTGTTGGCGATGGTGAACGTCCAGCGGATGCCTTCGCCGGCAGCGCCGGTGGCACCCGGCGCGAGCCGCCCCGCCTTGGTGACCCGGAGCCCTGGAGCCGCCTGCAGGTCGACGCCGGCGGTGTCGGTGGCGCGCACCGAGCCTCCCGTCGGGGCGGACCCGGTGGCGGTGGCGGCACTCGCGACGCGACCGGCGTCGATGTCCGCCTGGGTGAGGGCGTAGGTCGTCGTCGCGGTGACGGACTCACCGGGGGCGAGGCGACCGGCCGCACCGGGCCAGGTGCCGTAGGCGACGACGCCGACGCCCTGCTGCTCGTCGGCGACCCGGACGCCGGTGAGCGTCTGGTTGCCGGTGTTCGTGATCGTGTAGCCGAGCCGCACGGTGTCGCCGACCGCCGGCGTCCCGGTGCCGGTACGCTCCTCGGTCTTGGTGAGTGCGATCGCCGGAGCGCCGTCGGACGTGCGGATCGTGGCGCTGTCGGACGCGGTGACGTCGTCGCCGCGGGCCGGCGTCGCGGTGACCGTCGCACGGTTCACGACGGACCCGGCGTCGACGTCGGACTGGGTCACGGTGTAGGTGGCCTTCGCGGTCAGCGTCTGCCCGGGGGCGAGCGTGCCGTCGCCGTTCGGACCGGCGGCGACCGTGACCGGACCGAGGCCGGCGAGCTCGTCGGCGACGCGGCTCGCGGTCAGCGTGACCTGTCCGGTGTTCGTGATCGTGAACGTGTAGCCCACGACGTCACCGACCCGGCCCGTGCCGCCACCGAGGTACTCGGCCCGCTTCTGGACCGAGACGTCCGCCGGGGCCGTCAGCGCGACGCTGCCACGGGCGGTGTCGGAGACGGTGGTGCCACGAGGGGCGGTTCCCGTCGTCTCGGCGGTGCTGGCGAGGGAACCGCGGTCGACGTCCGCCTGGGTCAGTGTGACCGTCGCGGTCGCGGTGACCGACTGTCCGGGAGCGAGCGTCCCGACCGCGGCCGGCCAGCCGCCGAACGCGATGTCGGACAGCCCGGGCTGTGCGTCGGTGAGCGTGACGCCGGACAGCGTCGCCGTGCCGGTGTTCGTGACCGTGAAGCCGAGCCGCACGGTGTCGCCCGCGACGCCGGCTGCCCCGTCGGCGAGCCGCTCCGTCTTGTCGATCCGGATCCCCGGCGCTGCTGCGGCGAGCGGCACGGTCGCTGCGTCGCTCGCGGTGACGGTGTCGCCTGCGGGCGTGGTGCCGGACGCGGTGGCGTCGTTCGCGACGCTCCCCGCGTCGACGTCGGCCTGGGTGACCCGGTACGTCGCGGTGCCGGTGACGACCTGTCCCGGTGCGAGTCGGCCGGTCGTCGACGGCCAGTCGGCGATCGTCACGGCGGACAGCCCGTTCAGGACGTCGTCGATGCCGACGCCCGTGAGCGTGACGTTGCCGGTGTTCACGACGCGGAAGCCGTACCGGACGGTGTCGCCGACGGCACCGGTCGCCCCGGCGAGGGTCGCGGTCTTGTCGACGGTGAGCGACCCGCGCGGTGCGACGGTCGCGCTGCCGTCGTCGGAGTCGGACACGGCGGCACCTCGCGGCGGGGTGCCGGTCGTGATCGCGGTGCTCGAGACCGAGCCGCGGTCGACGTCGGCCTGCGTGAGCGTGTACGTGGCGTGGGCGACGACGGACTGCCCGGGGGCGAGTCGGCCGGTCGTGGACGGCCAGGCGTCGAAGCGGACGCCGGAGACGCCCTGCTGCGAGTCGCTGACCCCGACGCCGGTGAGGGTCACGTCGCCGGTGTTCGTGACCGTGAAGGTCATGTCGACGGTGTCGCCGGCCACCCCGGTGGCGCCGTCGGTCAGTCGTTCGTCCTTGACGATGCGGATGCCGGGCGCGCCGCTCGTCGTGACGACGGTCCGGGTGCCGCTGCCGGACACGCTGGTGCCTGCGGGGGTGGACGCGGTCGTCGTGGCCGTGTTCGCGATGGACCCGGCGTCGACGTCGTCCTGCGTGACCGTGCGGTCCGCGGTGACGACCACGGCCTGCCCGGGTGCGAGCGTGCCCGCGGTGGCGTTCGGCCACGTGGTGGTCGGGGTGCCGAGCCCGGCGATCGGGTCGGCGACCGCGACGTCGGTGAGCGTGGTCTGTCCGGTGTTCGTCGCCGTGACGGTGTACCGGACGACGTCGCCGACCTGCACGGCGCGGACGTCGCCGCCGCCGACCGTCGCCGCGGTCTTCCTGGTGGCGACCGAGCTCGACGGGTCGAGCACGACCCGACCGCCGGACGTGGCGCTCACCGGCGCACCGGTGCGGCGGTCGGTGGCGGTCGTCGTCGCGGCGCTCGAGAGCGACACGTTGCCGTCGGTGTCGGCTGCCGCGCGGTCGACGTCGGCCTGGGTGAGCCGGTACGTCGCCGTCGCCGTGACGGACTGCCCCGGCGCGAGCGTGCCGGTGGTCCCGGACGGCCACGCGCCGAACGCGACACCGGACAGGCCCTGCTGCTCGTCGGTCAGGCCGACCCCGGTCAGGGTCGTCTTCCCGGTGTTCGTGACGGTGTACCCGAACCGTACGACGTCCCCGGCGACGCCGACGGACCCGTCGGTCAGGGCCTCGGTCTTGTCGAGCGTGATCGTCGGCGCCGGTGCGTCGGTCGCGGTGGTCGACGCTGCGGTCTTCGTGATCGCGGCACCGGTCGGCGGGCTGGCGACCGCGTTCGCGGTGTTCACCACGCTGCCGGCGTCGACGTCCGCCTGGCTCACCGTGTACGTCGCGGTCGCCGTCGCCTGCTGCCCCGGGAGGACCGTTCCGGGCTTCGACGGGTCCGGCCAGGTGTACGACAGGACGCCGACGCCCTGCAGCTGGTCGGTCATCTGGAGCAGGTCGAGGGTCGTGTTGCCGGTGTTCGCGGCGGTCAGCGTGAAGCGGAGCTCGTCGCCCGCGCCGGCACCGCTGCCCGTCGGGACGCCCGTCTTGCTGAACGAGAACGTGTTGACCTGCGTGATCGGCACCGTGCGGTAGCTCGTCGCCGTGACCGCTGCGCCGCTCGCGGGCGTGCCCGTGGTGGTCGCGGGGCTCGAGACGTACCCGGCGTCGATGTCCGCCTGGGTCAGGGTGTGCACGGCGGTCGCGGTGACGGTCTGGCCGGGGGTCAGGCGTCCGGCGGTACCCGAGGGCCAGGTCCCGACCGTGATGCCGTCGCTGTTCGCGCCGGTGTCGCGGATCGCCACGCCGGTCAGCGTGAAGTCACCGGTGTTCGTCACGGTGTACCCGAGGTCCACCGGGTCGCCGGGCTTCGGCGTGCCCGCGCCCGGGACCGTCGCGGTCTTGACGATGCCGATCGCCGCCGTGTTGTCGGCGTCGGTCGCGATCGTGACGGTGGCGTCGCCGGACGTGGTGGTACCCGTCGGCGTGGTGCCGCTGATGGTCGCGGCGTTCGTGATCGAGCCGGCGTCGACGTCGGCCTGGGTGACGGTGTACCGGGCGACGGCGCGGACGCGCTCCCCGGGTGCGAGCGACCCGGCGGAGCCGCCCGACCACTCGACGTTCGTCAGGGTCGGCGTGCCGGTGACCGGGGTCGCCGAGGCGAGGCCGACGAGCTGGTCGCGGAGCGCGATGCCGTCGAGCGTGACCGAGCCGGTGTTCGTCGCGAGGAACGAGAAGACGACGGTGTCGCCGACCTTCCCGCTCTGCACGGCCCCGTTCGACCCGACGTCGTAGCGCGCGGTCTTCGTCAGGGACACCGCCGGGGTCGGGGTGATCGTGACCCCGGCGCTCGCGGTCGCGGTGACCCGGGTGCCCGCGGGGGTCGTGCCGAACGCCGTCGCGACGGAGCTGATCCCGCCGGCGTCGACGTCGGACTGGCTCAGCGTGTAGGTGGCCGTGGCGGTGGCGCTGCGGCCGGGAGCGAGCGTGATCGTGGTGTCGCCGTCGGCGAAGACGACGCTCGAGATGCCGCGCTGGGCGTCCTGCACGCCGACGATGGTCAGCGTGACGTTGCCCGAGTTCGTGATGCGGTAGCGCATGTCGACCTGGTCACGGGCGACGGCGGCGCGGGTGGTCGAGCCGTCCGCGGCGAAGGTCTCGGCCTTCGTGACGGTCAGGCCGGGGGCGGCGTCGTTCGTCGTCACGGTGGCCGACGCCGTCGCGGTGACGGTCGCGGGGTCGACGCCCGTGGGGGCGGTCCCGGTGACGGACGACGAGTCGATGAGGGATCCGGCGTCGACGTCGTCCTGCGTGATCGTGGAGGTGGTGGTCGCGGTGACGGACTGTCCGGGGGCGAGGGTGTTCGGCGCGTTCGGCCAGGCGTAGGTCACGGTGCCGCCGAGCGCGTGCACGATCTCCGGCACGGACAGGGTCACGGTGCCGGTGTTCGTCGCGCGGTACGTCCATGTCACGACGGACCCCACGCCGCCGGTGCCGCTCGTGACGGTGCCGCTCTCGGTGAGGGCGACCGCGGGCGAGCGGTTCGTCGCGACCGAGCCGGTGTCGGTGTCCCGCACGGTCGTCCCGCCCGGCGAGACACCCGTCGTCGTCGCGGTGCTCGAGATCGTTCCCGCATCGACGTCCGCCTGGGTCAGGGCGTAGGTCGCCGTGACGGTGACCGACTGCCCGGGGGCGAGCCGTCCGGCGGTGCCGGAGGGCCATGCGCCGTAGGTGAACGCGGAGATCCCGGACTGCGCGTCGGTGAGGGTGACGTTCGACAGGGTCTGGTTGCCGGAGTTCGTGATCGTGTAGCCGAGCCGCACGGTGTCACCCGCGACACCGGTGGCGGTCGTGCCGAGCCGCTCGGTCTTCGCGAGGTCGATCGCGGGCGCACCACCGGCCGGCGTCACGGTCGTGGAACCGGTGCCGCGCACGGCGGAGCCGCCCGGAGTCGTGCCCGTCGTGGTCGCGGTGTTGACGATGCTGCCGGCGTCGATGTCCGCCTGGGTGATCGTGTACGTCGCGGTTCCGCGGACGGTCTGCCCCGGCGCGAGCGTGCCGGAGGTGCCGGAGGGCCACGTGCCGTACGAGATCGCCGACAGCCCGGACAGCGGGTCGGTGACGCCGACGCCGGCCAGGGTCGTGGTGCCGGTGTTCGACACGGCGAAGCGGTACGTCACGGTGTCACCGGCCCGGCCGGTCCCGCCGACGACGGCGCTCTTCGCGACCGCGATGCCGGGCGCCGCGGTGATCGCCGCCGATGCCGACGCGGGAGTCGTCACGGCGGTGCCGGAGGGCGTCGTCGCCGAGGCCGTCGCCCGGTTCGCGACGGCGCCCGCGTCGACGTCGGCCTGCGTCAGCGTGTACGACGCGGTCGCGGTGGCCGACTGTCCAGGAGCGAGGCGACCCGAGGTCCCCGGCCACGTGTACGTCATCGCGCCGAGCCCGGCGTGCGGGTCGGTGATCGCGACGTTCGTGAGCGTCTGGTTGCCCGAGTTCGTCACCCGGAACGTGTAGACGAGGGTGTCGCCGGCCTTGCCCATGTACCCGCTGCCCGTCGCCACGCTCTTCGTGAAGCCGAGCGCCGGTGAACCCGCGAGCGGGATCGTGCCGGAGCCCTGCGCCGTCGCCGTCGTCGTGCCCGACGGGCCGGACCCGGTCGCGGTCGCGGTGTTCGTCACCGAGCCGGCGTCGATGTCCGCCTGGGTCACGGTGCCGGACGCCGTCGCGGTCGCGGACTGCCCCGGTGCGAGGGTCCCGGCGGTCCCCGGCCAGGTGTAGGTCAACGAGGAGATCCCGGCGAGCGAGTCCGTCGCGGCGACGGACGTCAGCGTCGTGTTGCCGGTGTTCGTGATGCGGAGCGTCCAGTCGGCGCGGTCGCCGGCTGTCCCCGTCGAGCCGGCGGCGAGCGAGCCGGTCTTCGCCACGGTGATCGACGCCGTGCGGTCGATCGACACGCTGGCAGCGGTGGCCTGGGACACGACGGTGTTCGACGGGGTCGTGCCGGCGATCGTCGCGGTGTTCCGGACGGTGCCCGCGTCGACCTGCGCCTGCGTCAGCGTCGACGTGGCGGTCGCGGTGACGGTCTGCCCGGGGGCGAGTCGCCCGGTGGCCCCCGGCCATGAGTACGTGATGGCGGAGAGCCCCGCGAGCTGGTCCGTGATGGTGACACCGGTGAGGGTCACGTTGCCGGTGTTCCGCGCGGTGAAGGTCCAGCTCACGGTCGACCCGGCCGATGCACCCGACGGCGCCGTGCCCGTCTTCGTGAAGGACAGCGTGCCGGACGCCGGCACGACGAGCGTCGAGGGGGACGACGCGGTGACGGCCGTGCCCGCGGGCGAACGTCCCGACGACTGCGCGGTGTTCACGACACTGCCCGCGTCGACGTCCGCCTGGGTCAGCGTGTACGTCGCGGTCGCGGTGACGGTCTGCCCCGGTGCGAGGGTCCCCGCGGTTCCGGACGGCCACGTGCCGTACGCGATCGTGGAGACGCCGGCGAGCGCGTCGGACACGGTGACGCCGGTCAGCGTCTGGTTGCCGGTGTTCCGCGCCGTGAACGTGTAGTCCACGGTGTCACCGGCCTTGCCCGTCGCACCGGCGGCGAGCGCCCCGGTCTTCGCGACGGCGATCCCCGGTGCCGTCGGCACCGTTGTGCGCGCTGATGCGGAGTTGGTCGCAGTGCTGCCGTCGGGCGCGGTCCCGGTCGCGGTGGCCGTGTTCGTCACGACCCCGGCGTCGACGTCCTTCTGGGTCAGCTTGTAGGTCGCCGTCGCGGTGGCGGACTGCCCGGGGGTCAGGCGGCCGGAGGTGCCCGGCCACGAGTACGTCAGCGAGGACAGCCCGGCCAGCGGGTCGCTCACGGTGACCCCGGTGAGGGTCTGGTTGCCCGAGTTCCGGACGGTGAACGTGTAGTTCACGGTGTCCCCGACCGCACCGGTCGAGCCCGAGGCGAGCGCCCCGGACTTCGCGATGGCGATGCCGGGCGCACGGGTCACGGAGACCGCCGCGGAGCCCGTCGACGACGCCGGCTGTCCGGTGCCGTCGGCGCGGGTGTTCCCGGAGGCCGTCGCGGTGTTCACGACGCTGCCGGCGTCGACATCCGCCTGCGTCAGCTTGTACGTCGCCGTCGCGGTCACCGTCTGGTTCGGGGCGAGCTGGCCGCTGGTCGCCGGCCACGTGTACGTCAGCGCCGAGATGCCGGAGAGCCCGTCCGCGATCGCGACCCCGTACAGCGTGGTGTTGCCGGTGTTCGTCGCACTGAACTGCCAGTTCACGGTGTCGCCGACCCCACCGGTCGCCCCGGAGGCGAGCGAACCGGTCTTCGTGACGGCGATCTTCTGCGCCGCGGCCACGTTGACCGTCTTCGTGGTCTGGCCGCTCGTCACGGCCGTGCCCGACGGGTTCGTGCCGTTCGCGGTCGCGGTGTTCGTGATCGACCCGGCGTCGACCTGCGCCTGCGTCAGCGTCGACGTGGCGGTCGCGGTGACGGACTGCCCCGGTGCGAGCTTGCCGGTGGTCCCGGACGCCCAGGTGCCGTAGGAGATCGCGGACAGCCCGGCCAGCGGGTCGGCGATCGCGACACCGCTGAGGGTGCGGTTGCCGCCGTTGGCCACCCGGAACGTCCAGTTCACGGTGTCCCCGGCACGTCCGGTCGCGCCGGACGCCAGGCTCCCGTCCTTGACGATGGTCAGACTGGAGGCATCGGTCACCCGGACCGTCGCCGTCGCGTCGGTCGCGGTGACGGTCCCACCGGTGGCGGCCGTCGCGGACGCACCGGCGGTGTTCACGACGCTGCCGGCGTCGACGTCGGTCTGCGTGAGCGCGTACGTCGCGGTCCCGGTCACGGACTGCCCGGGGGCGAGCGTGCCGCTCGTGCCGGACGGCCAGGTGCCGAACGTGATCGCGGACACTCCCGCGAGCCGGTCGGTGATGCTCGCGGACGTGACGGTCTGGTTGCCCGAGTTGGTCAGCGTGAACGACCAGGTCACGCCGTCGCCGGCCTTGCCGGTCGAGCCGGCGGCGATCGCTCCGGTCTTGGCGAGCGTCAGCACGTTCGCGGCGGGGATCGCGACGGTCGCCGTCGCGGTCGGTGCGGTGACGGCGCTGCCGGTGGCGCTGCGTCCGGAGGCGGTGGCCGTGTTCGTCAGCGAACCGGCATCGACCTGCGCCTGGGTCAGCGTCGAGGTCGCGGTGGCCGTGACGGACTGACCCGGCCCGAGCCTCCCGGCCGTGCCCTGCGGCCACGTGCCGTACGCGACGGACGAGACGCCGGCGAGCTGGTCGGTGATCGTCGCACCGGTGATCGTCTGGGCACCGGAGTTCGTCAGTCGGAACGACCAGTTCACGGTGTCGCCGGCCTTGCCGGTCGCACCGGATGCCAGCGCACCGGACTTCGTCAGGGTGAGCGCGTTCGCGGCGCCGAGCGGCTGCGTGCGCGACGCGGTCGCGGTGGGCTTGGGGCCGCCGTCCGGGTCGGTGCCCGTGACCGTGGCGGTGTTCGTGACGGTGCCGGCGTCGACGTCGTTCTGCGTCAGCGTGTACGTGCCGGTGGCCGTGACGGACTGCCCGGCGGCGAGCGTCCCCGCCGTCCCGGACGGCCAAGAGCCGTAGGTCAGCGCGGAGAGCCCGGCGAGCGGGTCCGTGATCGCGACGCCGGACAGCGGGCCGGTGCCGGTGTTCGTCGCGGTGAAGGTGTAGTTCACGGTGTCGCCGGCCTTGCCGGTCGCACCGTTCGCCAGGGCGGACGTCTTCGTCAGGCCGAGGGCGGAGAGGTACGTGTTCGTGGAGGCGGTGTCGGTCACGGACACCGTGGTGTCGCTCGCGACCTGGCCGGTCGCGGTCACCGAGCTGGTGGTCGACGCGGCCGTGGGCGGCGGACCGGTGCACTGGACCGTGGCCGTCGCGCCCGACGCCAACGGTCCGGCGATGGTGGACGACGGCGTGCAGGTCTCGGTGTCCGGGAACGTCAGGCGGATGTTCGACAGGGCGACCGACCCGTTGTTCGTCACCGTGATCGTGTAGGCCGTGTTCTCCGAGGCGATCCGGTACTGGTCGTTGGTCGAGCCGTCGAGGGTCTTCGACACGCTGAGCGCCGCCGTCGGCACCGACAGCACGGCGTTCTGCAGCAGGTAGGAGTCACCGCTCGTGCCGACCGTCAGGGTCATCGACGTGTCGCCCTTGTTGACGCCGGAGAGCGTCTGGGTGTGCACGTCGACGCTCTGGTTCGTGAACGCGCTGGTGTCGCTCGTCTGCGTGTACCTCGCCGAGCCGTCCGCCTGCCCGACGCCGATGTTGCCGCTCGCGCCCTTGGTGTTCAGGACCTCGGTCGCGGTGCCGCCCTGCGGGGTGTACCGCATGTAGTCACCGGTGATGCCGCGGTCGCCCTCGTAGAGCGTGTACCCGAACTTCACGCCGGACTGCAGCGCCGAGAAGCCCGTGAAGTTCACGGTCAGGGGGCTGTCCGACGCAGCCTCGCGCACGTGGCCCTGGTAGTAGATGACCTTGTGCGGGGCGCTCGCGGCGTTGCCGGGGATGTACTTGCCGTAGTCGTACACCACCGTCAGGGACCAGCCCGCGTAGCAGCCGGCGCCGACGGCGGCCCAGATGTTCCCGGCGCTGACGTTCAGCGCGGAGCCGGTCGTCGCGTTCGCGAAGGCGCTCGTCACGTCGGCGCTCGCCGAGTAGTACAGCGCGCTCGCCTGGCTCGTCGGGTCCTCGAGGAGGGCGTCGGGCGACACCGTCCGGATCGCACCCGTGCCGACCTTGAGCTGCACGCCCTGTGTCCGGTAGCCGTTCGCCGCGTCCGGTCGCGTGGCGTACCACTGCGAGCCGTTCGCGGAGTTCCCCGAGCAGGTCACGTTGCCGGAGCCGGTGAACACGCCCGTGTTCGCGCTCCAGTCGAGGTACGCCTTCGTCACGGTGGCGCCGGACGGGATCGTCACGCTGCCGGTCGACGAGTTCGTGGTGAACCCGGACACCGTGTTCGAGTTCACCATCTTGAAGTAGTCGTTGTACGACGTCGTGACACCGGTGCCCGGGTTGTTCGCGTGCAGGTCGGTGCAGCTGCCGCTCGTGGTCGTCGCGGTGAGCGCGGTGCCCGAGCACGCCAGGACGCCGTTGCCCGTCATGGTGAAGTCGCCGTTGACGGTCGCCTGGTAGTTCGGGGACTGATCGGCCCCGCTCCCCCACTGCACCACGGCCGCCTGCGCCACCCCGGTGGTGCCCAGGGCGACGCCGGTGGTCGGGATGAGCACGGCGAGGACCAACGCGATCCCGCGGAACCACCGGGGACGCGCGACGGATTCCGACCGATGCCGAGGGGAACGGGGCGCGAGCAGCACGTGTGTGGCCTTCCGGACACGACGAGGAGACCCCCTCGTGTGGTCGGGTCCACGCGTGCAGGTCAGTTTGATCAGGGATTCCTGACCGCCTCAATGGTCAGTACTTCTGATCTTGGGGTGCGGAAAGGTCGAGGACCCCTCGTTCGGGGGTTTTTCACCCCGCCGTTCACCCTGTTCGGGGGACAGGTGTCGGCCGTCGCGTCCGGATGGTGGGGGCGGGGCTGCGGCGGTCGTGCCGCTCGTGCCGCACGTGCCGGACGTGCGGCACGTGCGGGATCCGGATCGAGTGCGCAGACGTCGTCAGCGCATCACCCCGGACGTCACCATTTCTGCGCACTCGATCGCGGGAGCTGGCATCCGCCGCCCCGGCCCGGATCGAGTGCGCAGACGTCGTCAGGGACCGGCCCTGGACATCGCCACTTCTGCGCACTCGGCCGCGGGGCGCGGGGCGCGGAACGGGTTCAGCGCGGGGGCGTGGCGTGCCGGACGATCCACGCGTGCATGACGATCGCGGCGGCCGCGGACGCATTGATGCTCCGCGTGGAGCCGTACTGCGCGATCTCGAGGTGCCCGTCCGCGCCGGCGACGGCTTCGTCGGTGAGCCCCGGCCCCTCCTGCCCGAACAGGAACACGCAGCGCTCCGGGACGTCCGCGGTCTCGAGCATCGCTGCGCCAGGGGTGTTGTCGATCGCGATGACCGGGCGTCCCTCGTCACGCATCGCGTGCAGGAAGGACTCCACGTCGGGGTGGTTCCGCACGTGCTGGTACCGGTCGGTGACCATCGCCCCGCGACGGTTCCAGCGCCGGCGCCCGATGATGTGCACCGTGCCCGCGAGGAACGCGTTCGCCGACCGGACGATCGACCCGATGTTCAGGTCGTGCTGCCAGTTCTCGATCGCGACGTCGAACCCGTGTCGACGGGTGTCGAGATCAGCGACGATCGCCTCCATCGACCAGTACCGGTAGGCGTCGACGACGTTGCGCGTGTCCCCGTGCTCGAGCAGCTCCGGGTCGAGCCGGGGATCGTCCGGCCACGGCCGCGGGTGCGGCCCGACCCCGTGCGTCGTGCGCTCATGGGTCGGCGCGGGCTCGTCGGTCACGGCTCCAGGGTACGGGCGAGCCCCGTCACTGCATGCCCGGGCGGAGGAAGTCCGCCGGCTCCGTCCCACCGCGCGTCGCCGCGAAGATGCGCTTCCGGTCACTCGGCCGGGTGGGGTCGAACACGACCACGACGGCGGATCCGAGCACCGGTCCTGTCCCGTCGCGGAACCCCTCGGTGCGGTCGACCCACCGCTGCTGTCCCTGCAGGTCCGTGAACGTGAAGGTCCAGCGGATCAGCGTGAAGCTGGCGTCGTGGGCGGTCGATCCACTGACCGCCGTGACGACCCCGTCGACCCGACGACCGTCGCGCAGGAGCTGTTCGAGCCGGGCGCGTCGACCGCCCTGACCGCGGCGTGCGACCGCCCCACCGATCAGTGCGGCCACCGCCAGCGCGGAGACGAGCCCGGGGATCCACCACGCGGCGGTGTACCAGATCCAGCCGCCGACACCCCAGGGCTCGTCGCGGCCGAACACCGGGTCGACGGCCGTCCCGACCTGGTCGACGGGCGCCCACTGCGTCGACGTCGTCCACCAGAGCCCGGCGGCGGCACCGACGAGCCAGATGCTCACAGGCCCCACACCGACGAACTCGGACGCGCGTCCCGACCAGCGGTGGTTCCACGTGGAGTACATGCCGAACGCGACGATCGACCCGAGGACCGCGACGGGCATCGCCCACCACGGGTGCTCCGGGTCCGGGGTGTCCGAGAACACGCTGTTGACGGTCATGTCCCGGAACGCCTCGAGCACCGACCCGAGCGCGAACCCGACCACGACGCCGACGCCGAGCAGGAGCACCGCCCACACGATGGTCATGGCGAGTGCGCGAGTGCTGCCCTGCTGGGCCGCTGCCTCGGCGCGACGGGCGGCGGCGGGATCGGTGGTGCTCATGCTGGACGCTCCCGGACGGTCAGGACGACGACGGGACGGGAGCGTATGGCTGCGGAGACTTGTGGTGAGTTGACATCGCGAAAGACGGTATCTCGCATGGTTTTTCGTTGGGAACCGTGTCGGAATTCAGTGGACGCGCGACTCGATCCCTGCGAGCAGGATGTCCAACCCGAGCGAGAACCGGTCGTCGTACGAGTGCGACCCGAGGATCTCCCCGACGAGCGCGTGCCGCTCCGGGCGCCCGGCCTCGGCGTCCCCGCGACCGACCTGCACCCCCGCATGCCCCACGACGAAGTCGTACACGACGAAGAACGCGTACATCGCCTCGGTGTCGGACAGCCCGGCGACGCGGAGCGCGCCGACGACCTTCGCGACGACCGCGTCCGACTCGCTCGACACCAGCGGCGCCCGGCTGCTGTGCGACTCGAGCACGAGCGGGTGGGTGCGTAGGAGGTCTCGGAAGGTGGTGGCGAACACGCGGACGATCTCCCGCCAGTCCGTCGGCCACACGAACGTCGCGGTGAACTCGTCCACGGTCCGCCGCACGAGCTCGGCGTGCAGGTCGTCGAGCCCGCCGATCGTCCGGTGCACCGTCATCGGCGCGACCCCGAGCCGAGCGCCGAGCGCACGGAACGACAGCCGCTCGAGACCGTCCTCGTTCGCGATCGCCGTCGCAGCGTCGATGACCTGCTCGCGGCTCAGCACGTTCGGCCGCCCCCGACGTCGTCGCGGAGCCGCCGGCACGACGGCGTCACCGGCCGTCGGTCGTGGGGTGGCGGACGGGCTTCCGGGTTCGACGAGCACGGCTGGTTCTCCTGGTTCGGGACGGGTCCCGCAGTTTCGGTACGGGCCTCGAAAAAGCGTACGGCAAAGCCGAACGGTATTCGGTGTCTCGACCATCTCGGGTCCGCGAGCGGCGCGCAAGAGCCGATCCGAGCCTCCCGGCTCTTTCGGAGAGCGCCGCGACCGGCGCGCACTAGGGTGAGGAACATGGCAACCCGCGACGAGGTCGAGTGCTGGCTGACGGACATGGACGGCGTCCTCGTCCACGAGAACCAGGCGCTCCCCGGCGCCCCGGAACTCATCCAGCAGTGGCTCGACGAGGGCACGGAGTTCCTCGTCCTCACGAACAACTCGATCTTCACGCCCCGCGACCTCAGCGCCCGCCTTCGGTGGTCCGGCATCGACGTGCCGGAGGACCGGATCTGGACGAGTGCCCTCGCGACGGCGGACTTCTGCAAGTCGCAGATGCCCGGCGGCTCCGCGTTCGTCATCGGCGAGGCCGGCATGACCACGGCCCTGCACGAGGCCGGCTTCATCATGACCGAGACCGCCCCCGACTACGTCGTCGTCGGCGAGACCCGCAACTACTCGTTCGAGGCGATCACGAAGGCCGTCCGCCTGATCCGCGACGGCGCCCGCTTCATCGTCACGAACCCCGACGCGACGGGCCCGAGCGCCGAGGGCGTCCTGCCCGCGACGGGTGCCATCGCCGCGATGATCGAGAAGGCCACCGGCAAGCAGCCCTACGTGGTCGGCAAGCCGAACCCGATGATGTTCCGCTCCGCGATGAACCGGATCGGCGCGCACTCCGAGAACACCGGCATGATCGGCGACCGCATGGACACCGACGTGCAGGCCGGCATCGAAGCGGGGCTCCACACGGTCCTCGTCATGACGGGCATCAGCGACCAGGCCGAGATCGACCGCTACCCGTTCCGCCCGAGCGAGGTCATCTCCGGCGTCCACGAACTCGTGCGCACCGAGCCCATCGAAGTCGAGATGTAGTGCGCTGGGACCCGGCCCGCTACGCGGCCTTCCGCGACCAGCGGTCGCGTCCGTTCCACGACCTGGTCGCCCGGATCGGACGGGAGGCTCCCCGTCGCGTCGTCGACCTGGGTTGCGGTCCCGGGGCCCTCACGGCCACCCTCGCGGAACGCTGGCCGTCGGCTCGCGTCGTCGGGATGGACTCCTCGGCGGAGATGCTCGCCGACGCGGCGAGCGTCGCGTCCGCGCACCCGAACCTGTCGTTCGAGCAGCGTGCCATCGAAGACTGGTCCCCCACCGCGGAGGACGACGTCGTCGTCACGAACGCCGCACTGCAGTGGGTCCCGTCGCACGTGTCACTGCTGCCCGGGTGGCTCGCCGCGATGCCGTCCGGGTCGTGGTTCGCGATGCAGGTCCCCGGGAACTTCGACTCCCCCTCGCACGCGCTGATGCGGGCGGTCGCGGCCGACGGGCCGTGGGCGAGCGCGCTCGACGGCGTCCTGCGCGCCGATCCGGTGCTCGGCCCCGCCGGGTACCTCGAGCTGTTCGAGTCGAACGGGTTCCGCGCAGACGCGTGGGAGACGACCTACACGCAGCTCCTGCAGGGCCCGGATCCCGTGCTCGAGTGGGTCCGCGGGACGGGGCTCCGTCCGGCGCTGGCCGCCCTCGACGCCGCCGATCCGTCCGGCGCAGTGTCCAGTGCGTACGAGTCCGAGTACGCGGCCCGACTGCGGCAGGCGTACCCGGAGGGCCCGCACGGAACGGTCTACCCCTTCCGCCGCGTCTTCGCCGTCGCCCACAAGCCCTGACGACCGCACCTCCTGACGACGGGCGCTACTGCACGGTGACGAGGGTGCCGAGCGGCAGCGCGTTCAGGGCTGCGACGGCGTCGGCGTCGAGGCGGACGCACCCGTGCGACACCGCCCCGGAGGTCTCGGCGTTCCAGTGCATGCCGATGAGTCCGCCGTCGTGTCCGCCGTAGGGCTCGTCAGCCGCGGCGGAGTGGAGCGAGGTGAGCTGGATGGGGTGGTCGCCGGTGCCCTGGGACGGGTCGACGTAGCGCTGCTCGAGGTATCCCGTGACGCCGGTCGGCGTCGGGGTGTCCGTCGTGCCGACCCCGGCCGAGAAGCGCTGCTGCACGGCGCCCGACGCGGAGACGATCGAGACGCTCTGGTCCTTCGTCGAGATCACGACGCGGGACGTCGGCGTCGACACCTTCGTCAGCGACGCGACCGGCACCCACGCCGAGGTCTGCGCCGCCGCAGCTCCCCCGGCGGCGGAGGGCAGCTGCTGCCGAGCGGGGGTGAGCACGAGTTCCCACGGACCCTCGCGGCGGAGCCCCACGACGGTCGTCGGCTGCCGCAGGAAGTCCGTCGCGGCGAACCGGGCGACGGGCTCCGTGCGGTCCGAGCCGAACAGCGGCGCGTCCGCTCGCAGCCGGAAGACCGTGTCCGTCGTGACGGTGTCCCGCACGGGCATCAGCCCGCCGATGACCGCGGAGTACTGCGCCTCCGGGAGCGCCGCGAGCGCGAAGTCGCTCACGGCCGGCACGGCGGGGGCGGAGGCCACTGGCCGGACGGACGCCGACGTTGTGGAGGACGGCGCGGGCGTGCCGCCGAGGAGCGGGATCGTGACGGCGCCCGCGGCGACGACGGCCGCCGCCGCGATGCCGACGGTGGCCCAGATGGTGCGCTTGCGCATGGGGTGGACGTGCCTTCCTGTGGAGGCCGGCGCGGCGTCGGGTCGCCGCGCCGGGCCTCCGGTCCGGTCGCTGTGGATCAGCCGCTGACGACGGGCAGGTGGATGCCGGTCGTCACCGGGGTGGTGCCGGTACCGGTCCCGCCTGCCGCAGCGGGAGCCGCCGTGACGGTGATCGCCAGCGGGTCGGTGAGCACCGACGCACCGGACGCGTCCACGACGTCGATCGTGTGCGAGCCCGCAGCGGTGCCCGCCGGGATGACGACGCTGCCGGTGACGGCGCCGGAGGCGTCGGGCGTGAGCGTGCCGACGACGACCGGGTCGCTGTGCAGCACGACGCGGTAGGACTCGCCTGCCGTGAAGCCGGTCCCGGCGAGCGCGAGCGACGAGCCCGCCTGCACCGACGTGCCCTTCGGCGCGGTGAGGTGCGCGGTCAGGACCGATGCCTGCCCACCGGTGGCGACCACCTTGACGGAGCCGTCGTCCGCGACCGCGACCGTGGCGCTCGTCGCGGCGGCGAGGTCGAGCCGCTCCCACGAGCCGTTCGCGGTGCCGCTCTGGTCGAGCGGGTCACCCGACGCGATCTCGGTCTGCGCGAGCACCGAGGTGCGCTGGGCGTCGGTGAGGGTCGGGAACGCGGTGAGGAGCAGGTTCTCCGCACCGGTCGGGACGCTCGGGGCGAGACCCGTCGTGCCCGTCGCGGCGAAGCCGTAGTCGAGGCGCTCGTGGTAGACCTTCACGGCCGACGCACGGTCGGTGACGATCTGGGACGTGCCGCCGGGGATGGCCTTGCCGCCGTAGGGGTCGTTCTCGTACGGCTTCTCCGCGGCGATGCAGTTCGCCAGGGTGTCGCCGCACTTCGACTCGAGGTACGCGGTGAGCTCGGCCCGGGCCGGCTCGAGGACCTGCGTGCGGTACTGGGTGTCCGACCAGCGGGCCGCGAGCGCGGCCTCGCCGTCGATGCGCCCACCCATGATGTCGAGCGGGTAGTGCACGCCGAGGACGATGCGGTCGTTGCCGGCCTCCGACGTGCGGGCGAGGATCTCCGGCGCGAGCTCGGGGACGAGCGTCGCGAGGGTTATGCCGGCCTGGTACGCCGTCGTCGTGTGGCCGCTCGGGTACGAGCCGCCGGTGCAGATGCCCTTCGTGCCGTAGCCGGCGTCGAGCACGACGTCGTTCGGCGAGAACTCCTTCGTCGTGTCGGTCTGCGGCGCGACGCGGGTGATGTCGAGCGTGCCGTCGGCGCTGGCCCACGCCTTGCCGACGCGGTTCGGCGTCACGGACGAGGCGTTCACGGTGGCCGGGGCGCAGCCCGTCTGGTCGTCGCCGGCCGGGAGCGTGGCCGTCGTGGTGCCGGGCAGGTACGGACGCGGGTAGCTGTAGTGCGCCTTGGCGTCTCCGGTGCTGACGTAGGCGCCCGTGGTGCCGTTCGAGCTGTTGATGAGCGCCTGTGTCAACGGCAGCGCACCGGAGTTCGTGCCGTCGACGTAGATCTTCTCGAGCGCGGCGCCGAGCCCCTGCGACACCGTGAGCGACTGGTCGTAGGCCGTCTTCGTGGCGTTGTTGTACTCGGAGTCCTGCAGCGCCGTGAACTGCTGCGCCTTCGTGGCGTTCTGGTTGATCCACGAGGTCAGCTCGTCGTTCTTCGCGAGCGTCGCCGGGTCGACGACGGTGCCGTGCAGGTCGTTGACGCCGCTGGACTTCCAGAACGAGTCGTAGCCGCTGAGCAGCGAGACGAGGTCCGGCTTCGTGGTGTCGCTCGGGTAGCTCGCGGCGGAGGCCGTGAGGGGGTTGCCGATGACCAGGGCCGTCGCAACGCCCGCGACGATCACCCCCGTGGCCATGGCGCGTGCGGATGTGCGCATGCGTGGTTGCCGTCCGGAGCCGGACGGCGCTCCTCTCTGTGGACCGACGGCGTCGGTGTCGACTGGGATCGACGTGACGGTAAGGAGGCTCGGTGTCGGTCCGAGGAACGGCCGGGGTCAGGCAGGTGAACCGGTCGGAGTGTCTGTGCGGCTTCGCAGGTCGTACCACTCCGGTACGTCTTGGCGCTGCCCCGAACCCGGGTTCGGTGGCACGTCGCGCCACCGTCGTCGGAGCCTGCGCGGGGCGTCATCACGCCAGGCGATCAGTCCACCGGCTACGATCCCGAGGACCAGCACCGCGAAGGCGCCGATCCCGATGACGCCGGCGACGGCCGTCGTGCCGAGGTCGCCCCGCGCCGTCGCCGACACCGCGATCGACCCGAAGTCCCAGAACGCGTGCAGCAGGACGGGCAGCAGCAGACCGCCCGAGAGCCGTCGGGCGACGTACAGCACGGAGCCGAACGACGCCGCGAACACGACCTGGATCAGCGTCGGGCCGATACCCGCGCCGGCGAGCGCGTTGAGCAGGTGCAGCAGGCCGAAGAGCACGCACGAGACGATCCACACGCCGAACTCGGGCAGCCGACGCCGGAGCCCCACGAGCAGCACGCCGCGGGTCATCAGCTCCTCGAAGACCCCGACGAACAGCACGCCGATACCGAGCAGCAGGAAGTAGTGCCACGGGAGCGCCGTCCAGTCGACGAGCGGCAGCCGGACCAGGCAGACGACGAGGATGAGCGCCGGGGCGATCCACGTCCAGCGCAGCGGGGTCCTGGTCGTGTCGACCGTCGCGATGCGCCACCAGCCGAGCGCCGTCACGACGACGGCGAGTGCCAGCGCGGCGATGCCCTCCGGGACGACGAGCGCCCGGACCACGCTGTCGACCGTCTCGCCGAGGGAGGGGTAGTCGTCGCTCGGTCGGGACCGCCAGGCGCTGATGCCGGCGAACACCACGAGGGGTGCGAGGCCGACCAGGAGCGACGGCGGGACGGGCCAGCGCCGTCGTTCGGATGCCATGCCTGTTTGTACCATTGCGGTATGCGACTCCCTTCTCTGTCCACGATGGCGGAGGACTACGTCAAGCTCATCTGGAAGGCCCGCGAGCGCGGGGACACCGGCATCGCCACCCGGGACATCGCCGCGTCCCTGAAGGTCTCCGCGTCGACCGTCTCCGGCAACCTCCGGAAGCTCGACCGCGACGGCCTCATCGAGCACACCCCGTACTACGGCGTCGTGCTCACGCCCCTCGGGCAGCAGGTCGCCGTTGCGATGGTCCGGCGGCACCGCCTGATCGAGTCGTTCCTGGTGTCACGGCTGGGCTACACGTGGGACGAGGTGCACACGGAGGCGGAGGCGCTCGAGCACGCGGTGTCGGAGACGTTCCTCGACCGCGTCGACGCCGACCTCGGGCACCCGACGCACGACCCGCACGGCGACCCGATCCCGCGCGCGGACGGCACGCTGCCGGACTCCCCCGGGGCGCTCCTCGGCACGATCGCGCCGGGCGCCTGCGGGACCGTCGGCCGGGTGTCGGACGACGACCCCTCACTGCTGCGCTACTTCGACGAGCTCGGTGTCGGGCTCGGCACCCACCTCCGCGTGGAGCAGGTCCGGGACTACGCGGGGGTCATCGCGGTGTCCCGGCGCTCGGCGGACGGCACGGAGTCACTCGTCGACCTGCCCGCCGCTGCCGCCGGCGCGATCTGGCTCGCCCCCGACGCCGACTGACCGGTCGCGCCTGCGTCAGTCGCGGAGGGCCGGGGACGACGGGCGCCGGAACGGGGCCGCGATCGTCGGCAGGATGTCGCGACGGTTGATTAAGAACACCACGAGGGCCGCGACGAGGTGCACGATGCTCAGCACCCAGCGCCCGTTGGTGTCCGTCACGAAGAACTGCACCGCGAACAGCGCCGCCAGCGCGATCGCCGACCAGCGGTGGAAGCGCAGCGCGATGATGATCGCGACGCCGAGCAGGGTCTGCGACGCGGTCAGCATGAACTCCTCGACCTGCCGGGAGTCGAGCGGCAGCCCGCCGGTCGTGCCACCGCCGAGGACGTGCGCGATCGGCAGCGACCCGACGAGCAGCGACCACTGGTTCACCTTCGACGCGATCAGCGTGCCGATCGCCGCCCCGCCCATGCCCCGCAGCGCGAACAGCGCCGCGACGATGAACTCCGGCGCCTCGGTCGCGAGCGGCGCGAGCCACTGCACGAGGAAGTAGCTGTCGATGCCGAGCGCGCTGCCCGACTCGACGAGGGCGTCGGCGAACGGCTCCGCCGAGGACAGGATGACGGCGGCGGCGACGACGAACAGCGCCGCGATCGTCCAGCGCCGGGCGCGCTGGGGCATCGACGCGATGTTCCCGGCCATGCCGACGATCTCCTCGTCCTCACCGTCGTCGTCCGACACCTTCGACGCGCGCCACAGGTACACGACGAACGCCGCGAGCAGCACGAACCCGAACCACATCGGGATGGAGCCCATCAGCGGGATGAGGAACGCGATGACGGCGAGGAGCGCCAGGAACCCGATGTCCACGCGCGACGACCGCGACAGCTCGAGCACCCGGGTGGCGGAGGCGGGCAGCGACCCGACGCGGACGAAGCGCCGTGCGACGAGCAGCGAGATGATCACCACGAGCGGCCACCCGAACCCGAGCAGCAGCCGGTTCGAGCCGGTCATGTTGGCGGCGGCGAACTGCTCGTACGACGGGTCGTACCCGGAGCGGAACGCGTAGTACAGGTCGACGGCGTACTCGGGCAGCACGGCGATGAGCGCCAGGATCGCGATGGCCAGTGCGCCGGCGATGTCCTTCTGTGCAGCTTCGGCAGCCCAGGCGAGCAGGAACGA
The DNA here is from genome assembly GCF_049341845.1 of Curtobacterium guangdongense. NCBI lineage: Bacteria > Bacillati > Actinomycetota > Actinomycetes > Micrococcales > Microbacteriaceae > Curtobacterium > Curtobacterium guangdongense. Next base: position 192,757 of record NZ_JBMPIT010000003.1, read on the forward strand.
CGCGGCGACAACGGCGGCACCGAAGACCAGCAGGTCGACGACGGGGTTCGGCGCGAACCCACCGATCCGGAAGACGACGGCGGGCAGGGCGATGGCGATGCAGATCGCGATGCGACCCCAGGCACTCGCGCCCATCCGGGACACCGGCAGATCGCGCGCCGGTGCAGGAGACAGGGTGTTCGTCATGGTGGTCCTCGTGGTCGAGCCATGACGCAGCCCACGGGAGCGGCTTCGGCCATGGCGGAACGGCCGAAGGTCTCGCTCGCCCCGACCGGAGTCGAAGGTGGTGCACCGGGCCGATCGTCGTGATGGCCAGTGTGTCGATGCACGCGCTGGGAGCTACTCCCCTTCGACACCCACTCTGGCGCGCCCCGATCCGCATGTGCAAGCCGATCGACCCTGTTCGGCACCCCGAATCCGGGACTTGGTGCGCCCGCCCCGGAACGGCGCGGACGCCCTCAGCCCTTGGCGGAACGCGTCCGACCGAGCGCCACCTCGCGCCGAGCCCGCTCGAGCGCCAGCGACGACCCCGCGGAGGGGTCGTGCAGCAGCCGCACGGTGTCCGCGACGTGCGTCCGGACGGCCTCGCCGCGACCGGCCGCGTCCTCGAGGACCGGCTCCACGACGTCCGCGCCGAGTCCGACGAGCGCGCGACTCAGCGCGAGGCGCGTCTCACGGTCCCCCTGGCCGAGCTGCACCGCGAGTCGGCGCGCCAGTTCGGCACGTCCGTCGTCGGGCACGAGCACGACCGCGGCACGCCAGGCGGTGCGGACGACGCCGGGGTCGACGTCCCCGAGCCGATCGGTCACCTGCGGGTACACCGAACGGTCCCCGATCTTCGAGAGCGTGTGCAACGCCTGGCTCCGCGCCTGGGCCTCCGGGCGCTCGAGTTCCGGGAGCACCCGCGGCACGACGAGCTCCGCCGGGAGCCGGATGAGCGCCCACGTGAGCATCTCCCGGACCTGGAAGTCCGGCTCGACGGCGCACTGCGCCACGAGCACCTCGAGGTCGGCCGGATCAGGTGTCGTCCCCGCTGCCATGACCGCCCGGAGTCGAGCGGACGCGGTGCCGGTGGCGAGGACGTCGGACAGCGTGGTCATGCCCCCAGTCTGCCGACTGCCACCGACCCCGGACCCCGAGTCGCTCGCGGGACCCGAGGCCTACGGTGGAGCGGTCGACCAGTTCCACCACGAAAGGACCCCCATGCCCCGCATCGGATCAAGCGACCTCACCGTGTTCCCGCTCGCCCTCGGCGGCAACGTCTTCGGCTGGACCGCCGACGAGTCGACCTCCCACCAGGTCCTCGACGCCTACACCGCGGCTGGCGGCGACTTCATCGACACCGCCGACGTCTACTCCGCCTGGGCACCCGGCAACTCGGGCGGCGAGTCCGAGACCGTGATCGGCTCGTGGCTCGCGAAGTCCGGCAAGCGCGACGACGTCGTCATCGCGACGAAGGGCTCGCAGCACCCCGAGTTCCAGGGTCTCGGCGCCGACACCGTCGCGAAGGCCGCCCGCGCGAGCCTCCAGCGCCTCGGCACGGACCGCATCGACCTCTACTACGCGCACTTCGATGACCAGGACACCCCGCTCGAGGAGACCGTCCGCGCGTTCGACCAGCTCGTGCGCGACGGCATCGTCCGCTACACCGCGATCTCGAACTACTCGAAGGACCGCGCCGCGGAGTGGATCCGCATCGCGGACGAGCACGGCCTCGCGAAGCCCGTCGCGATCCAGCCGCACTACAACCTCGTGACGCGCGAGCCCTACGAGTCCGAGATCGCGCCGCTCGCCCACGAGCACGGCCTCGGCGTCGTGCCGTACTTCTCGCTCGCCGCCGGGTTCCTGACGGGCAAGTACCGCACGAAGGAGGACTTCGCCGGCAAGGACCGCGAGGGCCAGGTCTCCGGGTACTTCACCGACGCCGGCCTCGAGGTCGTCGACTCCCTGTCGACCATCGCGACCGCACACGACACCGAGATCGCCACGGTCGCGCTCGCCTGGCTGCAGGCGCAGCCCGACGTGGTCGCACCGATCGCCTCGGCGCGGAACCTCCAGCAGCTGCCGGCGCTCCTCGCCTCCGCCGAGCTCGAGCTCACGACGGACGAGCTGCAGACGCTCTCGGACGCCTCCGCGAAGGTGCCGACCACGGCCTGAGACTGCACCACGCGGCGGACGGGAGGCTCCCCACCGGTCCGGTGGGGAGCCTCCCGTCCGCCGCGTGGCCGGCTACGCGCTCGGCGCGAGCGATCCCGTCAACGCACCGCCGCCGGAACGGGTGACGAAGCAGGACCAGAAACGGTCGCCCTTGTCCCAGGCCGCCTGGTCCGGCGGGTAGACGCCCTGCACCTGGACGTCGCCGAACCGGGCGGCAGCGGTCAGGTCGAGTCCCGCGGCGGACTGGCACTGCGTCGCCGCCTGGGTCTTCACGGCATCGACGCCGGGGTAGGCGTCACCGTCGATCGTCCCGCGCGCCGTGAGCTGCGCGGTGTGCTCCGCGCCGCAGTCCACGACGGTGAAGTCCTCGGCCCAGGCGCTGTCGAACGGCGTCAGGCACTCCCCGCCGGCCAGCTCGTACCAGGGGTGCTGGCCGGGTGCCGCGGTGGAGGACGCGAAGGTGATCGTCGGCGCCGCGGCAGCCGTCGCGGGCGCTGACGGCTTCGTCGACGAACCGGTCGTCACCTGAGCCGATGCCGCGGCGGGCGACTTCGTCGGCGGAACGGTCTTCTCCTCGATGTTGTTGCCGAGGATCCAGGAGGCCAACAGGAACACCGCGATGAGCATCACGACGATGATCGCGATCGCACCGCCGAAGAGCAGGAGCTTGCCGCGCTTGCCCTCGCCACGGAGCCGCGCGAAGCCCTCGTTGATGAAGTTGCCGCTGTCCGCGTCCGACGGCACGGGCGGGCCTGCCGTGTACTGGGCACGGCCGGGCGCCGGTGCATGGGCCGGCGCACCCATCGCGGGCATCATGCGGGTACCGGTGTCGTGCGGGTCGTAGCCGGTCTTGCCGAGCTGGTCGACGGCCTGCGTGCCGAAGAGGTCCTTGATGGCGCTCGTGTCGCTGGTCTCGCGCCCGTCCCACTCGGACTGGTCGAGGTCCTGCTCGACGGCCGGCGGGAGGTGCGCGGGGTACTCGTCGGCCCGCGGCGCCGGAACTGCCGGCTCGACGAGGGGCGGTGGTGCGATCGGGGCCGCGTCGTCGACGGCGTCGTCCACCGTGTCGCCGGGGAAGACCTCGCCGGTGCGTGCGGCCTCGTCGGCGAGGGACCAGCTGCCGCTGTCGACGGGGGCGGGTTCGGGGGTGGTCGGCGCCTCGCCGGAGACCACGTCGTCCTCGGTGTCGTCCGCCAGGTGCCAGGAGCCGGCGCCGAGCGCGGTGGTGTCGAACGAGTTCGTGGTCAGGGTCGTCGGGACCTCGCCGGTCTCGTCGTCGTTGACGGCCCAGTCGAAGGGACGATCGACGCTCGGACGTTCCGAGGCGTCCGAGCCCTGGATGCGGAGCAGGTCGGTGAAGCTCGGGGGCTCCTGGGACGACGGGAGCGTGTTCTCCACGCCGACGGGCTGCTGGACGACGGGGCCGGTCGGGGTCGGCGTCGACCCGGTGGCACGGCCGAGCCAGTCGACGTCGTCACGGCCCTCGCCGCGGGGGTCCGTCCGGCGTCGTTCGTCCTCGATCGCCCGGGTCTCGGCGGCACGTTGCTCGCGGTTCGCCTGCGCGGTCGGCAGCTGGATCGAGCTCGGGTGCGGCGCGGTCGGCGTCGGGGGCACGGCGGCGGCCGGCGGGATGCGGCTCCCGAGGAGCGAGCGGTCCGGGTCGGACGTCGGCGGAGCGGGCCGGGACGGCGCCGCGAGCTGCTCCGGCATCGAGATCGCCTGGGTGGCGTCCTCGTCGTACGGCACCGGCGGGGTGGCCGGGACTGGCTCGGCCGGCGCGGGCTCGGCCGGCGCCGGTTCCTCGGGCGTGAAGGGCTCCGGCAGCGGCGCACCGGTCTCGGCGGCGGCGCGCTCCGCCTCGCGACGCTCGCGTCGTGAGGGCCACTCGTCGGCCTTCCGCGGCGCACCGAAGATGTCGGCGGCACTGCGGAGCCCTGTGAAGCGAGCGTCCGGGGCGGACGCGGGACGAGCCTCCTGGCCGTCTGCCCCGGTGTCGGGGCCGCCGGTCTGGTCGGGCTCGCGCGCGTCGTCCGGACGCTCCTCGGTCACGCGGACAACCCCAGGTCGGCCAGTCCGATCGCGGCGAAGTACGGGTACCCGGCCGCCTCGATCTTCTCCTTCGCGCCGGTGTCGCGGTCGACGACGACGGCCACGGCTGCGACGATCGCGCCCTCGCGCTCGAGCGCCTCGGCGGCCTTGAGCGGCGAGCCGCCGGTGGTGGAGGTGTCCTCGAGGACGATGACGCGCTTGCCGCGGAGGTCGGGGCCCTCGACCTGCTTGCCGCGACCGTGGTCCTTCGGCTCCTTGCGGACGACGAAGGCGTCGTACGTACCACCGCGGGCGGCCGCCTGGTGGAGCACGGCGCTCGCGATCGGGTCGGCGCCCATGGTGAGGCCGCCGACCGCGGAGACGTCGGGGACCTCGGCGATGAGGTCCGTCATCACCTGTCCGATGAGCGGTGCCACCCGGTGGTCGAGGCTCACCTTGCGGAGGTCGATGTAGTACGTCGCCTTCTTCCCGCTGGTCAGGGTGAAGTCGCCGTGGAACACCGCCTCGGCCGTGATGTGGTCGATCAACTGCTCGCGCGCGTCCGTCACAGCGCACAAGGGTAGCCCGTCCGGGCCGCGCAGCGCTCATCCAGCCTGCGCGGACGGTCAGGCGCCCGCCCGTTCGTGCAGGGTCGGCGTCGGTACGATCCGGGTATGTCCCTCGATGCACCGTCGCGCCGAGCGGTCGGGGCATCCCGGTTCCGCGGCCTCGCCGGTGCGCTCGGGCGCGAGGCGATCGGGGCGCTCGTCGCGGTCGCGCTCGCCCTGATCGCGCTGCGGCACGTCCTGTCGACGGCCAGGGTCACGCTGCTCTGGTACGACGGCGACTCGGTGCTCCTGCCGATGGTGGTCCGGTCGATGCAGCTCGGCCAGCCGTTCGAGTGGGCGATGTCCCCGGCACTGTTCTTCTTCCCGGAGCTGCCGGTCTACCTGCTCTGTTCCGCCGTCACCGCGACCCCGCAGCAGGCGCTGGCCCTGAACGGCGTGCTCGTCCTCGTGGGCGTCTACGCGCTCATGCGGGCGGTGGCGAACGAGCTCATGCCGTCCGCGCGACGTTCGGCACGCATCGCGGTGTCGACGCTCGCGGTCGGTTTCCTGACGCTGCACGTGCTCACCGAGTCCTCGGGGTCCGCGACGTCGCTCGAGCTCGCGTCCCTGCTGCTCACGACCACGTACTACTACGGGGTCGTCCTCGCGCTCCTCGCCACGGCGGCGCTCGCGCTCCGGACGATCCGGGTCGGCCGGGCGTCCGTCGCCGTGCTCGTGACGCTCGGACTCGTCGCCGCGTGCACCACCGCGTCGAACCCGCTGTACGTCCCGTGGTCGGGTGCCCCGCTGGTCGTCACGCTGCTGCTCCTCGGTGTCGCCCGTCGGGTGCCGTGGCGTCCGGCCCTGTGGCTGTCCGGGGTCGTCGTCGCGGGCTCCGTCGTCGGGTACCTCCTGCGGATCCCGCTGCGACCCTTCGTCTCGCTCGACCCCTCGACGTACGTGCACCCCGAGCGCGCGGCGACGACGCTCGGGTTCTTCGCGTCGCTCACCGACGCCCGTGCGGCGACCGCGGTCGGCGACGCCGGGCTCGTCCTGATGCTCGTCGGGGTGCTGCTCGCCGTCGGTGGCACGGTCTGGGCCTGGCGGGTGCGGACCTCGCGCACCGTGCTCGTCGCGTCGCTCCTGCCGCTCGTGACGATCGTGGCCGTGTCCGTCGGGGTCGTCGTCGCCGGGTCGGAGACCCCGCGCTACCTGGAGCCCGTCGTCGTCGCCCCGCTCCTGGCACTCGTCGCGGTCTGCGAGCTGACGCGGACCGCGGTCAGACGGACCCGGGTGCACCAGCCGCTCCGTGGCGTCCGCGTGACGCTCGCCATCGGCGCGGCGATCGTCATCGCCGCGGGTGTGGCGATGGCGCCGTCGACGCTCCGGGGGGTGCGCACCGCGGCGTACGACCCGGCGACCTGCCTGGACCACTGGGCCGGTGGACGGGACGTCGTCGGCGTCGGGCAGTTCTGGACCGTGCGTCCGCTCGCCGCCTACTCGTCGGAGAACGTCGGGCTGCTCCAGGTCCGCGACACGTTCCAGACCTACCCCTGGCTCGTCGACCTCGGCGCATACCGCGATGCGCAGCCGACCTTCGTCGTCGTGGGATCCGGGGACGTCTGGTCCACCCCGGTGGAGGACTCCCTCGGACCGCCGGTGTCGGTGACGCACTGCACCGGCTTCGACATCTGGGACTACGCCGGCACGGCCGGTGCGACGACCCTGCAGCAGGACGTCGTCGGGAGTGCCGAGACGATCCTGCGCGACCGCGGGTTCTGACGAGAGTTCTCCACAGCGGTGCGTCGGCTTCGCGTCATCCCTGTACGGATGTATAGGCTCGCCTTCGATGACTCGTCCCGCCCCACGCCCCACGCACGCCCGCACCGCCCTGCGTCTGCGCTCGGCGGTGACCGGGCCCGCCCTGCGTCTGCGCCTGGCGGTGACCGGTTTCGCCCTGCTCGGCCTGACCGGCACGCTCGTCCTCGACGCTCCTCCGGCCAGCGCGGCGACCTACCCCTCGTGGGACGACGTCCTCGCCGCCCGCGGGCAGGAGTCGGCGAAGAACGGCCAGATCGCCGACATCCAGGACCTGATCGGGCAGCTCGGGGCGAAGGCCGACGCCGCCGTCGCCGAAGCCGAAGCACGCGGCAACGAGTACTCGGTCGCGCAGCGGAAGGCCCAGCGCGCCGCCGAGAAGGAACAGACGCTCCGCGCGGACGCCGAAGAGCACGCTGAGATCGCCGAGCAGAGCGCCGCGCAGGCCGGGCAGTTCGCCGCGCAGATGGCCAGGTCCGGGGGTGCGGACGTCACGACGAGCGTGCTCACCGGTGGCGAGGACGCCCGTGACCTGCTGTACGACCTCGGCGCGCTGAGCAAGCTCTCCGAGCAGGCCGAGCGCGTCGAAGCCGCTGCCACCGCCGACGCCGCCGTCGCCCGGGCACTCTCCGGGCAGGCCGACCGTGCCGCGCTGGCGCTGGCCGACCTCGCGAAGGCGGCAGAGGAGCGCATGGCCGAGGCGCAGGCGGCGTCCGACCGTGCCCAGGTGGCCTACGACGAGCAGCAGGACAACAAGGCGCGACTCGAAGCACAGCTCGCGACGCTGAAGTCCGGTCGCGTCCGCACCGAAGCCGAGTTCGCCAAGGGCGAGGCGGCGCGCAAGGCAGCTGCGGAGCGCGCGGCCCGTGAAGCCGCGGCGGCAGCGGCACGTGCGGCAGCCGCGGCGAACAGCGGCGGCGGGTCGAGCGGTGGCGGTGGCGGCAGCGGGGCCGTCGGCTCGGGCTCCGGCAGCGGGTGGGTCCGTCCCGCCGGCGGCTGGATCACGAGCTCGTACGGCACGCGTGTGCACCCGATCACCGGTGCGACGAGCTTCCACGACGGCATCGACCTCGGCAGCGGCTGCTCGACGGCGATCGTCGCCGCGTCGGCCGGCACGGTCGAGTACGTCGGGTGGTACGGCGGGTACGGCAACTACGTGCGGATCAACCACGGCAACGGCGTCAAGAGCGCGTACGGCCACATCGTCAGCGGTGGGTTCCGGGTGTCTCCCGGGCAGCAGGTCGCCGCGGGGACCCTCGTCGCGCTCGTCGGGTCCACGGGCAACTCGACCGGGTGCCACCTGCACTACGAGACCCACGTGGGCGGCGGCACCACCAACCCGGTGCCGTTCATGGCTGCGCGCGGGGTCGGCTTCTAGCGGTCCGGACGCCGCGAGGTCAGACCTCGTCCTCGTCGAGGTTCCAGAGGGCGCGGTACCAGGCCGTCCGTTCCGCGTCGAAGGGGATGCCGTAGGCCTCGTGGAACAGCGACTCCCACCCGGGACCGTGGTTCCACCCGAGCGCCATCGTGGCGACGGCGATGTCGGCCCAGCGGTCGGCGACGCCCAGGGAACCGAGGTCGACGTGCCCGTACCAGCGCCGGTCGGCCCCGATGAGGGTGTTCGGCGTGCAGGGGTCGCCGTGGCACACCACCGTGCGGTCCGACGCCGGCTCGGGCCCGAGTGCCTCGGGGTCGGACCCGGCCGCACGCGCCCGCGCCGTCCGGTCGGCCGTCGACCACGCGAAGGGGCAGTCGGCGACCGGCAGCGTGTCGTGCATCGCCCGGAGGCCCTCCCCCACGGCGATCACCGCGGTCCGGGGTTCGTCGCGCCAGCGAGGGTCCACGGCGCTCCACCCCGGTAGCGCACGGGTCCGGAGCCAGGCACCGTGCTCGTCCGCGTCGTGCTCGACGACCTCTGGCACGCGGAGCCACCGGCCGGCCCAGGTCAGGCGCGCCGCTTCGGACGCGATCCAGGCCGCGTAGTGGGTCGGGACCCACTTGACGTACTCCTCGGCGGACCCGACGCTCCCGTCACCCCCGATGCGGAACGTCATCCCGCCGATCTCGTTCACCCACACGGGAACCGCCCGTCGGTCGCCGACGATCCGGGCGACGGGGTCCGGCACCGTGACGGGGGCGTCGGGGATCTGCGATCCGAGGGAGCTCATCGTCAGTGCACGCGGTCCGGCCGGGACGACCCCGATCCCCCGCGCGCGATCTGCAGGAGGACGGGCAGCCGCTCGCCGAGCAGGGCGTCGAGGTCGGTGACGATGTCCTCGACCCGGTCGGCGATCTCCCGCGGCGATGCGCCCTTCCGCGGGCGGACCTTGATGCGCAGCGCGCGGCGGCGACGCACACGGTAGACGTCGACCGCGAGCGAGGCGACCTGCGGGAGTTCCCCGATAGCCGACGAGAGAGCGTGCTGGACGGCAGCGGCGTCGATGCGGACCTCGCCGGGGAGCCCCTCCGCGGCCCCGTCGTCCTCGACCACGGTGCCGACACGGCCACCACCGAGCGTCGTGAGGACGATCAGCACGAGCACGCCGAGCACGACGGCCCCGCCGAGCACCCACGCCCATGCGGCGATCGAGGCGTCGCGGGATGCGTCCGTACCGAGGTCGCCGAGCGACGCGCGGGCCGCCTGGTGCCAGAGATCGGCGGCCTGCGGGACCGTCTGCACGAGCACGGCGCCGAGTCCCCCGACGAGCAGTGCCAGCCCGACGACGACCAGGGCGATGCGTCCGAGCGCCCGGTTCGTGGCGTTCATCCGTCCACCCGTCCGGTCGGCTGGACACGGACCCGGGTGGTGATCGACGGCGTGGTGTCGATCTCCGCGAACTCGCGCTCGACGGCCTCGGTCGCAGCGACTGCCGGCACGTCAGCACCGGCAGCGGGACGGAGGACGACCTCCACGGTGCGACGGCCGACGGTTCCCACGGCCGCGTCGGGTCCGAGTCGCGTGGCGCTCCGGGCAGCGCGTGCCGCGGCGGAGGCGAGGACCTCGTCGTCCACGACGATCGCGAGCCGCCTGGACGACATCGTGTGGCGGGGGCGTCGCTGCGGCAGGATCCCCTGCAGCAGGAACACCAGGCCGATGACCGCGACGACGGCACCGGTGACGACCACGATCGCGTCGACGAGTCCGCGTGGTGCACGGGCGGCACCGTCGACGACGGCACGGGGATCGACGCCGAGGACGTTCTGGTCGAGGAACACCAGCGCAGCGGCGAACACGGCGGCTGCGGCGACGACCAGTGCGACCAGGACGGCGACGACCACGCTGCCCGACCGCGAGACGTGGGTCTCGCGGCGCAGGACGCGGCGGTACACGGCGTCGTGCTCCCCCGGTGCCGGCGCAGACGTCGGCGACGACCCCGACGGTGAAGCCGGCGGCTGGATCGAGCTCATCGGACCCTCCTCGGGGCGTCGACGACCGACGACGCGAACGTGATGGTGACCCGCTCGACCTGCCGCCCGGTGATGGTGTCCAGGCGCTCGGCGATGGTCGCCCGGGCCCGGTGCGCCGTGCGGACCACCGGTTCGTCGGGCACCGCGTGGGAACCGAGCACCGGAACCGCGAGCGGGGCGGTGATCTCGACCGCCAGCGATCCGCGACCGTCGTCGGCGACCCGGGCACGGACCTCCCGGACGGGTGTGCGGAGCGCTTCGGCCGCGACTGCCTGCGCGGTCCGGACCAGCGCCGTCGTGCCGATGCGGTCGTACCCGGCGACACGCGGCGCCGCGGCCGCACGGGACGGCGCGCTACCGGACGGGGCGATCGGCGGCACGTCGGCCGCCGGACTCACGACGAGCTCCGGCGTCCGCGCAGCACGTCGAGCAGTCGTCGGAAGTCGATGTCCCCGGTGACGATCCGCGCCACGATCCCGCCGACGATCATGAAGACGGCCACGACGACGAACGCCCAGAAGCCGAGCGTGACGGCGACGATGGCCAGCAGGGCGCCGACCCCCATCCCGATGACGGTGGCGTTCACCGGACGCGACCCTCGGCCTCGTCGGGTGCGCCGTTGAGTGCCGGGATGTTGACGTCGTTGATCGCGATGTTGACCTCGGTGACCTCGAGGCCGACGAGCTCGGTGACGGCCTTCGTCACGGACGCGCGGACGGCGGACGCGACCTCCATCATCGGCGTCGGGTAGTCGACCACGATCGTCAGGTCCACGGCGACCTGGGTCTCGCCGACCTCGACGCGGACGCCCTGACCGAGGGCGCTGGAACCGATGGCGTCGCGGATGGCACCGAAGGCACGCGCGGCGTTGCCACCGAGGGCGTAGACACCCGGGACGTCACGGGCGGCGATGCCCGCGATCTTCGCGACGACCTGGTCGTCGATGATGGTCTTGCCGGCGCTGGTCACCTGCGTGGTGACGCTCCCGGTGGTCGGGTTCCCGTCGACGCGGTTCGTCGTCGATGCCATGGTCGTGCTCCTCACGCTCCGGGCGATGTCCTGCTCCCAGGGAACACCATCGTGCCGCACGCCGCCCGACCAGCGGTGCCGCCCGGACCGGCCACGCGGCACCGACCATCGGCACGCCCGCGTCGCCCGCACCGCGCCGTCGGTCGCGACCGGTAGGTTCGACTCCATGCGCGTCGCGACCTGGAACGTGAACTCCGTCCGCACCCGAGTCGGCCGTGTCGTCGACTGGCTCGTCCGCGAAGACGTCGACGTGCTCGGCATGCAGGAGATCAAGTGCAAGCCGGAGCAGTTCCCGGTCGAGGCGTTCGAGGCCGCCGGCTACCAGGTCGAGGCGCACGGCCTGAACCAGTGGAACGGCGTCGCCTTCGCCAGCCGCCTGCCGATGGCCGACGTCACCCGCGACTTCCCCGGCCAGCCCGGCTTCCTCAAGGGACACGAGGGTCCCGACCTCCCCGTCGAGGCCCGCGCGATCGGCGTCACCGTCGACGACGTCCGGCTCTGGAGCCTGTACGTCCCGAACGGCCGCGAGGTCGGAGACCCGCACTACGCGTACAAGCTCGACTGGCTCGCGCAGCTCGCCGACCGCACCACCGAGTGGCTGCAGGCCGACCCGGACCTCAAGCTCGCGCTGATGGGCGACTGGAACGTCGCGCCGCTCGACTCCGACGTCTGGGACGTCTCCGTCTTCGAGGGGCACACCCACGTCACCGAGCCGGAGCGCGCCGCCTTCCGCGCGTTCGAGGAACGGGGGCTGCAGGACGTCGTCCGCCCCCTGGTGCCGTCCGGTTACACCTACTGGGACTACAAGCAGCTGCGGTTCCCGCGCGGCGAGGGCATGCGCATCGACTTCGTCATGGGGTCGCAGGGGTTCGCCGACGTCGTCACGGGTGCGTCCATCCACCGGGACGAGCGGAAGGGCGACGCCCCGAGCGACCACGTGCCGGTCGTGGTGGACCTCGACCTCGAGACGTCCCTCGACGACGACCGCCCGATGATCTTCTGACGCGCGCGGCGCGCTCGCGCCGTGCCGTCCGCACACCCACCGGCCTGGAGGCGCCCACCGGCCCCGCCACGAGCCTCCCGTCCGCCCCTCCCCGCGCGCACCGCCACCGGTGAGATCGCAGTCCGTGTCGCTTTACGCGAGCCGTACCGACACGGAGTGCGATCTCACGGGCGCGCCGAAGGCAGCGCGCGGCCGGCGCGCTACGGGTGCAGGAGTGCGGCGATCGCGACGAGCACCGGGACGGCGCCGAGCGTCGAGATGAGCACCACGTCACGGGCGACGGGCACCGCCGCGTCGTAGCGCTGCGCGTAGTTGAACACGTTCTGCGCCGCGGGCAACGCCCCGAGCGTCGTCAGGACGAACACCTGCTGGTCGTCGAGCCCGAACACGAACCGGGCGAGCACGAACGCCACCGCCGGCATCACGACGAGCTTGATCGACGACGCCACGATGACGTCCGTCCGGATCGCCGGGTCGCGGAGGGGTGCCGCGCCGTGCAGGCTCATCCCGAACGACAGCAGCACGAGGGGCACGGCGGCGGCACCGACGAGCGAGAACGGCTCCAGTACCGGGTCCGGCAGCTCGATCCGGAAGGCGGAGAACACCAGCCCCGTCAGCGAGGCGATGATCAGCGGGTTCGTCACCGGCCCGAGCACCCGGCGCTTCCACCCGCCCCCTGATGCCGTCGCGGTGTCGAGCACGGTCAGCGCGATCGGCGCCATCACGACGAGCTGCAGCAGGATGACGGGCACGACGGCGGTGGCCTGCCCGAGCACGTACACGGCGACCGGCAGGCCGATGTTGTTCGCGTTGACGTAGCTGGCAGCGAGCGCCCCGACGGTGGTCGTCGTGACCGAGCGCCGCAGCACCAGGGCGAACACGAGCGCCGTGCCGAGGGCCACCAACACCGCGCTGAGCAGCGACACCCAGAGCATCGGCGACACCAGCGACGCGATGTCCGCGGTGGCGATCGTGTGGAAGAGCAGGCACGGCATCAGCACGAAGAACGCCAGTCGGCTGATCACGAACTGGGCGTGTGGCCCGAGGAGCCCGATGCGCCCGACGACGTACCCGGCCGCGATGATCGCGCCGATGATCGCGAAGCCGATCAGAACGCCACTCATCACCCCCATCCTGTCAGTCCCGCGGCAGCCCCGCACCGGGCGCGGCAACGAGCGCGGCGCCGCTCGACATGTGACGTCGTACAGGCCGGAAATGCGAACGCATCGAATACCGTTGACGGCATCATGACCAACGCCACGACGCTCACCCGATCGACCGACTCGAGCCAGCCGCTCGTCCCGCTCCTCGAGGAACGGTGGAGCCCCCGCTCCTACGACGAGAGCGCGACGATCTCCGACGAGCAGCTCGACGCCGTGCTCGAGGCCGCTCGCTGGGCGCCGTCGGCCATGAACCTGCAGCCGCGCCGGTTCGTCGCAGCGCGCCGTGGCACGGACGCGTTCCGGAAGATCACGGACAACCTGCTCGGCTTCAACGCCGCATGGGCGTTCCGCGCGAGCGCACTCGTCGTCGGCATCCTCGAGACGACGAACGAGCAGGGCGAACCGCTCCGCTACGCCGAGTACGACCTCGGTCAGTCCCTCGCGGCGCTGACCGTCCAGGCGCACGCCGAAGACCTCCACGTGCACCAGATGGCCGGTATCGACGCCGCCGGCCTCGCCGCTGCGTTCGACCTGCCGGAGCGCTTCGTGCCCTTCACCGTCACGGCGATCGGCACCGTCGCGGACCCGTCGCAGCTCGACGAGAAGGCCGCCGAGCGCGAGGTCGCTCCACGCACCCGCATCGCGCTCGACGAGGTCGTCCTCGTCAAGGAGTAGCCCCACCAGCAGCACGACCGCGGCCGGGATCCTCACGAGGATCCCGGCCGCGTAGTATGTACAGACATGCAGCCCGAGATGAACTTCTACACCCGCAAATGGGTCCGGCCGGAGGACCTCAACGCGAACGGCACGCTCTTCGGCGGCAGCCTGCTCCGTTGGATCGACGAAGAAGCCGCGGTGTACGCGATCATCCAGCTCGGCAACGGCAAGGTCGTCACCAAGTACATGTCCGAGATCGAGTTCGTCTCCTCGGCGAAGGAGGGCGACATCGTCGAGATCGGCCTCGTCGCGACCCGGTTCGGCCGGACCTCGCTGACGATGCGGGCCGAGGCGCGGAACCTCTTCACGCACCGCAGCATCCTCACGATCGACGAGGTCGTGTTCGTCAACCTGGACGTCGACGGCAACCCGGTCCCGCACGGCTACACGGAGATCACGTACGCCCGCGACCGGGTTCCCGCAACGATCCACTGATCCCCGCAGCGCTGAGGATCGGGGACATGTCGCATGACAGAATCGACGGCATGACCGCACCACGTCTCGTCGCGTTCGACCTGGACGACACCCTCGCCCCGTCGAAGTCCGCGCTCGACCCGCGCATGCTCGACACCTTCGCCGCCCTGCTGGACGTGGTCCCGGTCGCGGTGATCAGCGGCGGCAACTTCCACCAGTTCGAGCAGCAGCTCGTGACGCCCCTGCGACACCGTGACGGTCTCACGCTCGACGACCTGCACCTGCTCCCCACCTGCGGCACCCGGTACTATCGCTGGTCCGACGACGACTGGGCGCTGCAGTACGCCGAGGACCTCACCGACGCCCAGAAGCAGCAGGCGCTCGTCGCGGTCGAGACGCAGGCGAAGGCCGCCGGCTACTGGGAGTCCGAGACCTGGGGCGCCATCCTCGAAGACCGCGGTTCGCAGATCACGTTCTCCGCGCTCGGCCAGGCCGCGCCGGTCGCCGAGAAAAAGGCGTGGGACCCGACGGGCGCCAAGAAGGACGACCTCCGGCGCCGCGTGCAGGCCGAGCTCCCCGATCTCGAGGTCCGGTCCGGCGGTTCCACCAGCATCGACATCACCCGCAAGGGCATCGACAAGGCGTACGGCATGCAGCGCCTGGCCGAGCTCACCGGCATCGCGCTCGACGACATGTTGTTCGTCGGGGACCGCCTCGACCCAGAGGGCAACGACTACCCGGTGAAGGCGCTCGGCGTCCCCTGCCACGCGGTCGAGGGCTGGGAGGACACCGACGCGTTCCTCACGGACCTGATCCCGACGCTCGGTCCCGCCCGCGCCTGACGGCGCGGCCCGTCCCGGCCCGGACAGGAGGCACGGGTCGGCCCCGTCAGGACAGGCTGCGGACCGCCTCGACGAACGCCCGGATCTTCGCCGGGTCCTTGACGCCGCGCTGGGACTCGACACCGCTCGACACGTCGACGCCGTCGGGGTCCAGACTCTCGACCGCAGCGACGACGTTCGCCGGCGTGAGACCGCCCGCGAGGATCCACGCTTCGTCGACCTTGCCGGTGACGGACGCAGGATCGATCAGCCGTCCACTCCCGGGCACCGCGGCGTCGAGCAGTAGCAGGTCGTGGTCGTACGACGCCCGTTGTTCGTCGGACTCGGCGAGGTAGGCCTCCGCCGACACCGCCCGGATCGTGAAGAACCCGGCGTCCCGGGCACGGGCGAAGTCCGTCGCCGACTCGCCGCCGTGCAGCTGCAGCGTCGTGAGGCCCACCGCCGACGCGATCCCGACAATCTCGTCGATCTCCTGGTCGCGGAAGACCCCGACGGCGTCGATCCCGTCCGGCACCCGCTCGACGAGCTCCTTCGCGAGGTCGGCGGTCACGGTCCGGGGGCTGCCCGCCGCGAAGACGAACCCGACCGCGTCGGCGCCGGCGTCGATGGCGGCGTCCACGGTCTCGGGCGTCGACAGGCCGCAGATCTTGATCCAGCGCTGGTCGGTCATGCAGTCCATCCTGCACGATACGACAGCCGTGCGGGTGCGCCGACGGCGATCAGTGGAGCGTACCGGCGACGTAGCTCAGGCCACACGCGAGCAGCACCGCGACGGCCGCGAACGATCCGGTCAGGATGTTCCGCCGGCGCCACCGATTGACGGCCACGAACGTGCCGCGCTTGGCGTGCCGGTGCGCTGCCCGGTGCATCCGGTGGTCGCGCTTGTGGGCGGTGCGGGTCGGGCCGAGCGGCACGGGCCCGGTGACCTGCACCGATCCGCCTCGGAGCGCGCGGGCGACGGCGACGGCGGTCGGTCGACGAGCAGGGTCGCGGTCGGTCATGCGCAGGAGCAGTTCGCGCCACTCCGGTCCGACGGACTCCGGGACCTCCGGGCTGTTCCGGAGTCGAGCGAGTGCTGCCTCGACGAGGGTGCCGGAGTACTCCTGGTGCCCGGTCAGGGCCTCGAGCAGGACGAGCCCGAGGGAGTACACGTCCGTCGCGAAGCTGATCGGCTCGCCGGCGACCTGCTCGGGGCTGAGGTACGCCGCCGTGCCGATGATGGTGCCGTCGTTCGTCAGGCGCGATCCGTCGACGAAGTGCGCGACGCCGAAGTCCGTCAGCTTGACCGTGCGGGCGAACCCGGACGAGCCCTCGTCGCTGATGAGGATGTTGGCGGGCTTCACGTCGCGGTGCACGATTCCGCGGGAGTGCACGTACGCCAGCGCGTCGGCGAGCTGCGCGCCGAGGTCGGCGACCTCGTAGTTGTGCAGCGCGCCCTCGGCCAGTCGGCGGAGCAGGGTCGTGTCGGCGATGAGCTCCATCACGATGTACCGGTGCGGACCATCCGAGAACTCGTGCGTCCCGGCGTCGTAGAGCGGGATCAGGCCGGGGTGCGACAGCATGCTGAGCAGCCGGATCTCGCGCTCCTGGCGGACCCGATCGGCCGTCGTCATGGCCTGCGGCGTCGCGAAGAGCTTCACGGCGACCAGTCGGTAGGTGTGCTCGTCGCGGGCTTCGTACACGGATCCCATGCCGCCCGTACCGATGAGCCGGGACAGCCGGTAGCGGCCGGAGAGGATGGTCTCCGTCCGTCCGTTGTCGACAAGGGTCATCGTGCGGTTCGATCCGTCGGGAGCCAAGGGAAGCGAAGGTTGCTCGCGAGGTGACTCGGGCACTACGGTACGCGCGAACGGCGTCGAAAGTGCGGCTGTTATGACTTCGTGACGAGGGGTACATCCCTGAGTTCATGCGGATGCATCGGGGTCTACGCTCTGCGGGACATCACCTAGGAAGGACCTGTCATGGCGCTGTCGAAGGGCGACGAGGTGCACTGGAACACCTCGCAGGGGAAGACCACCGGAACGCTCGTCCAGAAGCGGGTGAGCGACTTCGAGTTCGACGGGCAGCACTTCAAGCCGACGGACGACGACCCGTACTGGATCGTGGAGTCCGAGAAGACCGGCAAGCGCGCTGCACACAAGGAGTCGGCGCTCACGAAGGCCTGACGCGGTTCAGTCCCCTGCGGGCTCGGCGCGACGACGGCCACGCTCGGTACCGGCGGTGCGAGCGGCACGGCCCCGGCGGATCCGCCGCACGACGAACACGACGACGACCCCGGCGATCGCCGCGTACATCCCGCGGTCGATCCACTCGGTGTAGCCCTCGATCCGCTCGTACTGCGTGCCGAGCGCCGCACCGCCGAGCACCAGCAGGCTGTTCCAGACACCGGAGCCGATGATCGTGAACAGCGAGAACGACCAGAGGTTCATCCGGTCGGCCCCCGCCGGCAGCGAGATCAGGCTGCGCACGATCGGGACGAGCCGCCCGAACAGGACGGCGCTGCGACCGTGCCGGTGGAACCACGCGGCGGCCTTGCGGAAGTCGTCCTCGTCGACGAGCGGGAGCTTGCCCAGCCAGCGGACGGTCCGGTCGAACCCGATCACCCGGCCGAGCCAGTAGAGCACCAGTGCCCCGACGTAGGAACCGAGCGTCGCGAGGACCAGGACCAGCACCAGGTTCATCCGCCCGGCACCGGCGAGGAACCCCGCGAGCGGCAGGATGACCTCCGACGGGATCGGCGGGAAGACGGTCTCGACGAAGAGCATCAGCGCGACGCCCCACTCGCCGAGCATGTCGATGAGCTGGAGCACCATCCCCGACAGCCCGCCCATCTCGGAGTCAGGAGAGGACGTGGCGGCGGCGAGGGCAGTCGTCATACCGCCATGTTCCCTGAGTGCCCTGACAGGGAGCAGGACGTGACCTGCGGATCAGCCCAACCCGGTCAGCCCAACCCGGTCAGCCCAGGCCCATGTGCGACGCCCGCACGTGCGTCAACGACCGGGCCAGCGCACCCCTGGCGACCGCGTCCCGACCGACCGTCGACGGCACGATCTCCACCGGGTGCCGGAGCTGCGGCCCGACGGCCTCCGCGAGCGCCGCGCAGAACACCGCCGCAGCAGGCAGGACCTCGCCGCCCACGACCACGACCTCCGGATCGATCGTCGCGACGAGCTGCGCGACCCCCGTCGCGACGTCCGCGGCGAGCGCCCGCACGATCTCGGCGGCAGCCGGGTCACCGTGCCCGGCCGACTCCATGACCGACTCGAGGTCTGCGCCGGACGGGATCCGGGCCTCCAGTCGGGCCGGCGCGCCGGGCCAGCCGGTCGATGCCAGGCCGCCCACCTCGCCCGCCGCCCCCCTGGCGCCGCGTGCCAGCGTGCCGTCGACGAGGTAGGCCGCGCCGATCTGCCGACCCATCACCAGGTAGAGCGCGTCGCGCACACCGGTGAACCGACCCCACATCGTCTCGGCGGTCGCGGCCAGCTTCGCATCGTTGTCGAAGAACGTGGGGGCCGTCGGGAAGAGGTCCTGGATGCGGCCGGGCATCCGGCCCTCGACCCACTGCGGAACGGCGATCGTGTAGTCGATGGCGCCATCGCGGTCGACGACCGCGGGAACGCCGAACGTCGCGGCGAGGAGGCGACCGGCTCCCGGTGTCGAGGTCAGGCGGTGCACGACGTCCTGCACGCTCGTCCAGGCTTGGTCCGCCGACGCGAGGTCCGGGTACACCTCTTCCACCCGGGCGATCTCGTTGCCGCGGAGGTCGGCGAGGAGCCCGACGATGCCGTGCAGCCCGAGGTCCACGCCGAGCACCGATCCGGCGCCGGCGTCGGCGCGGAACCGCTTGGCCCGCCGCCCGGCCTTGTTCGGGGTGACGATCGCGTCGGCCTCCCGCGCCCAGCCCTCGGCGACGAGATCGGCGAGCGATGCCTCGACCGTCGGCCGCGAGAGCCCCACGGTGCGCCCCAGCTCGGTGACGGTGACGGACGCGTCGCTGCGGAACAGTTCGTCGAGGATGGCGCGCGAGTTCACCAGGCGCAGGGCACCCGGCGTGCTCATCGTTGACAGGGTCTCGTTCACGGCCATAGCCTCATATTACGAAAGATCATTGAGGAATGGTGGACTCCGACATGCTCATCCCCCGCCCGCGCCTGTCGACCCCCGGTGTCGGCTCGTTCGAGATCACCCCGACGACCCGCATCGCCGCAGACGCCGCGAGCGAGTCCGTGCGGCTGTACCTGCAGCAGACGCTGCGGGGGTCGACCGGCCTGCCGGTGCGCGATGCCGAGACCCCGGCGGCCGACGTGATCAGCCTGCGCGTGGCGGACGACACGCAGGCAACAGGCGACGCGGACGCGGCGCTCCCGACCGGCCCCGCCGGGTCCACCGCCGAGTCGTTCCGCCTCACCGTGACGCCGGACGGCATCGACGTCCTCGGCGGCAGCGCTGCCGGCGTGTTCTACGGCGTGCAGGCCCTCCTCCAGCTGCTCCCCGCCGACGTGTACCGCAAGGGCCGGGTCGGCACCGGGCCCTGGACCGTGCAGGTGCAGACCGTCGAGGACGCTCCGGCCTTCGCTTGGCGCGGCGTCATGCTCGACGTCGTCCGGCACTTCCGCACCAAGGCCGAGGTCCTCCGCGTCATCGACCAGCTCGCGGCCCACCGGATCAACACGCTGCACTTCCACCTCACGGACGACCAGGGCTGGCGCATCGAGATCCGGAAGTACCCGCGCCTGACCGAGATCGGCTCGTGGCGCCGCGAGTCCCAGGTCGGCGCGCACGTCCCGGACGCAGACGGGGTCATGCGACCGCAGGGCTTCGACGGCAGGCCGCACGGCGGCTACTACACGCAGGACGACATCCGCGAGATCATCGCGTACGCGGCCGACCGGTTCGTCACGGTGGTCCCGGAGATCGAGACCCCCGGGCACGTCCGGGCCGCACTGGCCGCGTACCCGGAACTCGGCGTGCACCCGGAGTCCGGGGTCGAGGTCTGGACGGAGTGGGGCATCGCCGAGGACGTCCTGAACGCCGACGACGCGACGATCGACTTCTTCAAGGACGTCTTCGACGAGGTCGTCGACCTGTTCCCGAGCGCGTACATCGGCCTCGGTGGCGACGAGTGCCCGAAGGTGCAGTGGGAGCAGGACCCCCGCACGCAGGAGCGCATCCGGTCACTCGGGCTCGCGGACGAGGAACAGCTCCAGGCCTGGATCATCGGGCAGCTCGCGGCGCACATCGAGTCGAAGGGCCGTCGGGCGTTCGGCTGGGACGAGATCCTCGAGGGCGGGACGCTCTCGGAGTCGGCCACCGTCGTGTCGTGGCGGGGACTCCGCGGCGCGTCCACGGCTGCGAAGCGGGGGCACGACGTCATCTCCTCGCCCGACGACCAGGTGTACCTGGACTACCGCCAGAGCGACCTGCCGAACGAGCCGATCCCGGTGTCGATCGTGCTGACCGTGGACGACGTCTTCGCGTTCGACCCGGTGCCGGCCGACCTGACCGACGACGAGCGTGCGCACGTCATCGGCGGCCAGGGGAACATGTGGTGCGAGCACGTGGACACCGTCCGGAAGCTCGACTACCAGCTCTTCCCGCGGGTCGCGGCGCTGTCCGAGGCACTCTGGTCCGCAGACGTCACCGGGCCCCGAGACCTCGCGGACTTCCGCGGGCGGCTGGCGGAGCACCTCGCGCGGCTCGAGGCGATGGGCATCGAGTACCGCCACGAGACCGGCCCGTTCCCGTGGCAGGAGCGCCCCGGCGTCCCCGGTCGTCCCGGCACGCGCGAGGAGCGTGCCGCGTACATCGACGCGATCACGGCGAACATCGCTGACTGACGTTGCACATACCAGATTCCAGCCGATAGGTTGGTGTCCATGGACACGTGCACTCTGTCGACCACCGACGGGTTCGACCTCGACGCGCTGATCGGCCGGCATCCGGCCGACCACGAGCTCGAGCTGCCGATCGACTTCGTCCGCGGCAGGACCGTGCTCGTCACCGGCGCTGGTGGGTCGATCGGCAGCGAACTCTGCCGGCAGCTGATGCGCTCGGATCCAGCCGAGGTGATCATGCTCGACCGCGACGAGACGGCCCTCCAGCAGGTGCAGGTGTCGGTCGCGGGGCACGGGCTGCTCGACACGAAGGACGTCGTGCTCGCCGACATCCGCGACGCGTCGACGATCCGGCAGGTGCTCCTGGACCGCCGTCCCGACGTGGTCTTCCACGCCGCGGCGCTCAAGCACCTCCCGATGCTCGAGCAGTACCCGGACGAAGGATGGAAGACGAACGTCCTCGGCACACGCAACGTGCTGGCCGCCGCGGTCGAGTCCGGCGTGCAGACGCTCGTGAACATCTCCACGGACAAGGCGGCGAACCCGACGAGCGTCCTCGGGCAGACCAAGCGCCTGGCCGAACGGCTGACGGCTTGGACCGCGGCGGAGACGGGTCGCGACTACGTGTCCGTCCGGTTCGGCAACGTCCTCGGCAGTCGCGGATCGATGCTGCCGCTCTTCGCCGATCTGATCCGCGCAGGTCGTCCCGTCACGGTGACGCACCCGGACGCCACCCGGTACTTCATGACCATCCCCGAGGCGTGCCACCTCGTCATCCAGGCCGCCGCCATCGCCAGGCCCGGCGAGGTCCTGGTGCTCGACATGGGCGATCCCGTGCGTGTCCTCGACATCGCCCGTCGGATGATCGCCGCGATGGGCGGCACCTCGGACATCGTGTTCACGGGGCTCCGTGCTGGCGAGAAGCTGCACGAGGACCTCATCGGGCAGGGCGAGACCGAGCGACGACCCGTGCACCCGAAGATCTCGCACGCGTCGGTCCCCGCGTTGGATCCCGCCACCTTCGACGGGCCACTGCGCGCCGACACCGCTCCGCTCCTGCTCGCCGCCTGACGCGGGTGACGCGCACCGACGACGGACGGGAGGCCCGGTGCCAGCTGGCACCGAGCCTCCCGTCCGTCCCGTGGTGACGTCCGTCCGGTCGTGGCGTCCGTCCGGTCGTGGCGTCCGTCCGGTCGTGACGTCCGTCCGGTCGTGACGTCCGTCCGGTCGTGGCGTCCGTCCGGTCGTGACGTCCGTCCGGTCGTGGCGTCCTACGCGGCGACCGCGACCCGATCGTCGGCCGGCACGCTGACCGCCGCGGCGTCAGCCGCCGGCGCCCGACGCACCCACTTCTTCAGGCCGACCAGCACCAGCGCCGAGACGACGGTGCCCGCCAGGATCGCGACGATGAACATCGCGACGTCCCCGATGGCGAAGAACACGAAGATCCCACCGTGCGGCGCCCGCGAGGTCACACCGGCAGCCATCGAGATCGCACCGGTGACAGCGGCACCGACCATCGACGCCGGGATGACACGCAGCGGGTCGGCGGCGGCGAAGGGGATCGCCCCCTCGGAGATGAACGACGCACCGAGCAGCCACGCAGCCTTGCCGTTCTCGCGCTCGGGCTTCGTGAACCCCTTGCGGTAGAGGACGGTCGACGCGAGCGCCAGGGCCAGCGGCGGGACCATGCCGGCCGCCATGACCGCGGCCATGATCTCGAACGGCACGACGTTGGTGGCCGATCCGGCACCGAGGCCCGCGACGGCGAACGCGTACGCCACCTTGTTCACGGGGCCGCCGAGGTCGAACGCCATCATGAGGCCGAGGATGATGCCGAGCAGGATCGCCGAGGCGCCGCTCAGCGAGTTCAGCCAGGTGGTGAGCTGCGTCATCACCCAGGCGATCGGACCGCCCAGCACCAGGAGCAGCAGACCGGAGGCGATGATCGACGCGAACAGCGGGATGATCACGACCGGCATCAAGCCGCGGAGCCAGCGCCAGACCGGGATACGCCCGATCCAGTAGGCGGCGGCACCGGCGATGAGACCGCCGACCAGACCGCCGAGGAACCCGGCGTTCATGAACACCGCGATCGACCCGGCGACGAAGCCCGGCGCGATGCCGGGGCGGTCGGCCATGGCGTACGCGATGTACCCGGCGAGGGCTGCGACGAGGAACCCGAGCGACACGCCACCGATCTGGAACGCGGCGGCACCGAGGTAGTACGCCAGGCCCTCCGGCGGCAGGTTCAGCAGCGTGTAGTGCGTCAGCGTGTACACGGCGTTGTTCTGCCCGGAGTCGCCGTGGGCCAGCGCGATGCCGTAGCCGGCGAGCAGGAAGCCGAGCGCGATGAGCAGACCACCGCCGGCGACGAACGGGATCATGTAGGAGACGCCGGTGAGGAGCCAGCGCTTCAGCGACTGCCCGAAGTGCTCGTCCTTCGCGGTGCTGCTGCCGGCCTCGGCCGCGGATCCGGAGACCCGTGCGGCGTTCGGGTCGTCGGCGGCACGGAGCGCCTCGGCGATCATCGCGTCCGGTTCGTCCACGCCGCGCTTGACCGGCCCGGACACGAGGGGCTTACCGGCGAAGCGCGAACGGTCGCGGACGTCGACGTCGACCGCGAAGACGACGGCGTCGGCCCGGGCGATGAGCGCCGGGTCGAGCGGCTCGACCTGCGAGGACCCCTGCGTCTCGACGTGCATCTCGGCGCCGGCGCGCTGGGCGGCGGCGACGAGGGCGTCGGCCGCCATGTAGGTGTGCGCGATGCCGGTCGGGCAGGCGGTGACCCCCACGATGACCTTCCGGCCGGCGGCCGCTGCCGTGGTCGGCGCGGCCGGACTGGAGGCTCGGGGTGCGCCCGTGACGCCGGCGTCGGCGACCTCGCCGGTCACCTCGCGGTCCACCAGGTCGACGATCTCCTGCTGTGTGGTCGCGGCGCGGAGGGCGGCCGTGAAGTCCTCGCGGATGAGCGCCCGGGCCAGGGTCGAGAGGACGGTGAGGTGGTCCTTGTCGGCCCCCTCGGGCACGGCGATCATGAAGACCAGGTCGGCGTCGCCGTCCGGAGCGCCGAACGGCACCTTCCGGGCGAGCCTGCTCATCGCGAGTGTCGGTTCGGTGACCGACGCCGACCGGGCGTGCGGGATGGCGATGCCACCGGGGACGCCGGTGCCGACGCTCGCCTCACGCTTGACGGCGTCCGCCGCGAGGGCGCTTCCGTCGGCCGCGCGGCCGGTCGCAGCGACGCGGTCGGCGAGGACGCGGATGACGTCGGACGAGGTGGCGCCGAGGTCTTCGTCGAGGCCGACGAGGGCGACGCTGATGAGGCCGGGACTCGTGTCCGAGCTGCGCGCAGCGGTCATGGTGTGCTCCTTTGCAGTGGCGCGGTGGCGCTGGGTTCGCTGTGGTTCGGGTTGCGGTGGGGTTCGTTGCGGTGGGGTTCGTTGCGGTGGGGCGGTCAGGCGGCGGGGGCCGCGGTCTGACGGAGGCGGGTGACGGTGACGGCACCCGGGTCGGTGTGGTCGAGAGCCGGGACGTCGCTCCCCGGGAGTGCGGCTGCCGCGGCCCCCGTCGCGACGGCCTGCGCGAGTCGCTCCTCCGGCGGACGACCGGCGACCTCGGCGAGCAGGTAACCAGCCAGGGAGGAGTCGCCCGCACCCACGGTCGAGCGGGCGACGATGCGGGGTGCCGCCGCGGCGAACGAGCCCTCCGGCCCGATCAGGATCGCGCCGGCGCTGCCGAGGGTGAGCAGGACGGTGTCCACCCCACGGTCGCGGAGCCGTTCGGCTGCCGCTGCCGCGAGTTCGTGGTCGCGTTCGTACTCGTCCGGGTCCCCGCCGACGATCTCGGCGAGCTCCTCGGCGTTCGGCTTAACCAGGTCGATCCGTTCGCCGGACTGCAGCAGCGCGGTGAACGGAACGCCCGAGGAGTCGACGGCGATCCGGACGTCGTCCCCGTGCCGCTCGCGGACGGCCCGCACGAGGACGGCGAGTGCGTCGTCCGGCAGGCCGGGCGGGAGCGATCCGGCGAAGACGACCCACCGGGCACGGGGGCCGGTGGCGGTGACGTCCGCGGTGTCGGCGACCAGCGCGGCGAGCTCGTCGAGGCGGCCCGCGAGGGACGGCCCCGGCTCATTGAGCTTCGTCGTGGTGCCGGTCGGCTCGGTGACGGTGACGTTGGATCGGAGCGGTGCGCCGATCGGCAGCGCAGCGGTCGGGATGCCGCGGGTGGCGAGACCGAGCAGGACCGGGTCGAGCTCGTCCCCGGGCAGGACGGCGATCGTGTCCCCACCGCTGGCGACCACGACACGGGAGACGTTGACGCCCTTGCCGCCCGGCTCCGCGGTCGACCGGGTGGCGCGCTGCACCGAGCCGCGCTGCAGTTCCCCGGCGAGCTCGATCGTGCGGTCGAGCGACGGGTTCGGCGTCACCGTGACGATGCGCGTGCTGGACTCGTTCATGCCACGACCACCTCGACGTCGGCGTCGGTGAGCGCTCCGGCGAGGTCAGCCAGGGGCTGTTCGTCGGTGACGATCGTGTCGACCTCGTCGAGCCGGGCGAACCGCATGAGCGCCTCGACGCCGTGCTTCGCGGCGTCTGCGAGGACGACGCTCCGACGTGCGGCGAGCACGTAGGCGGCCTTCACGGCGGCCTCGTACTCGTCCGGGGTGCTCAGGCCGAACCCGGCGGAGAGCCCGTTCGTGCCGACGAAGGCGATGTCGGGACGCAGCGCGCCGATCTGCTCGACGGTGGCGGTCCCCACCGCGGCGCTCGTCACCCCGCGCACCCGGCCGCCGAGCAGGTGCAGCTCGACGTGCTCGCTGTGCTGCAGGGTCGCGGCGATGGGGACGGAGTTCGTGATGACGGTGATCGTCGCGCCGGGCTCCGCGGGCTCCCACCGTGCGAGTTCGGTCGCCACGGCGGCGCAGGTCGTGCCAGCGTCGAGGGCGATGGACCCGGTGAAGGTCGGCGGCACGAGGCGCATCGCGGCCCGGGCGATCGCGGACTTGGCGGAGCCGTGCTGCCCCTCGCGCTCGGCGACGGTGAGTTCGACCACGCTGGAGCGTCCGACCGGCACAGCTCCCCCGTGCACCCGGCGGAGGACCCCTGCCGACTCGAGTGTGTCGAGGTCACGCCGGACGGTCTCGGTCGTGACGTCGAAGTGCTCGGCGAGGTCGGCGACGGAGACCCGCCCTGCCGACTGCAGCTCGGCGGCGATGGCGTCGTGCCGCTCGGTTGCGTACATGCCCGAACTCCTTCGTTCGCGTTGGTTTCAGGAACTGTACGTCCATACCCAACACAAACGCAAGTGCCCGCTGCCCAATCCCACACGCCCGAAAACGATCAAAAGACGACGAGATCGCACTTCGTGTCGGAACCTCCCGGTGGGAAGCGACACGAAGTGCGATCTCGGCGTCATGCGCGCGGCGCGGCGCGGCGCAGGGCGCGTCCGGCGCTACCCCTTCACAGCGCCGGCCGTCATGCCGCTGACCAGACGGCGTTGCACGATGAGGAAGAACACGACCACCGGCAGGCTGAACAGCACGCTCGCCGCCATGAGTCCGCCGAAGTCCGTCCCCTTGTTCGTCGAGAAGCCCGCGAGCCAGACCGGCAGCGTGTACATCGACTGGTCCTTGAGCATCACGTACGCGGTCAGGTAGTCGTTCCACGCCGCGATGAACGCGAACACGCTCGTCGCGATGACCCCGGGCATCACGAGCGGGAACAGCACGCTCCACAGGATGCGGAACGTGCCGGCACCGTCGGTCTTCGCTGCCTCTTCGATCTCCACCGGGACCGCGACGAAGAACCCACGCATGACCCAGATCGAGAACGGCAGCACGCTCGCGACGTACGCCAGGATCAGCCCGATGTAGCTGTTCAGCAGCCCGAGCGACTGGAACGACAGGAACAGCGGGATGAGGAGCGCCCCTGACGGGATCATCTGCACGAAGAGGATGCCCACCAGGATCGCGCGACGCCCCTTGAACCGGAACCGGGACAGCGCTGCCGAGGCGAGGAAGCCGACCACGATCGACAGCAGCACGGCGGCCACCACGACGATCGCCGAGTTCCGGAGGTAGCCCAGGAAGCCCTCTTGCGTGAGTGCCCTGGTGAAGTTCTCGAACGTCGGGTGGAGCGGCGCCCAGATCGGCGTGAGGGTCGTGACCTCGTCCGCTGGCTTGAACGCGGTGTTCACCATCCAGTAGATCGGGAACACCCACACCAGGCAGAACAGCACCGCGATCGTGTTGGCGAGCACACGCGGCTTGCGCTTGCGCTGGCGCACCTGGCGCGCTTCGGGTCGAACAGCAGGAGCCGTCACAGGTCTTCCTCCCCGCTCCGGATGAGCCGGCGGATGTAGTAGCTGGTGAGCACGCCGAGGATCGCCGTCGAGATGACCGCGATCGCCGCGCCCTGCCCGTAGGCGTTCGAGACGAAGGACTTCACGAAGGTCCAGACGCCGAGCGTGAGCGTCGCGTCCTCCGGCCCGCCCCTGGTGAGGAGCCAGATCTGGTTGAACACGTTGAAGTCCCAGATCACGGACAGGATCGTCACGAGGAGCAGCGTCGGCGCGAGTGCCGGCAGGGTGATCGCGCGGTACATCGACCACGCCGAGGCGCCGTCGAGCGAACCTGCTTCGTAGTACTCGGGCGCGATCTGCGACTGCGCCGCGTAGAGCGTCAGGGCGACGAACGGCACCGCCTGCCAGATCACGAGCGTCAGCACGATCGTGTACGCCTGCCCGGGGTGCGACGCCCAGTTGTCCTGGGTGTGGTCGCCGAAGACCCGCATCTGCGTGATGAGCCAGTTGAGCACGCCGTAGAACGGCTGGAAGAGCCACTGCCAGACGAGGCTCGAGGCCACGTTCGGCATCGCCCACGCCAGCACGAGCACGACGCTGACGACCGTCCGCATCACGACACCGAGCCGTGTGAGGAGCTGCGAGACGGCCATGCCGATGACGAGCGTCCCGATGACCATCGACGCGGTGACGACGATCGTGCGGAGGATCACGGGCCAGAAGCTGCCGTCGGTGAGGACGTTCGTGTAGTTCGTGAGTCCGGCGAACCCGGCCTGCCCGGTGAAGATCGCCCGCAGGCCGTACTCCTGGAAGGAGATGACGACCAGCCGGACGAGCGGGTAGACCACGAGCGCCAGCAGGAGCACCGCGGCCGGCGCGAGCAGCACGAGCGGCGCACGCGAGGCCCCGACGGAACGCCGGCGGGTGCGGGGCGGACGCCCGGACCGACCGGGACGGCCGGAGCGGGGGACCCGTCCGGCCACCGGCGGTTGCCCGGCGCCGGCGACCGGCCCGGCAGGTGCCGAGCCGGTCGCCGTGTCAGCGGTCGACGTCATCGACTACAGGCTCGCGTTGAGCGCCGAGGTGAGGTGCTTCGAGAAGTCCTTCGCGGATTCCTCTGGTGTCTTCCGGCCGGTCGCGATGTCCGCGAACATCGACTGGAAGGACGAGTCGCCCTCGATCGTCGCCCAGCCGGGGGTGGCCGGGGTCGGGCGGCTGGTGCCGGCTGCGGCGAAGTACGGCTTGTGGAGTTCGTCCACGTCCGCCGCCACCGAGTCGAGCAGCTGCGTGGAGTTCGGCTCCCACCCGTCGACTCCGAAGACCTGGTCCTGCTGGAACTTCTTCGAGGTCAGGATCTTCATGTAGTACAGCGCGAGGTCCTGGTTCGCCGACTTCGACGGGATGCCGAGGTCGGAGCCACCGAGGAACACCGGCTGCGTCTTGCCAGCGGTGGCCGAGGGCATCGCGAACGTCCCGATCTGGTCCTTCAGCTCCGGCTTCGCCGTGGTGATCGAGCCGATCTCCCACGCCGAACCGAGGATCGCGGAGGTGTTGCCCTGCGCGAAGACGTCGGACTCGGCCGGCTTGTCGGTGTTGATGTCCTGCGTGGACTTCGCCGAGTAGGCGTTCTGGAAGTCCTTCCACGCGGTCAGGCCCTTGACGGCGTCGGCGGAGTCGATCGCCCCGGTCCACTTGCCGCCCTTCTCGGTGGCGATCTGTCCGCCGGCGTCCCACACCCACTGCAGGCCGCCGTACCAGTACTGCCCGGGCATGTAGAACGCCGAGAAGTCCGCGGCGGGGTTCTTCGCCTTGACCTTGTCGAGGTCGGCGGTGAGCTCCGCGTACGACTTCGGCGTCCCGGTCACCCCGGCGTCCGCCCAGGTCTTCTTGTTGTAGATGACCGCACGGTTGCCTGCGAAGAGCGGAGCGCCGTAGAGCTTGCCGTCGACGGTCGCGGGCCCTTCGAGCCCGGAGAGCCAGGTCTGGCCGTCGGCGAGTTCCTTCTTGTAGGGGCTGAGGTCCATCAGGCCACCCGTCGCGGCGTAGACCGGCACCTGCGTGTTGCCGAGGTCGACGATGTCCGGGGCGTCCTTCTGGGCGAGGGCGGTGGTCAGCTTCGTGGTGATGCCGTCCCACTGCTGCAGCTGGAGCTTCACCTTGGCGCCGGTGGCCTTCGTGAACTGCTTCTCGGCGACGTCGAGGATCTTCGGGCTGAGGTCGCCGTTCATGATCCAGACGTTGAGGGTCTTGCCCTTGCCATCGGGTGTGCCGATGGACTTCGTTCCGCTGTCGGAAGCTCCGTTGCTTCCAGCAGAGCACCCGGCGAGGGCGAGCGCGGCCGCCAGGCCGAGCGCACCGAGTGCGGCGAATCGCGTGCGTGTCACGTTGACTCCCTTGGTCCGACCTTTATGAAAGGACGTTGCGTAATGGCAATGAAAGACCCTCGCGGCGGGGTTGTCAACCATCGATTCTGCGACTGTGGACAGCCGTGATCCGCATGTTTCCGGGGGATAACGGATATCGAACGAATCCTGCCGATTGCTTGACGAACTGGTCATGACCAGGCACCATTCCACCCCCCTGGTGCTCGCCCGGTGCGGGGTCTAGCATCCGACGGGTGACCACCGCAGCACACAAGGCGTCGACGAGGCCGCGCACGACGACACCGTCCGGCGCTGGCATCGTCGCCCGCATCGACCGCCGGCTCCTCGTGAACTTCCGGGTCGAACCGACCGCGCTCCGCCGCGTACTGCCGGACGGCCTCCGCCCGCAGCTCGTCGACGGCTCGGCGGTCGCCGGGGTCTGCCTGCTGCGCATGGCCGGGCTCCGACCACGCTGGGTTCCTCGCGGGATCGCGTGGGGCGCCGAGAACGCCGCACACCGCATCGCCGTGGAGTGGGACGGACCGACCGGCGTCCGCCGCGGTGTGTACATCCCGAAGCGGTACAGCGCGTCGTGGGTGCCGGTCGCACTCGGTGGACGGGTGATGCCCGGCGTGCACGAGCACGCCCGCTTCGACGTCGACGAGGACGGGGAGCGGTTCCGTGTCGGCTTCGACGCCGCCGACGCCGAGGTCGACGTCGACGCCGAACGCGTCCCGGTCGGCCGCTGGTCGAGCAGCATCTTCCGAGACGTCGACCAGGCGTCCGAGTTCTTCCGCGCCGGGAGCACCGGCTGGTCCCCCGACCACAGCGGCGCGCTCGAGGGCCTCGAGCTCCACACGGACGCCTGGCAGGTCTCCGCGGCCAGGGCACACCGCGTCCACTCGTCGTTCATCGACGCACTCCCCCGCGACAGCGCCGAGTTCTCGGACGTGCTGCTGATGCAGGACGTGCCGGTGACGTGGGGCACGGAGCGCTGGCCCGCGGCCTGATCCCGAAAGGTCGATATCACGTTGACTCCCGGAAACGTGGGGTGTTACATACCACACGTCAGTCGTCGCAACGGTGCGACGACGAAAGGAGACGTGATGCACAAGTCCTTCGCCCTCGCCACGACCACCGCCCTCCTCGGCGCGAGCCTCCTCACCGGGGGCACCGCAGCAACAGCCGCGGAGCCCGCAGCAGCCGCTGAACCCGGGGAGTGGGCGGTCCTCGGCGATTCGTACACCGCCGGGTACTTCGCCGGGGAGCAGCTCGAGCCCCGTGACGGTTGCCTCCGCACGAGCGACTCGTACCCGGTCGTCGCACACGCCGCAGCCCGGCCGGACCTCGTCCTCCGCAACGTGTCCTGCGTCGGCGCCGAGACCAAGCACGTGTGGGAGTCCCAGGTCCCACCAGCCGGCACGGACCCGGTCGCCCCGCAGCTCGAGGCACTGTCCGACCGCACCGAGATCGTCACGATCGGACTTTCGGGCAACTCCCTGGGCTTCGGCACGATCCTCGGTACCTGCCTCGCAGTCGGCGGCATCGGTTCGGAGCGTCCGGGCACCCCGTGCACGACCTTCTACGATGCGGACGTCGAGAGCGGCCGACTCGGCACGACACTCGAGACGAAGCTCACCGACGTCCTGTCCGAGTACGGCGACATGCTCGAAGCGGTCCGGGCCGCGGCCCCGAACGCGACGATCGTCACCGTCGGCTACCCGCAACTCGCGCCGACCGACCCGCAGCAGTGCACGTGGAACGAGCCGACGCAGTTCTCCCGCGTGGCCCGCGCCGACCTGCCGTTCTTCCGCCTGGCCGAGGAACGCCTCAACATCGGTATCGGCGCACAGAGCGTCGCGCACGGCGCCGTGTTCGTCGACCCGACGGACGCCAGCGCGGACCACGACGTCTGCAGCGACCCAGACACCCGCTGGATCGAGGGCATCCAGGGCACGGACGGCACCGACACGCTGGTCCACCCGAACACCCGCGGCCACGCCGGGATGGCAGACCTGGTGGCGAGCGCCGTCGGAGCCGGCTGACGGATCTGGACGCGACCAGCCTGGAGGCCCGGTGCCGGTCCGTCGGACCGGCACCGGGCCTCCAGGCCGTCACGTCCACTGCCCTACACGGCTGCCAGCGCCGAGGTCGGCGGGATGCGCGCTGCGCGCGCCGCCGGGTAGAGCCCCGAGACACCGCCGATGACGACGGTCGCTCCGAGCCCCCCGGCGACCGCCCAGATCGGGATGGCAACCGGCCACCCCTGCCCGAGCGCGAAGGCGACCGTCACCCCGACGCCGATCACCACACCGGCCACACCACCGACGAAGGACAGCAGCAGCGACTCCACGAGGAACTGGTCGCGGATGTTCCGCCGTCTGGCACCCAGCGCACGACGAACCCCGACCTCGGCCCGCCGTTCGAGCACGGTGATCACCATCGTGTTCGCGACACCGATGCCGCCGACGAGGAGCGCAACCCCGCCGATGCCGACGAGCAGCCCGGTGAACGAGTCGTCCGTGGCGTTCTTCGCCGCGAGCGCGTCCGACGGTCGCG
The DNA here is from genome assembly GCF_049341845.1 of Curtobacterium guangdongense. Lineage (NCBI taxonomy): Bacteria > Bacillati > Actinomycetota > Actinomycetes > Micrococcales > Microbacteriaceae > Curtobacterium > Curtobacterium guangdongense. Next base: position 224,943 of record NZ_JBMPIT010000003.1, read on the forward strand.
TGACACCCACGTCCTGCGGCGAACCGGGGCTGATCGCTCCGGCGAGGACGTCGCGCGACTGCTCGACGCGCTCGGGGTCGACCCGGGTGTACACGGCCGTCGGTGAGCCGTCGAACCCCAGCTGCTGCGCCAGCCCGCGCGGCACGAACACCTGGTTGTCGAGGTCCTCGGCGAGCGCCATCGGCTGCAGGATCCCGACGACCTGCACCCACTGGCCGCCGATCCACACGCGGGTGTCCGGCCCAACGACGTCGATGCCGAGCGACTTTGCCGCCTCCGCGCCGAGCACGGCCTGCGGCGGCGCGTCGGCACGGTCGTCGATCCAGTGTCCGGACGCGAACTTCCCGCCGAGCACTCCTGGAACGTCACCCCACGCCGCGAGCAGACCGATGCCCTTCGTCTCGGCCTCCGGGATGTAGGCGTTCCGGTAGACGTGTCCGTCCGCCACCGTCCCCACCGCAGCGGCCTCCTCGACATCGTCCTGACGGAGCACCGACTCCAGGGCCGTGCCGGGCAGCGGCGGGGTCTCGCCGAACCCCTGGGCCTTCGTGGCGGTGAGCACGTTGGTGCCGAGCGCATCGAGCACCTGGTCGAGCTTCGCCTTGCTCGACGAGGAGATCCCCACGACGGCGATCATCGCCGCGATGCCGATCGCGATCCCGAGCGCCGAGAGGACGACCCGGCCCGGACGGGTGCGGAGCCCGAACACCCCGAGTCGCAGCAGGTCGCCCGGCCCGAGGCGCGACCGCACGGCGCTCATCGCGCGCCGCCGATCGCCACGGCGAGATCCGCCGCCGACGCGCTCGGAGCACCGGCCGAGTCGTGCTCCACCAGCCCGTCCCGCATCCGCACCTGTCTGGGCAGTGACGCCGCGAGCTCGAGATCGTGCGTGATCACCAGGACCGTCGTCCCGGCTGCGTTCAGCTCGCGCAGGAGCGCCAGGATCGCGGCGCCCGAGCTCGAATCGAGGGCTCCGGTGGGTTCGTCGGCGAGCAGGATGGTCGGCTCGCCGACGATCGCACGTGCGATGGCCACCCGCTGCTTCTCACCGCCGGACAACTGGTCCGGCCGGTGGTCCGCGCGGTGCCCGAGCCCGACCCGCTCGAGGGCGTCGACGGCTCGCCGGCCCCGCTCGCGTCGACCGCAGCCGGTGTAGAGGAGCCCGTCGGCGACGTTCTCCGCCGCCGTCGCCCCGGCCTGCAGGTGGAAGTGCTGGAACACGAATCCGATGTGGTCGGCGCGGAGCATCGAGAGCGCGTCGTCCGACATGGATGCGACGTCGTTGCCGGCGATCGTCACCGTCCCCGACGTCGGCCGGTCGAGCGTGCCGACGATGTTGAGCATCGTCGACTTGCCCGACCCTGACGGCCCGACGACCGCGACGAACTCCCCTTCGGCCACCTCGAGGGACACCCCGCGGAGCGCGCCGACGTCCTCGTAGGTCTTGCTGACGTCGCGGAGCGCGAGGACCGCGGTCATCCCGGCACCACGACCTCGTCACCCGCACTGACGGCGCCGGTGACGGCGACTCGCCCGTCGGCCGTGAACCCGGGCTCGACCCGCACCCGCTTCGTGGTCCCGTCGCGCTGCACGACGTCGACGGCGTACGTACCGCCGTCGAGCGCGACGAGCGCGGCGACCGGCACCGACAGCACGTCCCGCTCGGTCGTGCCCCTTGCGTCGAGCTGCGCCGATGCTGCCGTGGTGAGCTGCCGGTTCCCCGGATCGAACGACACGGAGACGTCCACCTTGTTCCCGCCGCCCTCCGACGCGCTCGGCTGGACGTCGATGACCTCGCCGGTCATCGGGTCTCCGGCACCGTTCACGCGGACGTCGACCTTCGTGCCGACGGCGAGGCGTTCAGCGTCCCGTTGCGAGATCGTCGCCTTCACGACGCGTTTGGTGCTCGTGACCGAGATCACGTCACCGCCGGCCGGTTGCCCGAGCTTGCCGTCGACCACGCTCACACGGACGTCGCCGTCCACGAATGCGATGTCGTTCACGGTCAAGCTGCCCGTGACCTCCAGCCCGCGGTCCTTCTGCCACTTCCACACCGCCCGCTGTGTGCGCGGTCCGAACGTGTCGTCCTGCGCGACGTCGTAGCCGAGGGCCGCGAGGTTCTCGTTGAGCTGCCGGACGTCGGTGCCCTGCAGCCCGCGCTCGAGCGAACGCCAGAGCGGCACCGTGCCGTACATGGAGCGGACGCCGCGCTCGTCGACCGCGTAGAGGAACTCGTCTCGGTGGATGACCTGCCCGGGCTTCGGCAGCCAGGTCAGCGTGCCCTGCGCCGCACCCGGGACCCCCATCGAGGTCCCGTAGCCGAGAGTCCCCGCGAACACCCTCGAATCGGTCAGATCGCCCTTCGTGACCGGGGACGCGGCCCGCTTCGACGTCTTCGTCTGCTCGGCGGAGGCGGTCGGCGTCGTCCGCAGGTCGACGAGCGCCCATGCCCCCGTTCCGACTCCGAGAACCGCGACGAGGCAGACGCCCGCGATCACCATGCGCCTCCCGGTGGGAGCGGCGCTGGTCACTTCGTGACCTTATCGACCGACCCGAAGGCCTTCTCGTCGCAGGTCTTCGCCACGTCGTCGAACGTGGCTTGATCGCCGGGCGTGTAGGACATCCAGCCGTCTTCGTCGTCCGGGTAGTCGGCGAAGCCGTTCTCGCGGATGCACTTCGCGGCCTGCTGCATCTTCTTCTCCATGCCCGCCATCGGCTTGGCCGGCTGGACACCGTCACCCGCGCCAGCCCCGGCGCCCGCGCACTCGGCGAGGTCGGCGGACCACTGATCCTGGTCGACGCCCTCCGGGACCGAGATCGTCTCGGACTTCCCGGACGGGTCGGCCATGTCGTAGCCCTTGCCGCGCATGCACTCTGCGATGGTCACCCCCTTCTGGCCGGCGTTGGATGCGCTCTCGTGGACCGTCGGGGCGTTGCTCGCGCAGGCCACCAGCAGCCCGGGGAGGAGTACGAGCCCGGCGACGAGCGCGATGGTCTTGGTCTTCTTCGTGGTGTTGGTCATGAGACCAGCACACCGGAATCGGTGTTTCGGCCCCGGTACACCCGTGGTTACTCCGACGAAACGTCGACCTGCACGCGCAGCCCGCCTTCGTCACGACCCGCGACCGAGAGCCGCCAGCCGTGCGCCTGCGCGATGGACGCGACGATCGAGAGCCCGAGACCGCTGTGCCGTCGTCCGGACTCAGGCACTCCCGAGCACCGCCGAAACGGCTCGACGAGCAACGGCACCACGTCGTCCGGCACGATGGGCCCGGAGTTCTCGACGACCATCCCGTCCGGCGACGTGGTCACGCGGACGAACCCGTCCAGCACGTTGTACTCGACCGCGTTGCCGACCAGGTTGACGAGGAGCTGACGGACCAGCATCGGCTCGCCGGGCACCATCAGGCCCGGAGGCTCGGTGCGGTCCTCGTAAGTCACCAGCACGCCCGCCTCGTGGGCGGCTCCGGCAGCTCCCGAGACGACCTCGCGCACGACGGCCCTCAGGTCGACGTCCGTCGTGGTGCCCGCGAGGCCGCGGTCGGCCTCCGCGAGGACGAGCAGCGACTCGACGAGGTGCTCCGTCCGGCGGTTCTGCTCAAGCAGCTCGTCACGGGTCGTCCGGACGTCCTCGGCGTCGGCGCCGTCGTGCAGCCCGATCTGCACCGCCGCGCGTTGGACGGCGAGGGGCGTGCGGAGCTCGTGCGAGGCCTGCGCGACGAACCGCCGCTGACTCTCGAACGCCGACTGCAGTCGGTCGAGCAGGTCGTCGACCGTGCTGGACAGCCGACGGAGTTCGTCGTCGGGTCCCTCCAGTGCGATCCGCTCGTGCAGGTTCGACGCCGTGATCCGGTTCGCGGTCGCGGTGATCCGGTCGATCGGACGGAGCATGCGGCGGCTCAGCAGCCACCCGATCCCACCCGCGACGGCGCCAGCGCCCGCGATCCCGATCGCCGACCACTGCCACTGCTGCGCCGCGACGACGCGCACGATCGCCACCGACTGCAGCTTCGACGTGTCGAGGTCGCCCGGGTCGGCGGTGCCGGTCGGCATCGGCTTCGGCGCGGCGGTCGCGTCCGTCGGCCGGAAGCCGGTCGCGTCCTGCACCGTGGTCGCGTACGCCTCGCTCACGCCTGCCTGCGACATCAGGTTGGAGAACACGACGACCCCGGCGGCGAGCGCCATCGCCGCGAGCGCGAAGACCACGGCGGTGCGGGCCCGGATGCTCCACGTCCGCCTGCCCCTCACAACGCGTAGCCCTTGCCCGGGACCGTCCGGATCGGGTCCGGCTCGCCGAGCTTCTTGCGGAGCTTCGACATCGTCACGCGCACCGCAGCAGTGAACGGGTCGATGTTCATGTCCCAGACCTTCTCGAGCAGTTCTTCCGCCGAGACGATCCGCCCGTCGGCGCGGAGCAGGGTCTCGAGCACGCCGAACTCCTTCGACGTCAGGTCGAGCGGCCGTCCGTCGCGCGTCGCGATGCGGCGGTTCGTGTCGACGAGGAGCCCCGCCCGGTCGAGCACCGGCGCCACTGGTGCGACACTCCGACGGCCGAGGGCCCGGACGCGGGCGACCAGCTCCGGGTACTCGAACGGTTTCGGCAGGTAGTCGTCCGCTCCGAGCTCCAGACCGTTCACGCGGTCGGTCAGGGTCGTCGCAGCGGTGAGCATGAGGATCCGGGTGAGGCTCCCCCGGCCGGCGAGTCGACGCGCCACCTCGTCGCCGTGCAGTCCCGGGATGTCGCGGTCGAGCACGACGACGTCGTAGTCGTTCACCGCCAGGAGCTCGTCGGCGTGATCACCGCGGTAGGCGACGTCGACGGCCATGTCCTGCCGGGTCAGGCCCTTCGCAACCAGGTCGGCGAGGGCGATCTCATCGTCCACCACGAGAACTCGCATACATGTATTGCATACGACATAGCTATGAGTGGGCTGGATCGGCATGTCCTCGATTCTTCGAGGCGTCGTGTTTCGCTGGCGTTGCCTTAGGCGTCGAAGGGGACCTCTCCGTGACGACTGACGCCCGCGCGCTGCCGGTAGGCCAGGTGCCCGCCGAGGTAGCCCCCGACGCCGACGACCGCGAGCCCCGCGAACCCGAGGAGCTTCCCCACGCCGTGGTTGCCCCGCTTCCGCTGCAGCCACGAGAACCCGTAGAGCGAGATGCCGACCCAGTTCACGGCCTGGTGGACCCACCCGGTGCGCAGCTGTTCGCGGTCGAGCTCCGACCAGTCGACGTACCCGGCGACGCTGGCGCTGCCCGACGACACGAGGCCGACGCCGACGAGGGTCTTCGCGGCCTTCGCATTGCCCTTCCCGCCGATCAGGTCGAGCACCGCCGCCGAGATCCACGCCCCGAGCGGGACCTGCACCATCAGCGGGTGGATCGGGTGCCCGAACGGCACACCGTGCAGCAGCCGGCGGAGCCCCTCGGGCTTCGCGAGGACCTGGACCACCTTCCGGTCGAAGTCGACGGCCGTGTCGAGCACGCTCGCGTGCTCGATGGACTCGGTGAGGCGACGGAACGCGCGGATCTCGGGCATGGGGGTGAAGGTAGGCCGGGAGGCCCGTCACCGGTCCCAGGAACCGGTGACGGGCCTGGCGTCGGTCGCGTACCGAGCCGCAGCTACTCCTCGACGATCTCCGCCAGTTCGAACGGCTCGACGGTGAGGGCGTCGCCGCCCTCGGCGACGTCCACGCGGACGGTGTCGCCGTCGCGGACGTCACCCGCGAGGATCGCCCGCGCGAGCTGGTCGTCGATCTGCCGCTGCATGAGCCGGCGGAGCGGCCGCGCACCGTAGACCGGGTCGTACCCGCGCTCGGCGAGCCATCCGCGTGCCTGCGGCGTGACGGCGAGCTCGAGCCGGCGACCGGACAGGCGCTTCGCGAGCCGGTCGACGTAGAGCGAGACGATCTGTCCGAGGTCTTCGGCGGTGAGCGCCTGGAACACGACGATGTCGTCGAGGCGGTTGATGAACTCGGGACGGAAGGCCTGCTGCACGAGGTCGCGCACGGCTTCTTCGCGCTGGTCCTCGGTCAGGGACATGTCGGTCGTGTACTGCGAGCCGAGGTTCGACGTCAGCACCATGATCGTGTTCCGGAAGTCGACCGTTCGGCCCTGCCCGTCGGTGAGGCGCCCGTCGTCCAGCACCTGGAGCAGCACGTCGAAGACCTCGGGGTGCGCCTTCTCGACCTCGTCGAGCAGGATCACCGAGTACGGGCGTCGTCGGACCGCTTCGGTGAGCTGCCCACCGGCTTCGTACCCGACGTACCCGGGCGGGGCTCCGATGAGCCGCGCGACGGAGTGCTTCTCGCCGTACTCGCTCATGTCGATGCGGACGAGGGCCTTCTCGTCGTCGAACAGGAACTCGGCGAGGGCCTTCGCGAGCTCGGTCTTGCCGACGCCGGTCGGGCCGAGGAACAGGAACGATCCGGTCGGGCGGTCGGGGTCCGAGATGCCGGCGCGGGTGCGTCGGACGGCTTCGGACACGGCGGCCACGGCGGTGCGCTGCCCGATGATCCGGCGGCCGAGTTCGGTCTCCAGGTGCAGGAGCTTCTCGGTCTCGCCCTGCAGCAGCCGCCCGACGGGGATGCCGGTCCACTGCGCGATGACCGCGGCGATGTCCTCGTCGGTGACGCTGTCGTTCACCATGCGGTCGGCCGACTCGGCCTGTTCGGCCGCCGCGAGCTCGGCTTCGATCCGGGGCTTCTCGGCGTACTCCAGCCGCGACACCGTGGCGTAGTCCGCCTCCCGTTGTGCGCGCTGGCTGCGCATGTTGAGGTCGTCAAGCTGCTGCTTGAGCTCACCGATGCGGTTGAGGCTCGCCCGCTCCGCCTGCCAGCGCTGCTCGAGCGCTGCCAGACGTTCCTCGCGGGAGCGGAGCTCGGTGCGCAGGGTCTCGAGGCGCGCCTTCGAGGCGTCGTCCTTCTCCTGCTTGAGCGCGAACTCCTCGACGCGCAGCCGATCGACGTTCCGCTTCAGCTCGTCGATCTCGACCGGGCTGGAGTCGATCTCCATGCGGAGCCGGGACGCTGCCTCGTCGATGAGGTCGATGGCCTTGTCGGGGAGCTGGCGCCCGGAGATGTAGCGGTTCGACAGGCTCGCCGCCGCCACGAGCGCGGAGTCGTTGATGGTGACCTTGTGGTGCGCCTCGTAGCGCTCCTTGAGCCCGCGGAGGATCGCCACCGCGTCCTCGACACTGGGCTCCCCGACGTAGACCTGCTGGAAGCGCCGTTCGAGTGCGGCGTCCTTCTCGATGTACTCGCGGTACTCGTCGAGGGTCGTCGCACCGATCAGCCGGAGCTCACCGCGGGCGAGCATCGGCTTGAGCATGTTCGACGCCGCGACGGAGCCCTCGCCGCCACCGGCGCCCATGAGCGTGTGCAGCTCGTCGATGAAGGTGATGACCTGCCCGTCGGAGTCGTTGATCTCCTTGAGCACGGCCTTGAGCCGCTCCTCGAACTCGCCGCGGTACTTCGCGCCGGCGATGAGGGCGGAGATGTCGAGGGACACGAGTCGCTTGTCCTTGAGCGAGTCGGCGACGTCACCCGCGACGATGCGCTGGGCGAGTCCTTCGACGACGGCGGTCTTGCCGACGCCCGGCTCACCGATGAGCACGGGGTTGTTCTTCGTGCGGCGGGTCAGCACCTGGCTGACGCGGCGGATCTCGGCGTCTCGGCCGATCACCGGGTCGAGCTTGCCACTGCGAGCGACGGACGTCAGGTCGACGCCGTACTGCTCGAGGGCGGTCTTCTGACGCTCCTGCGAGTCAGGCGCGCCCTGGAGGTTCGCCATGGGTTCCGTCCTTTCCTTGCGTTGGTCTGATACTTGAGTCTACTCAACTCAAGTTATGTTTGTGAGTGGGTATTCCGGATGCCGACGGCGCTGACGACCGACCCCGCCAGGAGCAGCAGCGCCATCACGATCACCGCGCGGTGGAACCCACCGACGCTCATCTCCCCGCCGAGCACGACACCAGCGAGCGCCACCATCACCAGGCTCGCGATGCGCGCGATGGCGTTGTTCACCGCTGAGCCGACACCCGCCTCGGTCTGCGGCACGGAGCCGAGCACGGCACTGGTCAACGGCGTCACCATCAGGGAGATCCCGACACCGACGAGCACGAGCCCGGGGAACACCGCGTACCAGTACGCGCCGGGATCACTGCCGCCCAGGACCATGAGCAGCGACCCGATCGCCGCGACGGCGGGACCCGACGCCATGAACCACCGCGGGCCGTACCGCCCGGCGAACGACCCCACGGTCGTCGAGAGCAGCAGGAGGAGCACCGTGGGCGGCAGCGTCGCGAGGCCGGCGAGCCAGGCGGGGAGCCCCCAGATCTCCTGCAGGAAGAGCGTCACGACGAAGCCGACCATCCCGAGGGCACCGTAGATCGAGAGCGTCGCGATGTTGCCCACCGCGAAGTTCCGGGCGCGGAACAACCCCAAGGGGACGAGCGGGGCCCCGGTCGTCCGGGTGACGCGGAGCTCCCACGGCACGAACCCGACGAGCGCCAGCCCGCCGATCACGAGCGCAGCCACCACGGTCGGCGCACCCCACCCGAGCCGCCCCTGCTCGATGAGCCCGAGGACCACCCCGCCGACCCCGACCACCGCGAGCACCGCACCGACGACGTCCACGCGGGGGCGGTCCTCGGCGACGACGTCACCCGAGATCCGGCGGACGAGCGGGATCGTCACCGCGATGGGGATCGCCGTGAGCACGAAGATCCACCGCCAGCCGATGCCGTCGACGATCAGCCCGCCGATCACCGGGCCGACGATGACGGCGGCGCTCGACCACGCGGTCCACGACCCGATCGCCTTCGCCTGCGCGGCTCCCCGGTACGCCGCGATGATGAGCGCGAGCGAGCTCGGGGTGACGAGCGCACCGCCGACGCCCTGCGACGCCCGCGCCACGATGAGCACGGCACCGCTCGGGGCCACCGCGCACAGCACCGATGCGACCCCGAACACGACGAGGCCCCAAGTGATGATCCGGACCCGACCGAACAGGTCGGAGAGCGACCCGGCGACGAGGATGAGCGACCCGAGCGTGACCAGGTAGGCGTCGACGGTCCACTGCTGCACGACGAGCCCGCCACCGAGCTCCTGCCGGATGGCCGGCAACGCGACGTTCACGACGCTCGAGTCGAGCCCGACGACGAAGGACGCCAGGATCGCGACGACGAGCACCACCCGTCGATCGTCGCGGAGCGGCGCGATGTGCACCGGGGTGGCGGGATCGGTCATGGGCTCATCATGCGCCCTCGGAGCGGCCCGGGAACGACGGAGCCCCGCACCTGTGGACAGGTGCGGGGCTCGGTCGTTCCCGGGGCTGGGATGCCTAGTTGGTGCGTGAGTCCGAATTGGGCTGGACGGACGGCGCCGGGTTGACGACCGGGGCGGCCGTCGATGCCTGGTCGGCGGGGACGCTCTGCACGGTGGTGCCGTCCGTGCCCTTGGCCTTCTTGTCGTCGGTGTCCATCTCCTTCTTGAAGATGTTGATGGACTGGCCGAGGCCCTTGGCGAGCGCCGGCAGCTTCGTCGCGCCGAACAGCAGCACCACGATGCCGAGGATGATCAGCAGGTGTACACCGGTGAGGTTTCCGAGCATCATGACTCCTTGATTCTGGAAGTGGTCGCCGTCAGCGCGTCGTCTTCGACGGGCCCGGCGGAAGCCGTGGTCCGTCCATCGTAACTCGCACGGGCCGGGAAGCCCAGGTCGAGCGCCCGAACGAACACCTCCCGCACAGGATCGACAGCATCAGCACGCCAGGAGGTCAGTCCGCGAGCACCCGGTCGAGCGACCACAGCACAGCGGTCCCGGTCAGGCTCGGGATGTCCGCCTCGGTCACGCCGTGCAGCCGGTAGGCGACGCGCTCCCCCGGCAGCAGGGTCATGAACCCGCGGTCGACGGTGCCGGCCGGCTGCACCCGGTCGGGCTGCAGGAGGAGGTCACGCACGAGCGACTCGGCCTCGACGACCAGGTCGAGCCCGTCGCCGTCGGCCGCCGGGGTGAACGCCGCGCGGTAGTGCGCCGGCTCCCACCGCATGTCCTTATCCGGCTCTGGAGTCCACACTGCGCGACGCCAGTCCATGTCCGCCACGACGAGCTCGCAGGTCGGGTCGCCCACCACGCCGACCGAGTCGGGCAGCGCGACGACCGCGACACCGGCCGCGTCGAGGTGCACGGGTAGCGTCTCCTCGGCGAGGACCTGCCCGGCGAGGTCGATCCGCCGGACGCGCACCACGCTGTCGAGCCCGCCGCGGGTCGACCGCACGGCCACCTCGATCGGCGACGAGCCTGCGGGTGCGGACCCGGCCACGTCCGCGACCGGCAGCGACGCGGTCGGGTGATCCGAGCCTCCCGTCCGCTCCGGAGCGGGAGCCGTCCGGACCGACGAGACGGGCCGGATGGCCACCAGGACGTCGTCGTACAGCCGACGCAGCTCGTGCGCCAGCGGCTTCAGCCGCCCTGCCGAGTCGATCGCCGACCACGACGAGACCGGCCACAGGTCGTTCAGCTGCCAGACGATGGCCCCGGTGTTGCGGGGCCAGTGCGTCCGCCAGTGCTCGACACCGGTCGCGATCGCACGCGCCTGCTGGAGCTGCGTCAGGTAGTGCCACCGGTCGAAGTCGGACGGCACGGCACCGAACCGGGGCGCGAGCCCGTCGGCGAGCTTCTGCATGCCGGATGCGGCCTTCTGGTGGTGGACCACCCCGGGCGAGGACGGCGTCATCGGGTCGTCCGAGACCGCGTCGCGCATCGTGCGCCACGCAGGCGGTGCCTGCCAGCCGAACTCCGACACGAACCGGGGGACGGAATCGCGGTAGTGGTCGTCGGAGAGGCGGTTCCAGACGTCCCACGAGTGGTGCGTCTCGTGGTCGACGTCGTTCGCGAACAGCGACTCGGAGCCGGACCACGGCGACGCCACCGTGTAGAAGCGCGACGGGTCGACCGCGTCGACGATCGTCGGCAGCAGGTCGAGGTAGTAGTCGAGCCCCCAGCCACGCTCACCGAGTGTGGCGTCCCAGCCGTCGACGTCGTGCAGCCAGATGTTCTCGTTGTTGCCGTTCCAGAGCACGAGTGAGGGGTGCCGGGAGAGCCGCGCGACGTTGTCCCGGGCCTCGGCGATGACCTCGCTGCGGAGCGGCTCGTCCTCGGGGTAGGCGGAGCAGGCGAACGGGAAGTCCTGCCAGACGAGGAGACCGAGCTCGTCGCAGACCTCGTAGAAGTCGTGCGACTCGTACACGCCACCACCCCAGACGCGGACCATGTTCACGTTGAGGTCGGCCGCGGCACGGAGGCGCGATTCGTACCGCGGACGGTCGACGCGCGACACGATGACGTCGTCGGGGATCCAGTTCACGCCGCGGACGTCGATGCGGGTGCCGTTGACGTACACGTCGAACGGGCGACCGATCTCGTCCACCGCGGTGTCGATGCGTGTCGACCGGAACCCGGTGCGGAACCCCTGGCGGTCGAGGACCTCGCCGTCCACGGTCTGCAGCTCGACGACGACGTCGTAGAGGGGCTGCTCGCCGTAGCCGCGTGGCCACCACCGCTGCACCTCGGGGACCCGGACGGTGACGACGGTCTCGTCCTGCTTCGGCGTGACCTGCGCGCGCGAGCGCTGCCGGGTCTTCGCGCCGTCCTCGGTCTCGCCGGAGACGGTGACGACCAGCACGAGGTCATCGTCCTCGCCGTCCTGGTCGAGGTCGTTCAGTCCGGACCGCTCGAACGCGATGTGTGCGTCGAGGACGCCCTCGCCGGCCTCGATGTCGACGAGCGGCCGGACGTCGCGGAGCCTCGCGGTCGACCAGCGCTCGATCGCGATCGGACGCCACGGGCCGCTGGTCACCGCGGTGAGGCCCCAGTCCCAGCCGAAGTTCGACGCCATCTTGCGGACGTACGGGAAGGGCTCGTCGTACGGCCCGGGCATCGCCCCGGCGCGGGCGGCGACGCGGCCGGCTTCGCGGTAGGGCGACTCGAACAGGATCTCGAGGTCGCGCTCGGTCCTGGTGTTGCTGCCGTCGGTCGTGTCGCGGAGGTCGAAGCGGTAGCGCCGGTGCATGTTGCGGGTGGCACCGATCTGCACGCCGTCCAGCGTCAGCTCGGCGACGGTGTCGAGGCCGTCGCAGACCAGGTCGACGCGCTCGTGACCACGGGGGTCGACATCGAGCGTGCGCGAGTACGTCCAGTCCGCGCGACCGACCCACTTCGCGGTGTCCTCGTTGCGGTCGAGCGTCGGGTCGGCGAGCAGACCCTCGCGCTCGAGGTCCGTGTGCACCTGACCGGGAACCGTGGCGGGGATGCCGGCGATGGCACCGGCCGGGGCGGTCGCCGGCGCGGTCTCGTCGACCATGGCGACGGTCCAGGCGTCGCGGAGTTCCTCGCGTTCGAGCGTCATGCGGATCCTTCTCTGGGCGGGCCGATCCGTGGCCCACCGCGGTCGGGGCCCGGCCGGCGGACCGTCCCGTGGCCGGTTGAACCGCCTGGAGGCACGGCACCGGTCGTCCGGGCGTCGTCGCGTCGCGCGCGTGGAACAGTCGGGTGATCCACGCACGAGGGTGCTCCGCGATGCTAGTACGGGTTGCTTTCGGGAACATCCGTACGGGCTGCCGTGGCAGGTTGGGGAGGTGATCACCGTCGAACTCGCCAAGGACCTCCGCGCAGCCGGGCTCCGCTGGAACCCCGAGACCGGGGACCGGTTCGTCATCGACAAGCCCGGGGTCGACGACGACGTGTACACCGTGTCCGAGATGACCGTCGAGCGGCACGACCACCCGTCCGGCACCATCCTCGGGTTCAACGGGACGACCGAGTGGGCGCTCGACTCGGTCACGGCCGCCGAGTCGCTGTGGCTGCCACGAGAGGACCAGCTGCGCGAGCTGCTCGGGCCGTCGTTCGTCGGGCTCACCCGCGTCGCCGCCGGCGACCGCGTGGTGCACACGGTGACGGTCGTGCTCCGCGGCGAAGACCGGTCCTTCGCGGCGGCGGACCCGGCGATCGCGTACGGGCAGGCGCTCGTGGCCTACATCACGGCCGCGCTGGAGTGAGCGTGCCTGAACGAATCCGGAATGGGGTTCGGGTGTTCCCTGGTTGTCTGGGACCATGACCGTTCCGAACATCACACTCAACGACGGCAAGACCATCCCGCAGCTCGGCTTCGGTGTGTTCCAGATCGACCCCTCCTCGACGAAGGAAGCGACGCTGACGGCGCTCGAGGTCGGCTACCGCCACATCGACACCGCCGAGATGTACGGCAACGAGAAAGAGGTCGGCGAGGCGATCGCCGAGTCGGGCATCCCCCGGTCCGAGATCTTCGTGACGTCGAAGCTCAACAACGGCTTCCACGACCCCGCGCTCGCGCTGGAGAACGGCAAGAAGTCGGCCGACCTGCTCGGTGGCTACACCGACCTGTTCCTGATCCACTGGCCGCTCGCGACCGTCAGCGACTTCGTGCCGACGTGGAAGGCGTTCGAGGAGCTCTACGCCGCTGGGACCTCGCGCTCGATCGGCGTCTCGAACTTCGAGGCGCACCACCTCCGGAAGCTCGTCGCCGAGACGACGATCACCCCGGCCGTGAACCAGATCGAGGTGCACCCGTACCTGGCGCAGGAGTCGCTGCGCGCGGTCAACCGCGAACTCGGCATCGCGACGGAGGCATGGTCCCCGATCGCCCAGGGCCTGGTGCTCGACGACTCGACGATCGTCCGGATCGCGGAGTCGGTCGGCAAGAGCCCCGCGCAGGTCGTGCTCCGCTGGCACATCCAGCGCGGCGACATCGTCTTCCCGAAGTCGGTCACCCGTGCCCGCGTCGAGGAGAACTTCGCGATCTTCGACTTCGAGCTGTCCGACGAGGACATGACCGACATCACGACGCTCGACAAGGGCCACCGGACGGGTCCGGACCCGGACACGTTCGCCTACATCCCGGAGTAGTCGTTCGTCACGGCGGGCGGTCGCGCGGTGCGCGGCCGCCCGTTCGTCACGTCCGGCGCGACGCCGTGACGGTGAACTTGTCGGTCCGCGTCACCTGCCGCGTCGGCCCGACCGCCTTCTCCAGCACCGACCGGTAGCGCAGGTGCGAGTTCCAGACGCACCACAGTTCCCCGCCGGACTGGAGGATCGTGGCCGCGTTCCGGAACATCGCCTCGGCCGCGTCGGTGGTCACCGTGGTGTCCGCGTGGAACGGCGGGTTGCAGAGCACCAGCTGGGCGGATCTGGCGTCGAGTTCGTCCCCGGCGTCGCTCCGCACGGTGGCGACGCGGTCCCGCACCCCGTTCAGGTCCGCCGTGGCCCTGGTGCTCGCGATCGCGGACGACGACACGTCGGTCGCCACGACCCGCAACCCCGGCCGGCGTCGGGCGATCTCGGTCGCGATGACACCGTTGCCGCTGCCGAGGTCGACGGCCACACGAGCGTTCGGCACCGCGTCGTCCATCGCGTCGAGCAGTACCCGTGTGCCGAGGTCGAGCGTCGCCCCCGCGAACACCCCGCCGTGCGCCGCGATGGTCATCCCCAGCTCGTCGTTGTGCACGATGCGCGGCCACGGTGCGGTGATCGCGGCACGGTTCGCGGCGGCGGTTAGGGGGTCCTGCGCGACGAGCAGGCGCGACTTCCCGCGGCCGCGGGACGCCACGACCTCGCCGAACGACCGACGGAGCACGTCGTTCTGCGACAGGGCCATGAACTTCGTGCGGCCGCCGCAGAGCAGCACGACATCCGGAGAGGCGAACCGTGCGACCGCCCGGGCGATCTCGTCGAGCCGGTCGTGCGACTTGGTCAGTCGCAGCAGCACGAGCCTGGCGTCGCGGAACGCGCTCTCGTCCGTGTCCGGGTGGTGGAACCCGCGGTGCCCGAACGTCCCGGCGTTCGCCTGCAGAGCCCGCTGTCCGACGAGGGAGTCCTGGACGACGCGGACGTTCGTGGCCCCGTGCACCGCGATCACCCCGATCGTGAGCACGCCGCGCGCGTCGTCGACGATCGTCACGGCCCCCGGCTGCCGGAGGGCGTCACCGTGCACGTGGGGGGCTTCGTCGAGCAGGAAGCGGTCGGTGCCGTCGATCGCGAGCAGGTCGGGCCCGTCGTCCTCGGGCTGTCGACGGAAGAGGTCGGCGAAGTCTGGCACCGCGTCAGCGTACCGACCGCCGCGATGAGCGAGGTCAGCGCGTGATCGTCGCTCCGCCGAGCGCTTCGGGCACGGTCGCCGCCGCGAAGGCGTTCCCGCGGACGACGAACCGGTTGTCCGGGCTGCCGAGCCGCAGGCCGACGCGCACCTTCGGTGACGGTTCCACCCGGTTGTCCTGGATCACCCCGTCGTTCGCGCCGGCACGGACGTCGATCGCCACGGAGGGGCCGGAGACGCCCCGGATCCGGTTGCCGCGAACGGTGATCCCGGTGTTCGAGTGCTGCAGGCAGATCCCGTCGACCGCGCTCGAGAGCACCGTGTTGTCGGCGATCACGAACCCGCTCGTGAGCTTGACGAGGATGCCGGCCGCCGAGGTACCGCCGCCGCCCGTCACGGTGTTGCCGGTGACGGAACCCGTCGCCCGGGGAGCGTCCGAGCCCACGGTGCTGCCCGCGCCGCTCACCAGGATCCCGCTCCCGACCCCCAGGGCATCGGTTCGCGTCACCACGTTGCCCGCCACCACGAGCCCGGTCGGTGCGACGTCCGTCGTCGTCGGGTCGGCTGCTGCCTTGCTCGGGACCGCGGCGATCCCCACCCGGCAGCCGGACACCACGTTGTCGCGGATCTCGACGTCCGAGCCGGCGTGGGTGTCGATCCCCTCCCACTTCGGCACGCCGCTGACCCGGTTCCGCAGGATCCGTATCCGTGACGACCGACGCGTCGTCGCGACCGCTGTCGTGGCGTTACGGGTCACCGTGATGCCGTAGGAGTTCGGCCACCCGGCAGGCTGCCGGACGTCCGACACGACCGTGTCCTGCACGAGCGCGTCCACGACCCCGACGAGCGAAACGCCTGCGTACCCGACGGACGAGATGGTCGTGCGCTCGAGCACGAAGGCGTCGCAGTACTCGACGTGCACCCCGTCGTGCCGCAGGTCACGCAGGCGGCCGCCGCTGATCCGGACGTCGTGCAGCGGTTCGCCGGCGGTCCCCATCACCGCAATGCCGTGCCCACGACCGGTTGCCGTGGCGCCGATCCCGGAGATCACGGGGTTGACGACGTTCACGCCCGAGGCGGTCACGACGATGGCGTCGACGTCGCGGGACATGCGGATGGCGCCGGCCCCCGTGAAGGCGACGGTGACGCCGTGCCGGACCGCGAGCGACACGGAGCGGGTCCACGCACGGTCCACCATGAGCGTGCCGCCAACCGGGATCGCGTCGAGCGCAGCCTGCAACGGGTCGTCGGCCGACTCGCCATCGGCTTCGGGACATCCCGTGAACGCGATCAGAGCGACTGCGCCACAGGTCGCCACCGCACCGGTCCACAGGATCGCCGTCCGGCGCGTCGCCCCTCTGCTCGACAATGCGGTCCCTCCGTCCCGAGTGCATTCCTCAGCATAACGGGACGACCATTCGCTATATCCCGCGCATATCCGGTATGTATTGCGAAATGCACATTTTCCGGACATCTAGTAATGCTTCGAAATCTGATATGTTCGTCATTGATCGCCGTTGATGACAGAAAGGGATCTCACATGACCACCAGCCGGAAACGACGCCACGTCGCGCTGGGAGCGAGCACACTGGCGCTCGCGACCATCGCGGCCGGACTGACCGCGACATCCGCGACCGCAGCGCCCGCACCAGCCGCAGACGGCCGCCAACAGGTCGGACCGCTCGTGACCCAGACCTCCCCCTTCCAGGGAGCGGACGCGTTCAGTTCACCGACTCCGAACGGCGCGGGCGCGGAGATCCCGGCGAACCGTTCAGCGACACTGGACGGCGCCCGCACGAAGGCGGTCGACTGGATCATCCCCGCGGCGGGCTCCGTCACGACGGTGCGACCGGTCTCCCATCCGGACCTCTGCCTCACCGCAGGGTCGAAGAGCATCACGAACTCGTCCATCGTCACGCTCGAGAGCTGCCGGGTGGACGATCCCGCCCAGCGCTTCTCGATCGCGTCGAACAAGGGGTCCAACAACCCGATCGGCACCGGTATCCGTTCCGAGTACAACGAGGGCTTCCTCGGGCTCTACAACAACGACGCGGTGATGCGACTCCAGACGTGGACGGTCGCCGACCGCGTCCCGACGCTCGACGACTTCGTCGCGGCGTTCTCCGCCACCCTCGACCGTGTCGACACCGCCGCGCGCACCGCCCACCTCTCGGGGACCGGCACTCCGGGCGCCGAAGTCCGGTTCCAGGGCAAGGCAGCGCCGGTGCGGATCGACGCCGACGGCACCTGGACGGCCGCCGTCGCCGATCTCGCCATCGGTGCGAACGTCATCACGGTGACGCAGCACGAGGGGGCGCTCGAGACCGGGCGGGTGGAGGTCCCGGTGGGGATCGACGCCGCCGAGCTGACGTTCGAGACGAAGTGGGACAGCTCGCGCGACAGGCCCGTCCACGCGTTCGGCATCGCCGAGCCCGGCGCCGAGGTGCGCCTGTTCAACACTGCCGGCGAGCAGATCGGGGAAGCTGCCCGTGCGGACGCCTCGACCGGCGAGTGGTCCACGACGATCCCGGCGCCGAACGCCGGCGGCGAGTACGCCGTCACGGCTGCGCAGTTCCTCGCTGGGGTGCGCGACTCCGTGCACGACAGGTCGAAGCGTGTCGATTACGGCACCGCGGTGGCGATCACCTCGCCGACCGACGGCTCCACGCACACCGGCGGCACGCTCACCCTCGAGGGCGACGGCGAGCAGGGATCGGCGCTGACGGTGTACGAGGTGGTCGGCGGCACGGAGACGGAGATCGGATCGGGTACCGTCCGGGCTGGTGGCAAGTGGACGATCGAGACGACCACGCTCGACCGGTCGGAGCACGTCATCCGGGTCGAACAGCGCTCGAAGGGCGCGAACACGACCACCTCCTCCGTCACCGTGAACCCGGGCCAATCGCACAAGCTCGCCCCGATCACGCTCGAGTCCCCGGACGAGGTGACCCCCGGCGTGACGAACACCTTCAGCGGCACCGCTGAGCCGGACGCCGTGTACCAGGTGCTCAACCCCTACGGCACCGTGCTGATCGACGGCCTCAAGGTGGGCGCAGACGGTAGGTGGCAGTTCGAACGCGTGATCTCGTCGGGCGCGAAGGAGTTCGCCTTCAAGATCGCTCAGCGCAAGGGTGACATCGGCCCCGAGGAGTCGCAGATCTTCCGACTGCAAGCCAACAACGGGTTCGACCCGGTGACGATCACGACGCCCACGCTGCGGCCCGGCGAGGTCAACACCATCGAGGGCACCGGTCCGGCCAACGCCACGTTCATGGTCCTGAACGCGTCCGGCAAGGAGCTCGAAGGCCCGGTCCAGATCGGCGCCGATGGCAGGTGGAGCTTCGACCGACAGATGTCGACCGGCATCGACAAGTTCCAGTTCAAGGCGAAGGTCACCGTCGACGGCGTGCCGCCGTACACGACCAGCCTCTTCACGATCTGGGCGAACACGCGCTGATCGCCTGACACACCACCTCTGAGCGGGGCCGCGGCCGACCGGTCGCGGCCCCGCTCTCACCGTCGAAGAAGGAAGACCATGTTCAACCGCACCAGGCGATCCCTCTCCATCGCCGCCGGAACCGCGCTCCTCGCCGCCTGCGCAGTCCTCACCGGCACGGCCCCCACGATCGCAGCGCCGGCCGGCACCGAGGCCGGGGTCCAGGACGGGACCGGGACGGCCGCCGCGCCGCAGCCGCGCGGGTCGTTCGGCGCTCCCGTCAACGTCCACGTGTCGACGAACGAGTTCGGGATGTACGTGTACGCGACGCCGATCTGCAGTGGCTGGAAGTCGTGCCGCTCGTGGTTCACGATCCCGGGCTTCGTCGACAAGAAGGACGTCGCGACGACGAACGGCTACTTCGTCGCGTGGCCGGCCGGCTGGCAGGAAGGGCAGTCCGTCAGCTCCGGGTACGTCCGCTCCTACGGACGCGACATCTTCGGGAACGGCTGGTACGGCACCGCGACGGCCTCGATGGGCACGATCACCCGACCGTTCGCGCCACGAACGCTCACCGCCTGGCTGACCGGGCAGAACGACCAGTCACGCACCGCCTCGGTCAGCGGGACGGCCACCCCCGGCGCGGAGATCAAGCGGAACGGGGTCCTCGTCGCCCGGGCCGACCAGAGGGGTTCGTGGAACGCGACCGTCGGTGGCCTGACGATCGGGACGACGACACTCTCGTTCGACCAGTACGTCGACCAGGGCTTCCACGACCGGGCTTCGGTCACCGTCACGATCGCGGGCGAGATCGTGTCAGCCACCGTCACGGGGCCGGCCTCGGTGAACCCCGGTACGGTCAACACCGTCACCGGCACCGCCACCCCTGGCGCCACATACGAGGTGGTCGATGCCTCGGGCACCGTGATCGTCCCCGGCGGACCGTTCACCGTGGACGGAGCAGGCAAGTGGTCCTTCCCGCACCTCGTGCCCGCGGGCTCCACCGAGTTCCGTTTCGCGATCCGGCAGACGGCATGGGGCAAGACCGTGACCTCCGAGCTGTTCACCCTGCCCGCGGACACCATGCGCGACGTGACGGTCGCGACCGAACACGTGCGCGACGGCGTGTCCAACAGGTTCTCCGGGAAGGGCACCCCTGGTGCGACCTACCGGGTGCTCAACGTCTCGGACAACGAGATCGTCACGGGCGGGCCGTTCTCGATCGACCGCGAGGGCCGCTGGGAGTTCGATCGCGTCGTGTCCCGAGGCGTCAAGGAGTTCCGGTTCAAGCTCGAGCAGCGCAAGGACGGCCAGACCGTCCGGTCGCAGCTGTTCACGATCCCGGCGGAGTAGCCCCGTGCCCGCGCTCGCCGTTGCCCGCGTCCTGCTGACAGGCTGGTGGATCGTGCTCGGCACCGGTGCGCTCGGTGCAGGGGCGGCCCTCCTCGTCACGAACGCCACCCCGCCGACGTACGAGTCCTCGACGTCCTACTACGTGTCCGTCGCCGGAGCCGGCGCGTCGTCCGCGGGAGAGATCGCGCAGGGGTCGACGGCAGCGCAGCAGAAGATCGCGTCCTACACCGAGCTCGCGTCGTCGCCGCGGGTGCTCCGGAGCGTCATCGCGGACCTCGGGATGCGGACGACCACCGCCGCGCTCGCCCACCGCGTGACCGCGTCGGTGCGATCGGGCACCGTGATCATCAGCGTCGCGGTCAGGGGAGCGGACCCGGTGGAGACCCGCGACGTCGCGCGCGCGGTGGGGGCGTCGTTGGCCCGCGTCGTCTCGGAGATCGAACCGGCAGCGGGCGACGGTACCCCGTCCGTGCGGCTCGAGCCGGTCACGCCGGCGAGCGTGCCGATCACGCCGGTGGCCCCGCGTCGGACGGCCGACGTCGCGGCTGGTGCCCTCGCCGGTCTCGTGGCAGGTGCCGTGCTCGCGTTGCTCCGCGCCGTCGTCGACACCCGGATCCGATCGTCAGCGGACATCGAGGACGACGTCCCGGTCGTCGGCGACATCGCGCACGACCCCGAAGCGGCGCGACGACCGCTCATCGTGCGGGAGGACACCTCCAGCACCAGGTCGGAGGCGTTCCGCAGTCTCCGGACGAACATCCAGTTCCTCCGGACGAGTGGCGCGCCGACCATCGCCGTCACGAGCAGCAGACCGGCCGAGGGCAAGACGACCACGGCCGCGAACCTCGCGATCGTGCTCAGCACCGGCGGGCTCCGGACGGTCGTCGTCGACGCGGACCTCCGGCGGCCTAGCGTCGCCGACACGATGGAGATCGAGGGCGCGGTCGGCCTCACCGACGTCCTCGTAGCCCGAGCCGAACTCGACGACGTCCTGCAGCCGTGGGGTCACGACGGCCTGGTCGTCCTGCCTGCCGGTACGGTCCCGCCGAACCCGAGCGAGCTCATCGGATCTGAAGCCATGGGGTGCGTGCTGACCGAACTCGCGAGCCGTTTCGACGTCGTGCTCGTCGACACACCCCCGGTCCTGGCCGTCACCGACGCCGCGATCGTCAGCACCCTGGTCTCGACGACCCTGCTCGTGACGGCAGCGAACCAGACCCGTCGATCCGACGTCCGCCTGGCCGTCGAGGCGCTCGCCCGTGTCGGTGAACGCCCGGACGGCATCGTCCTCACGAAGACCAAGCAGCGTGCGACCTCGCGGTACGGGTACGGCATCACGACGGTCGCCGCTCCGAAACGGACCCGAGCACGCTGGGGACGAGCATGAAGCGGCTGCTCGACGTGGTCGGCGCGGCCGTCGTGCTCGTCGTCCTCGCGCCGCTGCTCGGCGCGGTGGCGGTCCTCGTGGCGTGCCACCTCGGCCGTCCCGTGCTGTACCGGCAGCCCCGGCCGGGTCTGCACGGCAGGACCTTCACGATCGTGAAGTTCCGTTCGATGCTCCACGTCGACCCGGCCTCCGGAGTCGTCGACGATGCGGACCGCCTGACCCCGTTCGGCGCGTGGCTCCGGTCAACGAGCCTCGACGAACTCCCGAGCCTCTGGAACGTCCTGCGCGGTGAGATGAGCTTCGTCGGGCCCCGTCCGAGCCTGTGCCGCTACCTCGAGCTCTACGACGCCGAGCAGGCACGTCGGCACGACGTCCGTCCTGGACTCACCGGGCTCGCGCAGGTGCGCGGCCGGAACGCGCTGCCCTGGCCGGAGCGCCTGCGCTCCGACGTCGAGTACGTCGACACGCAGACACTCGGTCTCGACGCGAGGATCCTCGCCCGCACGGTCGGCGTCGTGCTGCGGAGAGAGGGCATCACGACCCCGGGCCACGCCACCTCGGACACCTTCACCGGGAGCCGGAGGCCTGCATGAAGACGGTCTGGATCGTGAACCACTACGCGCACCACCACGAGCGCGACGGCCGCTCCACCCGGCACGAGCACTTCGCCGCCGGACTCGCACCCGACTGGCACACCGTCGTCATCGCGGCCGGCACCGACCACCCGACGGGCCGTTCGCACCTGCACGGCGTGACGCTGCGACGCCGGTGGTTCGGCGACGGCTACCAGTTCTGCTGGCTCCGCGGCGTCGACCACCGGGGATCGGGCCGCCGTCGCGCCGTTCGGCGAGTCGCGGACATCCTGCTGTTCTCGATGCTGCTGCTGCTGCCCGGCGTGCTGCGCGGGCTCCCCCGTCCGGACGTCATCGTCGGCAGCTCGTTCCACCCGCTCGCCGCGATCGCCGCCTCGGCCCTCGCCCGTCGCCGAGGCGTGCCGTTCGTCTTCGAACCACGCGACCTCTGGCCGGAGTCGGCGATCGGACTCGCCGGGATGCACGAGCACCACCCGGCGATCCGGCTCCTCCGACGCATCGAGCGCGTCACCGTCCGACGAGCCGTCCACCTGATCTCACCGCTCGAGGGTGTCGGACGCTACTACGAGGACCGCGTGCCCTTCACCTGGGTCCCGAACGGCGTCGCGCCGGACACCGAGCCGCTTCCGCCACGGCATCCCGACGCCGACTTCTCCGTCACCTACATCGGGTCGATGGGACCGGCGAACGCGCTCGAGACGGTGCTCGACGGCTTCGACCTCGCCCACCGCCGCGCCGCGGCAGCAGGCGGACCGCGACTCGCACTCGTGCTGGTCGGGGACGGAGCGGACGCGAGCCGGCTCCGGGAACGCGCGTCGGGCCTCCAGTCCGCTCGTTCCATCATCTGGACCGGACGCGTTCCGCAGGCCGAGGCCCGCCGGATCGGCCGACAGGCCGGCTGCTTGGTCGTCACCATGCACGCGCTCCCCATTTACCAGCACGGTGTTTCGATGAACAAGCAGTACGAGTACATGCTCCTCGGTCGTCCGCTGCTCGTCGGGGCCCCTGTACCGATCGCACCGGTGAACGAGTCCCGGTGTGGCGTCCAGGTCGCGGCTGACTCGCCCGCGGCGCTGGCGACCGGGATGCTCGCCATGGCGACGAGCGACCCCGCGGTGCTCGACGCGATGGGGGCCCGCGGCCGGGAACACGTGCTCCGCGAGTACGACTACCGCCTGCTCGCCGAACGCTACGGCCGCGCGCTCAGCGAGGCGCTCCGATGACCCCGGACATCGTCCACGTGTCGAGTGCGCATCCGTGGGTCGACAACCGAGTGCACCTGCGCGAGGCGGCGTCGGCTGCCCGAGCCGGCTTCCGAGTCCGGTTGATCGCAGTGGAGTCTGCGCTCGACGCGCCACCGACACCGGTCGAAGTCGTCCGCCTCCCCCGCCGTCCCCGCGTCCGACGCATGGCGCTCTCCACGACTCAGGCGCTCGTCCTCGCGCTGCGGTCCCGCGCCGGTGTCGTGCACCTGCACGATCCGGAGCTCATCTGGACGATCCCCCTGCTGCGGCTGGCCGGCCGGCGGGTCGTCTACGACGCGCACGAGGACCTCCCCGACCAGGTCTGGGGCAAGGACTACCTGTCGTTCCGGCAGCGCGCGGTGTTCGCGTCGCTCTCACACGTGATGCTGCGGGTGGCGGCAACGGCGGACCGGGTCGTGACGGCGACCCGGTGGACCGGCCGCCGATTCCCGGCATCGCGCACGATCGCGGTCCACAACTTCCCCCTGGCGCGACCGGCGGACGACGGACAGGTCGGCCTGGAGGCTCGCCCCACCACGGTCGCGCACGTGGGCGTCCTGAGTCGAGCCCGTGGGATCGACGTGGTCGCCGAGGCCGTCGCGGATGCGTCGTTCCCATCAGGCTGGCGGGTGGAAGCGGTCGGCTCGATCGACGCGGCGACGGACACCGCCGCGCTGCGCGCCGCGGCGGCGTCCGGGCGGCTCCAGCACGACGGTGTCGTCGGACCAGCTGCGGCGCGCGACCTCCTGCTGCGCGCCCGGATCGGACTCGTGCCGTTCCGACGGACGCCGGTGACCGACCAGATCTTCCCGACGAAGCTCTTCGAGTACCTGACGGCGGGGCTGGCCGTCGTGGCGACGGACATCCCGCTGTTGCGGCACTTGCTCGACGGGTTCGACTGTGCCACCTTCGTGCCGGCGGACGACCCCGGTGCCGTCGCACGGGCGGTCCGCGCCTACGCCGAGGACCCGGCGCTGCTGGCCCGGCGCGGTGCCGAGGCCCGCCGAGCAGCGCAGCACTTCACCTGGGGGCCAGAGGCTGCACGGCTCGTGGCGATGTACGACGAGCTCCTCCCCGGAGTGCGGGCCGGACGGACGACCCCGTCGTGACGACGCACGACCGGCTCGCGCTCGTCAAGGCGCTCCGACGGCTCCTCGTGACCACGGTGACCGTCGGCGTGCTCGGCGCGACCGCCGACTGGATCGCCGCGCACCTCGTCGCGCCGCTCTTCGCGTACTCGGGGTTCACCCACGTGGTGGCACCGTGGCCGGCACGCGCTGCGGTGGTCGCCATGACGGTCCTCGTGGCGCTCGCGCTCCCCTGGGTGCTCGCTCGGGCTTCGCACGTGGTGCTGTGGACGATCTTCGCGGTGTGCGTGGCGCCGACGATGCTGATGAGCCCGTCGACCGGGTACCTGCCGACCGGGACGGCATTGGCGCTGAGCGCTGCTGTCGGGGCGTCGTACGGGGCGGTGGCACTGTGCACACCGCGCGGCACCGTTCCGGCTGGCCCCGCCGTTCCGGCGGGTGCTCCGGACAGCGTGCGGCTCGGGTGGCATCGGGTGGACCGCGGTGTGCTGACCTGGACCGTGTGCGGCGCGTACTCGCTGCTGACCTACGCGGTGATGGCGGCCACCGTCGGCGTGCACCTGCGGTTCATCGCGCTGGATGACATCTACGAGGTTCGTGCCGAGTACACCGAGGACGTCGGATCCGGTGGTGCCCTCGGGTACCTGCTGACCGGGCAGGCGTACGTGGTGAACCCACTCGTCCTGGCCCGGGGCCTGGTCCGGCGGCGGCCGTCCCTTGTCGTGCTCGCGCTCGCCGGGCAGTTCCTGCTCTACTCGAGCACGGGGTTCAAGGCCGTGCTGTTCTCGTTCGTGGCCGTGCTCGGCATGGCACTCCTGTTCCGCGGTGGACGACAGCGGACCGCCACGTGGTTCCTCACCGCACCGATCGGGATCATGATCGCGTCCGCGTTGGCCGATGAGCTGCAGGGCGGGATCACGTGGACGTCCGTGTTCACCCGACGGTTCATGCTCACTCCGGGGCTGCTCACCTCGGTGTACGTCGAGTTCTTCTCCGCGAACCCCGTCGCCGGGTACGGGTACTCGTTCCTGCGCGCCTGGGCGCCGTACCCATACGACCTCCCGCCGCCGAAGCGGATCGCGGACCACCTCGTGCCGGGCTCGCACGGGTACGCGAACGCGAACCTCTTCGCGGACGGGTTCGCCAACCTCGGATGGATCGGGATCCCGGTGTCCGCGGCCGCGCTGTTCGCATGGCTCTGGTTCCTCGACCGGGCGAGTCGAGGGCTGCCGATGCGGGTCGCGGCGATGGCGGTCGTGATGCCGAGCATCATGCTGAGCAACACGTCGATCTTCACGGCGATGCTGTCGCACGGGTTGCTCGTCGGGACGCTCGTGCTGGCGATCGCGCCGCGGAGCGGGTGGGCCGTGCCGCCTGCCGCTCGGGTGCGCGCTCCTGATCGAGCTCGCGCCCCGGGGACGATGACGGCCCGCTCGGAGCCCCGTCGTGGACGACGGTCGGCCGAGCGGGCCGTGCTGGAGGGCGATGTGGCGCGTCAGGTCTCGCGGTAGCGGACGACCGTCCCGGTGCTCGCCACCACCGCGGTCGTCGTCGCCCGCCAGTCGTTCGAGACCAGGACGAGGTCGTTGTCCGCTTGCCGGCACATCACGCCGTAGACGCTGTCGACTCCTCCGGCGGCGCGGTACTCGTTGCCGAGCAACACCGCCGAGTTCGCCGTCGCCCGGACGTCCACCGCCACCGAGGTCGCCGTCCCCTGTCGCCGCAACCCGGTCACCAGGTTCCCGACGAGGGTCACCCGGTCGTTGGAGTGGTAGAGCGAGACCCCCCGCCGCACCCCGGCGTCGCACCGGTTGTGCCCGATCACCAGGTGCCGGGTGAGGTACACGAGGATCGCGGCGTCACGGTCGCCGTCACCGTACCCGGTGACGGTGTTGCGCAGCACCGCCCCGGTGGCCCGTTCTGCATCCGATCCGACGGTCTCTCCCGCGCCCCGGACGACGATCCCGGAACCCGGGCCCGTCACCGTGCGTGTGACGACGTTGTCGACGACGGCGAAGTCCAGCGGGGCGTACTTGGTCGCCTTGTCGTCGTGTTCGTCCTTCGACGGGACGACGGCGATGCCCACCCGGCACCCGTCCACCCGGTTCCGCAGGATCGAGATCGACTCGCCGCCATGCGTGTCGATGCCCTCCCAGTTCGGGACGTCGGAGACGTGGTTGTCGGCGATCAGGACGCGGGCACTCCGCGGGGCTCCGTCCAGCCCGGTCGACGTGGCCCGGACGGCTTCGATGCCGTACGAGTTGACGTACGGCGCGGGCTGGACCACCCGGGCGATGCGGTTGTTCGTCACACTGCCGCCGACGCACGAGAAGAGGAGTACCCCGGCGTAGCCGACGTCCTCGATCGTGCTCCCGGTCACGACGAACTCGGTGCAGTGCTCGTACAGGACGCCGTCGTGCGAGAACTGGCGGATCGTGGCGCGCACGACCTGCACGTTGCGCAGCGGTGCGGCGACGGTGCCGAGCGCACGGATGCCCCGGCCGAGCCCGGAGTGGTCGGCTCCCCCGCCGGTGAGCACGGCGTCGACCATCCGGACGTCGGAGGAGGTCACGAGCACGAGGTCGATGTCGCACGCCGTCGACAGCGAGCCACCCACGAACCGGATGGTCATCGGACGTTCGACGCGGAGGGACTCGTCGAGTGTCCAGTGCCGGGTGACGTGCACCACCGCCCCGGCTTCCAACCGGTCGAGCAGGTCTTGCAGGCGGACCGCGCCGACGTCGGTGTGCTCGTCACCCGTCGTGGTCGTTTCGGCCACGGTGGTCGGGGTCCCGGCGCGGAACACTGCGACCCCGCCCGGGACCGCGCCGACCATGCCGAGCAGCGCAGCGCGTCGCGAGACGTGACGGGCCTCACCGCCCAACACGGGCACCCCCGAGAGTCAGTGCGCCGCCCGCACCACCAGACAGAGCACGACGAGGTAGCTGCCGATCATCGCAGCCGAGAGTGCTGCCAGGACCACCGGCATCGGTGCCCCCATGACGGACGGTACGAGCACCGCCGCAGTGGTGGCGATCAGCCGTGACGCGTCCCAGACGAGCTGGGTCGGCTGCCGTCCCAGCATGCCGAGGAGCTGCGTCAGCGGGGACACCGCGAGCTGGACTGCGACCGCCGGCACGAGGATCTGCGCGTACCGGCCGGATTCCCGCCACCCGGGACCGAAGACGAACGCGAAGAGTTCCGGACCCGCCAGGACCACCAGTGCCACCGCGGGGACGCCGAGCAGCGCCAGCCGGACGCAGAGTCGGACGAGGAGGTCGCGGACCGGTGCGCCCGACCGCACCCGCTGCCCGAACGCACCCGCCGCCCACTGCGCGACCGCATCGGCCACCATGCCGACCGGTGACCCGAGCACGCGCGTCGTGAGCGCGACGAACCCGGCCGTGACGCTGCCGTGCACCGCCGCGATCACCAGCCACGGCGCTTGCTGCCCCACGACGTTGAGCATCGCCGACCACGGCGTGAGGAGCAGGAACCGACGATGCGAGACGATCGCGTGCCGGACAGCCCGGCCGGACGGCGGACGCGTCGACCCCGGCCGAGCCGTGCCGATCAGCCCGACGAGCCGACCGACTGCCAGGCCGCCGATCAACCCGATCGGCCCGAGCGGAGCGAGCAGCAGGTTGCAGGCGGTCTGCCCGATCCCCTGCCCGGCGTTCCGGACGGCGAGCGCCTCGTACCGTCGTGCACGCGCGAGCCGAGCCGACACGATCCGTTGCAGCGCCACGACGGCCGTGGTGACCGGTACCACCCACCAGAGCTCCACCAACGCCGGTGCTGAGAACCAGCAGGCCAGCGCCTGCCGCTCCGCACCGAGCACCGCCGTCACAGCAGCCCCCGTCGAGAGTGCCCCCACGAACCCGAGCAGTGTCAGCGCTCGAACCGTATGTTCGTCGCGCGCCACCGCGAGCGCCCGGTCGGTGCCGAACGTCGCCCCCGCGCCGAGGACCGACGCCGTGGCCGTGACGACCGAGAGTGCTCCGAAGTCGGCCGCCGAGTAGGACCGGGTCAGCAACGGCGACACCGCGACGACCATCCCCTGCCCCACCAACGTGCCGGTCAGGATCGTGAGGACGGCCGGCAGGGTGCGTCGTCGAGAGCGCACGGGGTCCGCCGATCGTGGTGTCTGGTGTGAATGAGCTCTTCATTGGTATATCAGATTCCCTCGTGTCGGTGGAACGGCGTGGCCCCGTGGAGCTCGCGGTAGAGGTCGAGCAGGGCGCGCTCTTCGTCGTCCCAGCGGTACGCGCGCCCGACGAGCGCACGGCCGGACGCGGAGTGCGCTTCGAGCAGGTCGGGATCGGCGTCGTAGCGGTGGATCGCGCGCAGGACGGCGTCGACGTCGCCCGGCGGCACCCACGTCGCGCAGTCGGCTCCCGCCAACAGGTCGCGCCAGAGCGGGACGTCGGTGGCGATCACCGGGAGTCCGGCGGCGAGGTACTCGAAGAGCTTGGTCGGTAGCGATGCCGCATAGGCCGGGGTGGGCAGCAACGGCAGCAGGCCGACGCGGGCCTCGTGCAGCAGGTCTCGGGCTGCAACCGGTGGGAGGACACCCCGGTGGTCGATGGTGCCGGCCGCGACGAGTCGGTCGAACTCCCTGCGGTCGACCGCTCCGTCCACCGGGCCCGCGGTCACGACACCCCACCCGAACGGCAGCCCCGTGCCCACGGCCCGCGCTGCGAGACCGGTGACGACGTGGAGGCCGCGATCCCGGCTCAACGCACCGAGGTAGACGACGTTGGCCGGACGGTGCGAGACCGGGACGGCGGCCGCGTCGGCGATCCGGAGCCGCGGGACGTTCCGCACGATCCGCGTGTGTTCCGGTGGGAACCGTTCGGCGATGGCCGGCGTCGCCGCGACGACCGCGGAGGCGCCTCGGGCCGTGATGAGCACACCGTGCGCCGCCGCCGCACCGACTGTGCGCCCGAGCCGACCCAGGTACTCCTTGCCGGCGACTTGCTGCGGCAGGTCCTCATGCGCGTCGTAGACCACCTTGCGCCCGAGCATCCGCAGGAGCGGCACCGCCCATACCAGCTCGGGGTCGTGCAAGTGGACGACCCCGGCCCGGGACGACAGCGCACCGAGGACGACCTGCATGCTGGAGCAGACCATCCGCTGCACGCGTGGTCGGCGCGGGACACGCCGCACGTAGACGCCGGTGACCTCGTCCGGTCGGCTCCAGTCCGGGTCAGTCCGTCCATCGTCCGTGACCGCCAGGAGCGCC
Organism: Curtobacterium guangdongense; assembly: GCF_049341845.1. Taxonomy (NCBI): domain Bacteria; kingdom Bacillati; phylum Actinomycetota; class Actinomycetes; order Micrococcales; family Microbacteriaceae; genus Curtobacterium; species Curtobacterium guangdongense. The sequence goes on from NZ_JBMPIT010000003.1 coordinate 254,419, forward strand.
GTCCGGTAGCCCGCCGCGGCCGCACTGGCGGCTTCGCGCAAGTGCACCCGGTTGTCGGTCCACGGGTGCGCGCTCGACACGTGCACGATGTCGAACGGGCGGGGTCCGGGGGCCATGCTCAGACGCTAGGGTCAGGACGGCCTCGGACGCGAGTTGTTCACATGTTGTATTTCGATTACTCCGTCGACGCGGGGCGCACTGGCGCTCCGATCACCGCCACCGTGACGGTCGACCACCGTTCGGCGTCGAGGATCCGCCGCCCGTCCACGACCGATCGGACACCTGGCAGCCGGTCCGGGCCCCAGTTCGCGTACTCGCGGTGATCGGCCTGCACGATCGCGGCGTCGACCGACGCACCGGCCGGATGCGGCTCCAGGCCCAGTCCAGCCAGCTCGGCGGCCGAGTAGAGCGGATCCGACACCGTCACCACCGCACCGCGCTCGGCCAGCGCGGCAACCGTCCCGAAGACCCCGGAGAACGCCGTCTCCTTCACCCCACCGCGGTACGCAGCTCCGAGCACCAGCACGCGGGCTCCGGCGAGCGACCCGTGGATCCGTTCGAGCAGGTCGACGGCGTGCTCTGGCATCGATGCGTTCCGCTCGCGAGCCGCTCGCACGACCGATGCCCTGTCGTCGTTCCACAGGTAGAGCCGCGGGTAGACGGGGATGCAGTGGCCACCCACGGCGATCCCCGGCCGGTGCAGATGACTGTACGGCTGCGAGTTGCACGCCGCGATCACCCGCTCGACGTCGATGCCGGCACGCTCGGCGAACACCGCGAACTCGTTCGCCAACGCGATGTTGACGTCGCGGTAGGTCGTCTCGGCGAGCTTCGCGAGCTCGGCTGCCTCAGCCGAACCGAGATCCCAGACACCGTTCGGGTGCGCCAACTCCGGGCGGTCGTCGAACTGCAGCACGGACTCGTAGAACGCGCGGGCCCGTCCGGCTCCGCGCGGGGTCAGCGCCCCGATCAGCTTCGGGTACCGCCGGAGGTCCGCGAACACGCGCCCGGTGAGCACCCGCTCGGGCGAGAAGACGACCTCGAAGTCGTGCCCGGCACGGAGCCCGGAGCACGTTTCGAGCATCGGCGCCCATCGATCGCGCGTGGTCCCGACGGGCAGCGTCGTCTCGTAGGCGACGAGCGTGTCGGGGGTCAGATGCCGGCCGATCGCCTGCGTCGCAGCATCCATCCAGCCGAAGTCCGGCGCACCGTCGACGCCGACGAAGAGCGGCACCACGACCACGACCACGTCCGCCCCGGGGACCGCGACGGACGGGTCGGTCGTCGCGCGCAACCGGCCCGCTTCGACCACGTCGCGCAGTCGGTCGTCCAGATCGTGTTCGCCGGGGAAGGGCGGGACGCCCGACGAGACGGCGTCGACGACGGAAGCCGAGACGTCGAGACCCGTGACCTCGGCACCTGACCCGGCGAACTGCACCGCGAGCGGCAGCCCGATCTTGCCCAGTCCGACCACCACCACCCGCATCGCGCTCACGACCGGACCTCGACCATCTGTCGACTCCCCGCCGAGGCGAGCACGGCCTCAGCCACCGCCAGGGTCCGCATCCCGTCGCGCATCGTGACCACCTCCGACGGCAGCTCGAGGACGGCGTCACGGAAGGCCTCGAGCTCGACGACCAACGGCTCCCGCTTCGGGATCGCGAACCGTGTGCTCGCCCCCTCGGCCACCCCGCGGAACGCTGCGACGCGCTCCCAGTCCGTCGCCACCGTCCCGTTCTCGTGGAACGTCAGGTCCGCGCTCAGCGTGTCCGCGACGAACGCGCCGCGCTCCCCCGTCGCCACGAGCAACCGCTCCTTGAACGGACTGAGCCAGTTCACCAGGTGCGACGTCAGCGTGCCGTCGAGGAGCTCCCCCGTGACGGTCACCAGGTCCTCGTGCGGACGCCCGCTCTTCGTGCATGCGAGCGCACCGACGCGCGCGAACGGGGACCGGGCGATCCACGCGGTCGCGTCGATGTCGTGCGTCGCGAGGTCCTTCACGACCCCGACGTCAGCGATGCGCGCCGGGAACGGCCCCTGCCGCCTGGTCGCGATCTGGTACACATCGCCGAGGGCCCCGGCGTCGAGCCGGACCCGCAGAGCCCTGAGCGCCGGGTTGTAGCGCTCGACGTGCCCGACCAGCCCGAGCAGCCCTGCAGCTTCGAACGCACCGACCATGCGGGCCGCGGCGTCGACGGTCGCAGCGACGGGCTTCTCCACGAGTACGTGCACGCCCGCCGCCGCGAGTTCGAGCGCGACGTCCTCGTGCAACGCGGTCGGGACGGCGGCCACGGCGAGGTCGATCCCGAGCGCGATCAGCTCGGCGACCGAGGCGACCACGGGGACGTCACCGGCGACGCGGTGCACGTCGCCGACTCGGTCTGCGGCACCCACCAGGTCGATGCCGTCGAGGTCGCGGAGCACCCGGACGTGGTGCCGCCCCATCGCACCGAGTCCGACCACCCCGGCCCGGAGCGTTCGCCCGCCAAGACGAGCCGACGTCATGCGCCGGCCCCTGCCAGCGTGTTCACCGCGGTCACGATGCGGTCGAGTTCTCGGAGGGTCAGCGTCGGGTACACCGGCAGCGCGAGCACCTGCCCAGCGGCCCGGTCGGTCTCGGCGAGGCACGTCCGTTGCGCTGCGTCGGCGAACGGCGCGAGCCTGTGGACCGGCGTCGGGTAGTAGACCCCCGTCTCGATCCCGAACTCGGCGCGCATCGCCGCCGCGAAGCCGTCGCGGTCGGAGGGCACCCGGATCACGTACTGGTGGAACACATGCTCCGCCTGGTCGTGGACGGTCGGCAGCACGACCCCGCGCAGCTCTCCGCTGAGGTACGCCGCGTTCGCCTGCCGTTGCGCCGTCCAGCTCGTCACCTTGCGCAGCTGCGCACGTCCGATCGCTGCGTGGACGTCGGACATCCGAGCGTTGAACCCGACGACCTCGTTCGCGTACCGCTCGGCCATGCCCTGGTTCCGCAGCAGACGCACGGTACGGTCCACCGCGCCTGACGACGTCGCGATCATCCCGCCCTCGGCAGCGGTCATGTTCTTCGTCGGGTAGAGACTGAAGACCCCGGCCGCGCCGAACGTCCCGACGCGCGATCCCGACCACCGTGCACCGTGCGCCTGCGCTGCGTCCTCCACGACCACTGCGGAACACGTCTCCGCGAGCGACACCAGCGCCGTCATGTCGGCCGGGTGCCCGTACAGGTGCACCGGGATGATCGCGCGCGTGCGAAGGGTGACGGCCTGGCTGAGCGACGAAGCCGCCATGCAGTACGTGTCGGGGTCGATGTCGACGAAGACGGGTACGGCACCGACCAGGCGGACCGCGTTCGCCGTCGCCGCGAACGTGAACGACGGCACGACGACCTCGTCACCGGTGCCGATCCCGAGAGCGTGCAGCGCCAGGTGGAGCGCGGCAGTCCCGCTGTTCACCGCCGTGACGGATCGCCCGTCGAGCAGCGTCGCAGAGAACTCCCGCTCGAACGCTGCGACCTCGGGCCCTTGAGCCAGCCGCCCGCTCGCGAGCACCGCGTCGACGGCACGACGTTCCTCCGCGCCGATCAGCGGCCTCGCCGCCGCGATCGTCTCGACGTCCGGCCCGGTCACCATCACGATGCGACCTCGAGCCCCGTGCCGTCGCGGCGCTCGCGGTAGGCCTCGCCCGTATAGGGGCAGACCCACCGACCGTCCTCGACGTCAGCGAGCCGGTGCCCGGTCCGGCCGACCCAGCCGACACGCCGAGCGGGGACGCCCGCGACGAGGGCGTGATCCGGGACGTCGTGCGTGACGACCGCTCCGGCAGCGACCGCCGCCCACCGCCCGATGTGCACGGGCGCGACGCACACCGCACCGGCTCCGATCGACGCACCGTGCTCGACGACGACGCCGGTCGGCACCCAGTCGTCCGGCCCCTTGACCGCCCCGTCCGGAGTGATCGACCGAGGCGCGTGGTCGTTGGTCAGCACCGCGCCCGGCCCGACGAACACCCCGTCGCCGAGGAGCGTCGGCCCGTACACGAGCGCGGCGTTCTGCACCTTGCACCGAGCGCCCACCCGGACGCCCCTGCCGATCGTGACCCCACGGCCGATGACCGTGTCAGGGCCGACAGCAGCACCCGCTTCGACGTGACTGAGGTCCCAGATGCGCACGCCGGACCCGAGCGAAGCCGAGCTGGCAACGACGGATGTCGGTGACACGAACGATTCCGACGATGTGGACGTGTGCATGGATGCTCCCGAAGTTGATGACCGATCTCGCGCCAGTGGACGTGGAACATTACCGGACAAATACACATTCGACGTCATTCTTCGAGTTTCGCGCATATCCGCCCTTGCGATATTCAAAAATGCACATCACCCGATTGCGCCACCGGCATATGCCGAACCGCGATATCACCCCTGGCGTCGAATCAGTGTTGTGTTCATCGCATTGATATGCAACATTTACGGCATGACACGCAAACGCCACCTGCTCGCGGTGACCGGACTCCTCACACTCCTGACCACCGGCGGGTTTGCCGTCGATGCCCCCGCCGCTCTTGCAGCGCCCGGAACCGACGTGAGGACGGATGCGGCACCGGCGGAACGTGCTGCCCGCGCCCCTGCGACCAGCCTCGGGACGATGAAACTCGCGCTGTCCGGCTCAGCTGGGTACACCTACGTCCTGCCCACCGGGAACGGGACGACGTACTACGCCAGCGCAAGCAGCGCCGCTGCAGCGATCGCGGCGGCACCCCAGCTCGAGGTGCTGCGCCAGACGGACGGGACGTTCTCGTTCGTCAGCGGGAAGGCGTGCTTCGGCAACGCGATGGTGGCATCGACACCGATCTTCGGCGCGATCTGGCACGGCAACGCGGCTGCCTGCCGGGCCGGAACCGCATCGAACGCCTTCCGCTGGACCGTGGACGCCGGCGGCCATCTGCGCAACGGGCAGGCCGGCGACCTCTCCGGCGTCGCGACGTGGCAGACGTCGTGGAACGGCGGCACGCTGACCGTGCGCGCGCACTCCTTCGGCGCCGGTGGGCGGACCGCGCTCATCGGCGGCTACTCGAAGCTCCTCCCGGCGGAGAAGCTGACCGCCACGGTGACGTCAGTCGACCACACGGCGCGGACCGCCGTCGTCTCGGGGACCGCGACCGCGGGCGCCACCGTCACGGCGAACGGCCGCTCGACGACCGTCGGGTCGGAAGGCAAGTGAACCCTGACCGTCACCGGGCTCGACGGCGGGAACAACGACATCACAGTCGTGCAGCAACACCACGGCGCCGAGGTGGACCGCACGCGGGTGACGGCGAGCGTTCACCTCACGTCCGTCGCCGTCACGACCCAGAGCGTCGCCCCCGGCGCGCTCAGCACCGTCACCGGTACCGGCGAACGCGGCGCGACGTTCCGTGTCCTCGACCCTGCCGGCGGTGAGCTGGTCCCCGGCACCCGCACGGTCGGGCCCGACGGCGTCTGGACGTTCGACCTCTCGGTCCCCGAGGGCAGCTTCGGTGTCCGCTTCGCCCTCGAGCAGACCAAGAACGGCGTCACCGAGACCAGCAACGTGTTCGCGATCCCTGCAGACACCCACAACTGACCCGACACAGCTCCGGTGCACCCCGCATCGGTCCCACGAAAGGAACGTCCTCGATGAACACCAAGCACACCATCGGCCTCGTGACGGTCGCCTCGGCCGCGCTCGCCGCTGCACTGCTCGCCTCGCCCGCCTCAGCCGCACCGCTCAGCGCCGACGTGGTCTCACCCTCCATCAGCCACGCCGTCGACGACGCCACGAACGCGTTGTCGGTCACGCTGCTGCTGAACGACGATCGCACCGGTTTCGAGCTCACCGGCACGGGGACGGACGGCGCGACGATCCAGCTCCTGGACAGCGCGGGCGCCGTCGTCCAGTCCACTGTGGCCATCGACGGCTGGTGGGGTCTCCCCGGAGGTCGCCTCGACGGGTTCGGTGGGAGCATCACGATCCAGCAGCTCGTGGACGGCGTCGTGACCGACTCCAAGACGATCGACCTGCCCACGATCCCGCTGGAGCCCGTCCTCCCCTGACGGATCGCGACCGACGACGATGGCGGGCGCCTGCACGGCCCGCCATCGTCTCGTCGACATCTTCCGATCGGATCAGTGCGGCGGCCGCCACAACACGATCTGCGTGTTCCGCTGCGGCCGCGCCCCGGCCCGCAACGGCACCGCGCCACCGGTGGTGGTCGCCGCGAACACACGGGCACCCGGCCGGTTGATGAGCTGATCGGCCAACGCCGTCTCGAGTTCCCGCACCCGGTCACGCAACGCGCGGTTCTCGTTCTCGAGGTCGAGCACCCGCCGGATCCCCTCCAGCGACACCCCCTCGGAACCGAGGCGCGCGATCTCGCGCAACTGCGCGATGTCCCGCATCGAGTACCGACGCGATCCACCCCGGGTCCGCCCCGGCACGACCAGGCCGAGCCGGTCGTACTGCCGCAGCGTCTGCGGGTGCATCTCCGCCAGTTCCGCCGCGACCGCGATCGCGAAGACGGGCGAGTTCTCGTCCATGTCGGTCATCGAGTGCTCCTTCCGTCGTTCGCGTGGTCTGAAAACCAGACTGGAGGCTCGGGTCGGCTCCGTGACGGAGCCGCGCCGAGCCTCCAGGCTGGGTTGGGCACGCTAGCTGCGCGCCTTGGCGAGGAGGTCCTCGCGGGGATCTTCGTCCGGAAGCGCCGCGGCGAGTGCCTCGACCGCTTCCTTCGCCTTGTCCGACAGGTGCGACGGCACCGCGACCTGGACGGTGGCGAGCAGGTCGCCCGTCCCGTTCTTCGTCGCGACACCGCGTCCCTTGACGCGCAGGACGCGACCGGACGGCGTACCGGGCGCGACCCGGAGCTTCACCGGATCGCCACCGAGGGTGGGGACCTGGATCGTCGCCCCGAGCGCAGCCTCCACGAACGTCACGGGGACGTCCAGGCGGAGGTTCTGCCCGTCGCGCTCGAACACCGGGTGCTTGCGGACGTGCACGGTCACCACGAGGTCACCGGACTCGCCGCCGTCGGGCGACTGCTCGCCACGACCGCGGAGCCGGATCTTCTGGCCGTCCGCGACCCCCGCGGGGATGCGGACGTTGACCGGCCGACCGTTGCCCTGCGACAGCTTGACCGTGTCGCCGGTGATGGCCGTCGTGAAGTCGAGCGTCGTCGTCGCCGTGACGTCGCGCCCCTTCGTCGGACCACCGAAGCCGCGGTACCCGCCGGAGGGCTGGCCGAAGCCGCCTCCGGCGCCGCCGCCGAACATGCCGCCGAGGATGTCCTCGAAGCCACCGCCGCCACCCTGGCCGAAGCGGACGCGCTGTCCGCCACCGCCCTGCTGGCCGAACATCCCGCCGAAGACGTCCTCGAAGCCGCCCTGGCCCCCGCCGCCCGCCGTGAAGCGAGCGCCGGAGCCCATGGCGCGGACCTGGTCGTACTCGGCCCGCTGCTCCTTGTCGGAGAGCACCGAGTAGGCCTCGCTGATCTCCTTGAAGCGGTTCTCGGCGGCGGTGTCACCCGGGTTGGAGTCCGGGTGGAACTGCCGCGCGAGCTTCCGGTAGGTCTTCTTGAGCTCGGCTTCCGACGCGTCCTTCGACACACCGAGGACCTTGTAGAAGTCCTTGTCGAACCAGTCCTGACTGGCCACTGCTCACCTACCTTCTTCTGTCGTCGCCACGGAGTGCCCGGCTCAGGCCGGGACCGCCACCGCGACCTTGGCCGCACGGAGGACACGCTCCCCGAGCTTGTAGCCCGGTTCGACGACGTCCGCCACGGTCTGGCCGGTGGCACCGGGAGTCGGCAGCTGCACGATCGCCTCGTGGATGTTCGGGTCGAAGGACTCGCCCTTCTCGCCGATCTGCACGAGCTTGAACTTCTCGAAGCCACCCCGGATCTTCTGGCCGATGACCTGCATGGGGCCCTCGGCGAGGTCGCCGTGTGCCTCTGCGCGGGTCAGGTCGTCGAGCGCCGGCAGGAGTGCCCGGACGACCTCGGCGATCGCGACCTCGCGGTTGGCCTCGCGGTCACGCTCGACGCGCTTCCGGAAGTTCACCAGCTCGGCCTGCGCACGGAGCATGTCCGCACGCATCTCGGCGACCAGGTCCCGGTCCTCCGCGCTCAGCTTGTCCTCGGCGATGCCACGTGCGGCGTCGGCGAGGAGTGCTTCGTCCTCGGGGCTGAGGTCCTGCTCACCGCCGGCGGGTGCGTCCGTCGGAACCTCGACGTCGGGGCCCTCGGCCTCGATCAGGTCCTCGGGCTCGGCCGCGTTCGTGGCGTCGCCCTCGACCTGGGGCTCGTCCTTGTCGTTGACGTTGTCGTTGGCGTCCGTCATCGACTACTTCTTGTCGTTCTCGTCGTCGTCCACGACCTCGGCGTCGACGATGTCCTCGTCGTCCGCCGCCTGCTCGGCGTTCGGCTGCTCGCCACCAGCAGCACCGGCAGCACCGGCGTCCTGCTGGGAGTAGATCGCCTGACCGAGCTTGCCCTGCGACTCGTTGAGCTTGTCGAAGGCGGTCTTGACGGCGTCCTCGTCCTCACCCGCGAGGGCGGACTTCAGCGCGTCGACGTCGGCCTGCACCTCGGACTTGACGTCAGCGGGGAGCTTCTCGTCGTTCTCCTTGATGAGCTTCTCGATCGAGTAGACGAGCTGCTCGGCCTGGTTGCGACGCTCGTTCGCCTCACGACGGGCCTTGTCCTCTGCCGCGTGCTCCTCGGCTTCGCGGACCATGCGCTCGATGTCCTCCTTCGGCAGCGAGGAGCCGCCGGAGATGACCATCGACTGCTCCTTGCCGGTGCCCTTGTCCTTCGCGGACACGTGCACGATGCCGTTGGCGTCGATGTCGAACGTGACCTCGACCTGGGGGACGCCACGAGGAGCCGGCGCGATGCCGGTGAGCTCGAACGTGCCGAGCGCCTTGTTGTCGCGGGTGAACTCGCGCTCGCCCTGGAAGACCTGGATCGCGACCGACGGCTGGTTGTCGTCAGCGGTCGTGAACGTCTCGCTCCGCTTGGTCGGGATCGCGGTGTTGCGGTCGATGAGCTTCGTCATCAGGCCGCCCTTGGTCTCGATGCCGAGCGACAGCGGCGTGACGTCGATGAGCAGGACGTCCTTGCGCTCGCCCTTCAGGACACCGGCCTGCAGCGCGGCGCCGACGGCCACGACCTCGTCAGGGTTGACGCCCTGGTTCGGCTGCTTGCCGCCTGTGAGCTGCTTGACGACCTCGGCCACGGCGGGCATACGGGTCGAGCCACCGACGAGCACCACGTGCGCGATGTCGTTGACCGACACGCCCGCTTCCTTGATGACGTCGTTGAACGGCTTCTTCGTGCGGTCGAGCAGGTCGGAGGTCATCTGCTCGAACTGTGCGCGCGAGATGGTCTCGTCGAGGTTCAGCGGGCCCTCGGCCGTCAGCGTGAGGTACGGCAGCTGGATGCTGGCGCTCAGCTGGCTCGAGAGCTCCTTCTTCGCCTGCTCGGCGGCTTCCTTGAGGCGCTGCTTGGCGATCTTGTCCGTGGACAGGTCGACGCCGTGCTCGTCCTTGAACTTCTTGATCAGGTAGTCGACGATGCGCTGGTCCCAGTCGTCACCACCGAGACGGTTGTCACCGGAGGTCGCGCGGACCTGGATCGTGGAGAAGTCGTCGTCCTTGCCCACCTCGAGCAGGGAGACGTCGAACGTGCCGCCACCGAGGTCGAAGACCAGGATGAGCTCGTCTTCCTTACCCTTGTCGAGGCCGTACGCCAGCGCGGCAGCGGTCGGCTCGTTGATGATGCGGAGGACGTTGAGCCCGGCGATCTCACCGGCGTCCTTGGTGGCCTGACGCTCAGCGTCGTTGAAGTACGCCGGCACGGTGATGACCGCGTCGGTGACGTCTTCGCCCAGGTACTGCTCGGCGTCGCGCTTGAGCTTGCCGAGGATACGAGCCGAGATCTCCTGCGGCGTGTACTTCTTGCCGTCGATGTCGACCGTCCAGTCCGTGCCGATGTGGCGCTTGACGGACGCGATCGTGCGGTCGACGTTCGTGACGGCCTGGCGCTTGGCGGTCTCGCCGACCAGGACCTCGCCGTCCTTCGTGAACGCGACGATCGACGGGGTGGTGCGAAGCCCTTCGGCGTTCGCGATGACGGTGGGCTCGCCACCTTCGAGTACGGAGACGACGGAGTTGGTGGTTCCGAGGTCGATGCCTACTGCACGTCCCATGTGTTGGGTGCTCCTTCTGTCGTTGCTGTGGTGCTGAAGTCGTCCGGACTTGCGTCCGATGGACTCAACTCTACTCCGGACTGGAGGCTCGTCAACTCTGGGAGCCGAAAGTTGCGTCCGAGTGACGCAGCTTCCAGGCGTTGGGTCCAGAAGTCTGCATGCACAAATGTTGATATTGAACTTGAACATGTGATATTTTGAAACTACGGCTGTTCTGCCGCAGTTCGATCCGATCCCGCTCGACACAGCAGTGCGAGGGCTGGGACGTCCCCTCCGAAAGAGAGTCACATCTCCATGTCCAAGAAGAAGTGCACGTTCACCCGTCTGGGTGCATCGACGCTCGCTGCCGCGGTCGTCGTTGCCGGCCTCGGCTTCGGTCCGGCCGCGATCGCCACCCCGGCTGCCGACAACTCGTTCCCCCAGACGATGGCGATCCCGTCGGCTGATCAGACGACCAACGTCGCAGCCCCGACGGTCAACAGCGCCTACAAGTACACCGACGCGTCCGGAGCCACGAAGCTTTCCTACACGATCACCGGCGTCGCCGGCGCGACGATGCAGTTCAGGTTTACCACCGGCGACGAGCGGCTGTGGTACTCCCGAGGCACGATCGGCGCCGCCGGAACCGGACAGAGCAATAACGAGTTTGACCCAACCCGCAAGGGCGTCGAGGTTCGGCTCGTCCTGAACGGACAGAACTCCGACAACGTCGTTGTCAACGCCGCCGACGTCAAGGACCAGCTCCCCGCCCCGACGGTCAACAGCGCCTACAAGTACACCGACGCGAACGGCGACACAAAGTACGCCTACACCGTCACCGGCATCCCCGGCATGAAGGTCGAGCACGGCGCTGCAAACGCTGCCTGGCAGCCGCTCGGCACCCTCGACAACACCGGAACCACCACCTTCTCCGGCAAGAGCGGCTCCGACACCAAGAACTGGGACTTCCGCGTCACCAACGCCGATGGCACCATCCGCTCCCCGAAAACCACCATCACCCCCGCCGAGGTCAAGAACCAGCTCCCCGCCCCCACGGTCACCGGCGCCTACAAGTACACCGACGCCGACGGCAAGACGATGTACTCCTACACCGTCACCGGCGCACCTGGCGCGAGCGCGCAGCTCAGCTGGGACGGCGCCGGCTGGGGCTCGAGCACCATCGGACTCATCGGGGAATCCGGGACGTCCACTTTCTTCACCGATCGCGGAGCCGCCACTGGGACCATCTGGGCCCGCCAGGGCATCGGCAGCCAGTTCTCTCCGTCGTACAAGTTCGACGCCGCGGTCATCGAACAGAGCAAGATCGATGCCGGGGCTGGGACTGCAGCGTCGGTGAAGGTCGGGAAGTCGGCTTCGGTCGAGGCGATGTTCAAGGCGTCGGGCCAGATCAACGGCGCGACGGGCACGGTCGAGTTCACCGCGCCGGCAGGCACGACGTTCGCCGACGCGCAGGACACGATCCGGGGTGCGTACCAGAAGCCCGGCGAGGACTGGACGTCTGCATCGATGACGCTCACGGACGGGCAGCGTTCCGCGGACGGCACGAAGTACACCTACAAGTTCGCGAACGCGAACACCTGGGTGCTGCCGGCGAACTCGCTGATGCGGTGGAACATCACTGTCGCAGCGGCTTCGGACGCGGCTCCGGGCGCGCAGACGATGTCGACCACGTTCTCCGGCGCCGTCACGCAGGGTGGTTTCGCCGCGTCCAGCAGCACGCCGGTGACGATCGAGGGCTCCTCGATCGTGGACCCGACGGGTTCCGTGTCGTTCGACGCGGACGTGACCAAGCGCGCGACGGTCTCCGGTACCGGCGCGGCGGGCGCGACGATCACCCTCTACAAGGGTCAGACGGTGGTCGGGACCGCTCCGGTGGGCACGAACGGGCAGTGGTCGACCCAGATCGCACCGCTCGGTGCGGGTTCGCACACGATCCGGATCGCGCAGACCGGGATCGAGGGCACGCAGGAAGCGACCACGACCGCGGACTACGGTTCCGCGGTCACCCTGACCGCTCCGGCAACGTTCACCGAGGGCGCGATGACCGTCACCGGTCAGTCCTCGCAGGGCGCGAAGGTGGAGATCGTCACCGGCGGCAAGACCGTGGACGAGTTCACCGTCACGAACGCTGACGGGTCGTTCTCGCGTGACCTCACCGACGTGGGGTCGGGCAAGATCGCGCTCACGGCGACCGCGGACTCGAAGGGCGCCGTGACCACCACGGCATCCGCCGAGTCGACGGCCCCGATCACGGCGGAGTCGGTCGCGATGGCCTCGCACGTCAAGGACGGCACGTTCGAGCCGGGTCTTGTCACCTTCGCAGGCCGCAGCACCGTCGGCACGACGGTCACGCTCAACCCGTTCGGGTTCGACGACAAGTACGCCGCCTACAACCTCACCACCACCACGGATCAGTGGGGCGAGTGGACCATCCAGCGGAACCTCTCCAACACGCCGTACCTCCTGCTCTCCTTCAAGCAGACCGCTCAGGCGGGCGTGACGAACCAGGTCACCAACTACGGCCTGAAGCCCTTCCAGGAGATCGGTGCGCCCGGCGACCTGCAGCTGACCAACTTCAAGGCCGGTGACTTCTTCAACCCCGGCGACCAGGTCTTCTCCGGCAAGGCCACCCCGGGCGCGACGGTCACGCTGAACCCCTTCGGCTTCGACCCGAAGTACACCCAGTACGACATCACCACCATCGCGGACGCGAAGACCGGCAACTGGGAGATCCGCCGGGGTCTGGCCGCGAACACCCTCTACCGCGAACTCGCGGTCAAGCAGGACCCTGAGGAGCCCGGCAAGGTCAACAAGATCGAACACATCACCGTCGCCGCCTACGGCTGGGTCGGGTCCGCAGCTGACCTCACGGTCACCAGCCACGCGGACAAGACCTTCACCCCCGGCACGGAACAGACCTTCACCGGCACCGCCACGGCCGGCACCACGGTCACGCTCTACCCGTTCGGCACTGACTACGAGTCCCACAAGATGACGACCCTCGTCGACGCCACCGGCAAGTGGACCATCAAGCGAACCCTCGGCAACCAGGTGTTCCCCATGGTCTTCACCCAGACGGAGCAGGACGGCAAGGTCAACACCGTCGACGTCCGCATGACCCCCACCAAGTAATCCCAACAAGGAACAGCACCACCGGTGGGGTTCACGACAGCCGTCGTGGACCCCACCGCCCCCTCGCTCTCCCCATCTGCCGGAAGGACATCTCGTGCACACCCGAAGCATCACCGCCGCCCTCCTCGCCATCGGGGCGACCGCCCTCCTGCTCACCGGCTGCGCGCAGCAGCCCACCGACGAGACCACGAAGAAGCCCGCCAGCTCAGCGACCGCTCCCGACGGATACGAAAAGCCCGCGTACGAGAACGCCTGCGACGGCAAGCAGGCCGTCATCAGCGGCGACGGCGAGACCCACAAGCTCGCGAAGGGCTGCGATGCCGTCTCGATCACCAGCAGCGGCAGCAAGGTCACGACGGGCGCGACCAAGTCCGTCATGGTCGAAGGCAGCAACAACGACATCACCCTCGACTCCGCCGACACCATCACGCTCCTCGGCACCAACAACACGGTGCACGTCAAGAACGGCTCCCCCGAGGTCGACGACCAGGGAACAGGCAACACGGTCAACTGACCACACCTCAGAACGAACGCCACAGGGCCGGCCGATTCATCGGTCGGCCCTGTGCGGTCCCGGTTTGGTATTTCAATTTCGACATATCACGTGTTAGTATTGAACTACCCGATCGAAGGAACGACATGGACCTCCCCGACATCCTCAGCGCGCTCCGTCGGCGGTGGCCGCTCGCCGCCGCAGCACTTGTCGTCGGCACGGGAGCAGCCTGCACGCAGCTCGCGCTCGCCGTCCCGACGTACGACGCGACCGCTCGTCTCTACGTCACCGTGGCCGCTGCCGACTCCGGGAGCACCACCGACCTCGTGCAGGGTGGGAACGCCGCGCAGCAGCGTGTGCAGTCCTACGTCGACATCATCACGACACCGCGGGTGCTCCAGCCGGCGATCGACGAGCTCGGCCTCGACACCACGGCGCAGGAGCTTTCGGAGCACGTCCGGGCCTCGTCGCCGAACGAGACGGTGCTGCTCAACCTCACCGTCAACGACCCGTCGCCGAAGCGTGCCGCGGCGATCGCGAACGCCGTGAGCGACAGTTTCACGCGGCTCGTCGCGGACGACCTCGAACAGAGCAGCACCCCCGACGCACCGAGCCCCGTCTCCGTGCGGACTGTGCAGCCCGCACTCCCCCCGGTGAACCCGGCGACGCCGCAGCCGATGAAGAGCCTGTTGCTCGGGATCGGTGGTGGACTCGTCGCCGGCATCGTCGCAGCGCTGCTCCGCGACCTCCTCGACACCCGGATCCGTGGGCGCGGGGAAGTCGAGTCCGCGACGGACCGCCCGATCCTCGGTACGGTCCCGAAGAACAAGCACCTGCAGAACGCGCCCGTGTACATCCAGGGCGATCGACGCGGCCCGTTCGCGGAAGCCTTCCGCGCACTCCGGACGAATCTCCGCTTCGTCGACCAGGGCGGCACGAGTCGGGTCGTGGTCGTGACGTCGGCGAACCCGAGCGAGGGCAAGACGACGACCTCGCTCAACCTCGCCGCGGCGCTCATGGAAGGCGGCTCCCGGGTCGCGGTCGTCGACTGCGACCTCCGCCGCCCCGCCGTCGCCGACCGGCTCGGCATCCCGAACGAAGCGGGACTCACCGACGTGCTCATAGGGCGCGCCGAGATCGACGACGTCCTGCACCGGTGGGGAACCACGGGGAGTGTGCTGCCCACGGGCGCCATCCCCCCGAACCCTGCCGATCTCCTCGCGTCACCAGGGATGCAGGCCATCCTCACGGCACTCGCCGCGGAGAACGACTACGTCATCGTCGACACGCCACCGCTACTCCCTGTCACGGACGCGGCCATCCTCGCCGCGTCGACCGCCGGCGCGATCGTGGTCGCCGCGGCCGGACGATCGCACACGAACGAACTCCGCGATGCGGTCGCTGTCCTCGATCAGGCCGACGCCCGGACACTCGGGATCGTCGTCGGCATGGTCAAGACGCCGCGCTCGCGCTACGGCTACGGCTACCGCGGCGACGCACCGGAACTCAGCGACGACGACCTCAAGCCCGTCCGCGGCGTCCGCGTCGCGGACTGAACCCGCAATCACCAACCCGGTCGCGATCGCGACCGCACCACCTTCTCTCCTCAACCCGCACGCGCGAACTGCGCCGCGCCTCCAGACAGGATCATCATGACCAGCACCGACTCCCTCATCGGCACCCGCGTCCTCGTGACGGGCGGTACCGGCTCGTTCGGCAAGACCGTCACCAAGCGTCTCCTCGCCCGCGGCGTGGGCGAGGTCCGCATCCTCAGCCGCGACGAGGCCAAGCAGGACCAGCTCCGCCACGAGCTGAACGACTCCCGCGCACGCTTCTACCTCGGCGACGTCCGTGAGCCGGAGAGCGTCGGGCGCGCCATGCGCGGTGTCGACCACGTCTTCCACGCAGCGGCGCTCAAGCAGGTGCCGTCGTGCGAGTTCTTCCCGCTCGAGGCGGTGCGCACCAACGTCCTGGGGAGCCAGAACGTGGTGGCAGCTGCGGTCGCCGCCGACGTCCGGTCGGTCGTGTGCCTGAGCACCGACAAGGCCGTGTACCCGGTGAACGCCATGGGGATCAGCAAGGCCCTCATGGAGAAGGTGGCGCTGTCGTACGGGCTGAACAACCAGGACGCCACGACGACCGTGTCCTGCGTCCGGTACGGCAACGTCATGTACTCCCGCGGGTCCGTCATCCCGCTCTTCGTCGACCAGATCCGGCGCGGCCAGCAGCTCACCATCACGAACCCGGAGATGACCCGCTTCATGATGTCCCTCGACGACAGCGTCGACCTCGTCGAGCACGCCTTCGTGCACGCGAACCAGGGCGACCTGTTCGTGAAGAAGGCGGCATCATGCACCATCGGCGATCTCGCCCGCGCACTCGGCAACCTCTTCGGGCTGGACGGCGAGCCGTTCCGCGTGATCGGCACCCGGCACGCGGAGAAGCTCTCGGAGGCGCTGGCCAGCCGTGAGGAACTCGCACGGGCCGAGGACATGGGCGACTACTACCGCATCCCCGCCGACGTCCGTGACCTCAACTACGCGGCGTACTTCGAGGACGGCGACCCCGCGCAGAACGAGCGCATCGCGTACGACTCGCACACGGTCGACCGGCTCGACGTCCCCGGCGTCGAAGACCTCCTGCTGAGCTTGCCGGAGATCCGCGCCGAGCTCGCCCGGGCCGGCCGGCACCTCGCCGGGGTCGCCGCGTGATCGCCGTCAGCGGGCGCGGCGGTCTCGTCGGCTGGCACCTGCGCACGTTCCTGCACGCACACGGCGAACGGTGGCAGGACGTCGACCTGCGGAAGCGGGCCGTCGCCACCGACGGACTCACCACGACGGACACGGCGATCCACGTCGCGGGCATCGCACGCGGCACCGACGTCGAGCTGCACGAAGGCAACGTCGACCTGGCACGGCGCTTCGTCGCGGCGATCGACGACGCCGGAGCCCGTCCACGCCGGGTGGTCCACGCGAACTCCGTCGCCGCTGGCACCGCGACGCCGTACGGGCAGGGGAAGGCCGGCGCGAACGAGGTCCTCGCCGCAGCAGCACAGCGGTGGGACGCCGAGTACGTCGACGTCCGCATCGAGAACGTGTTCGGCGAACACGGCGTCCCCGACCACAACACCGTCACCTCGACCTTCTGCGACCGGATCGCCAAGAACCTGCCGTTGCCCGTGGACTCCGACCAGGAGCGCACCTTCGTGCACGCGCAGGACGTCGCGGAGGCCCTCGCCGGGCAGATCGACCCGCGCGAGCTCGCGCGACGTGGGACCACGGTGACGATCCCGGAACTCGCCGAGCGCCTCCAGGCCCTCGCAGCGGTGTACGACCGCGGCGAGATCCCGGCGCTCCCCGACGGCTTCGACCGTGACCTGCTCAACACCTACCGCTCCTACGCCTTCGGCATCGCGCCCGTCCACCGACTCGCCTCGGCCAAGGACCAGCGCGGTGCGTTCACCGAGCTGGTCCGCGCGCACGGCAGCACCGGTCAGACCGGCGTCTCGACGACCAAGCCGGGCGTGACGCGCGGCGACCACTTCCACCGGCGCAAACTCGAACGGTTCGTCGTGGTGCAGGGCAGCGCCCGGATCGTGCTCCGTCGCGTCCTCACCGGCGAGCGCCGTGTGATCGACGTCACCGGCGACGACCCGGTCGCCGTCGACATGCCCACGCTCTGGGCCCACTCGATCACGAACACCGGCGACGGTCCCCTCGTGACCGCCTTCTGGACCAACGACCTCTTCGACCCCGACCGACCCGACACCCACCAGGACGCAGCATGAAGGTACTCACCATCGTCGGCACCCGCCCCGAGATCATCCGGCTCTCCGCCGTCATCGGCCTGCTCGAGTCGACCTGCGACCACGTCCTCGTGCACACCGGTCAGAACTGGGACCACCAGCTGAGCGGAGTGTTCTTCGAGGACCTCGGGCTCCGTGCGCCCGATCACCTGCTCTCCATCGACACGTCGTCGCTCGGCGCCGTCCTCGGCGACATCCTGCGCGAGACCGAGCGTGTCCTCCTCGAGGAGCGCCCGGACGCCGTCCTCGTCCTCGGCGACACCAACAGTGCCGTCTCCGCACTCGTCGCGAAGCGGATGCGCATCCCCGTGTTCCACATGGAGGCGGGCAACCGGTCGTTCGACGAGAACGTGCCGGAGGAGACCAACCGACGGATGGTCGACCACGTCGCGGACTACAACCTCGTGTACACCGAGCATGCGCGCCGGAACCTGCTCGCGGAGGGCATCCACCCGTCCCGCATCGTGTTCACCGGGTCGCCGCTGTACGAGGTGCTCGCCGCACACCGCGCGCGCATCGTCGCGAGCGACGTGCTGGCACGCATGGGGCTGTCCGCCGACGGGTACGTGTTGGTGAGCGCCCACCGTGAAGAGAACGTGGACGATCCCGCACGCTTGGATTCGCTGCTCGCGGCGGCGCAGGCCGTCGGCGACGTCCACGACCTCCCGGTGCTCGTGTCGACCCATCCCCGCACACGCCGATCGCTCGACGCGATCGACGCCGACCGCTTCCCGCGGCTCGTCTTCCACGCCCCGTTCGGCTTCCACGACTACAACGCGCTGCAGCGTTCGGCGTTCGTCGTGCTGTCCGACTCCGGCACCATCAGCGAGGAGTCCGTCATGCTCGGCTTCCCCGCCGTCACGCTCCGCGACCGGATCGAGCGCCCCGAGGCGATCGACGCCGGGTCCATCGTGACCGCCGGCGTGACCGCCGGCCCGGTCGTCGACGCCATCCGGTTCGCGCGCGCGGCCCACGCGGTGGGACCGACGGGAGGCCCGGTCGAGTACGCAGTACCGGACACGGCCCGGCGGGTGGTCGCCTTCATCCTCGGCACGGCACACGCGCACCACGCCAACGCCGGGATCCGGCGACGGCCGTGAACGCGTCGCGGCCGTCCGGCGTCCGGCTCGCGCTCCGGTTCCCGACGACGATCGTCGTCGGACTGCCGTACCTCGTGCTCTTCCTGCCGATGGCGATCTGGGACGACAACCCCGGCACCGACTTCATCATCCGGACTGCTGGGGTCGCCCTCGCCGGCACGTTCGCGGTCGAGGCGACGGTGGCTGCGATCGCGATGGCCGAACGGCGGTCAGGGCGCGCCCGCCGCGCCGACGCCGGTCGCGGGCGCGGGCGCGAGGCCGGGCGCGGTCTTGGTCTCGGCGGTCCGTCGTGGCACGCCGACCGGGTGGCGGTCCTCGCCCGCGCGGTCACGGTCCTCTCCGTCGTCGCGAACCTCGCCTTGGCGCTCCTCGGCGGGGCGACGCTCCGGTCGCAGGTCGACGGGGTGCTGCCGTCCGGCGTCCTCACCGTGCTCACCCCGTTCGTGTCGTGGTCGTTCGTGGCCCTGGCCATGATCATCGCCGCGCGGTTCCTCGGCGGGTTCACCACCGTGGCAGCCCTGCGGTGGATCCTGGTCCTCGTCGCCACCCAGGCGGTGCTCGCGTACATCTCGAACCTCACCGCACGGGCGACGACGTTCCTCGTCCTCGCACTCACCCTCATGCTCCTGACCCGCATGGTGGCCACGCGGTGGATCGTCATCACCGCAGCGCTCGGAGCCGTCGTCTGGCCGACCGTCTACGCCATCCGGAACGTCCAGCGCGAGGCGAACGGCATCGTGGTGAGCGACGACGTCTCCGCCACCGATCGTCTCCGCTTCGACGAACAGATCGCGCGGGCCGAGCAGTTCGGTGCCGGGCACGACCTCGGGCAGCCGGACCTCTGGACGTCGGTCCGGTACGGCCTCGTCCCGCGGGCGCTCGACCCCGGTCGACCGGCGATCTCATCGGGGAACCTCATCAACGAGTTCCTCGGCGGTGTGCCGTTCTCGTCGTACACGTTCCTCCCGGTCGCGACCACCTGGTTCTTCTGGGGTTCGCTCGTGCTGTTCCTGGTCTACGCCGGGTACGCGGTCATCATGATGACGCTCCGCCCGTGGCAGTCCATCGAACAGCGACCCAACGCGCTGATCGTCCTCGCCCTGATGATCGGTGGGCCGCTCTCCTGGTTCGCGACGCCGCCGGACGTCGCCGTGGTCATGCTGCAGACGCTCGTGTCGACGTCGCCGGTGTTCGTCCTGCTGCTCGTCTGGGCGAAGCGCAGTCCGCGATCGCCGAGCCTGACCGATGTCACTCCCGCCGTGCGCGAGTTGGTGCGCCGATGACCGCGATCGTGACACGGATGCGCGGTCGGGCTGTTCCGGCGCTCGCCACGAGTGCCTGCACGAGCGCCGCCGGGCTCCTCGTCGCGGTCGCGGTCGCGCGGTCGTCCACCGTCGAGGAGACCGGTCGCTTCGGTGTCGCCGCAGCGGCCACATTGCTCGTGGCAGCACTCGCCCGGTCGGCCGTGACCGATCCGCTCGTCGTCGACGGTCAGCGCCCCGATCGGCTGCGGCGGCTCGGTCGTGCATCCCTGATCGGCCTGATCGGCGCGCTCGTGATCGCCGTCGCCGCCGTCGCCCTCCGATCGGAGTTCCTCGCCGTCGGCGCGCTCGCGGTCCACGGCCTGACGCTCCGCGAGTGCGTCCGCGCCGTGCACACTGCTCGCGGTCGTGCGCGTTCCGCGGTGCTGATCGAAGCAATGCTCGTCGGCGCCGGCGGCATCGCGCTGACCGGCACGCTGCTGGGGTTGTGGGGCGGGGTCGTGGCGTTCGGCATCTGGGCACTGGCCGGTGCGACCCTGGGGTACGTCGCGGTCGTCCGTGGTGGCTTCGCGATGTCCCCGAAGTGGTCGAGCACACCCGTACCGACCGAGCTGTCGCTGTCCTATGCCGGTGACACGCTCGTCGGGAGCGGTGTCGTGCAGCTCGTCACCTGGGTGGCGACCGCCATCGGCGGGCTCTCCATCGCAGCTGCACTCCGCGGTGCCGGAACCCTTGCCGGACCTGTGACCGTCACGCTCACGGCGGCGCGCTCCGTCCTGATCCCCCGAGCCGTCGCACACCTGCAGACCGGGGCCGGCGTCCCCCGACTCGCGCTCGACACGGTGTTCCTCTGCGCCGCGTCGCTGCCGCTCCTCGCGGCGCTCGCCGTCGTGCCGGAGCCGATCGGATCCGCACTGCTCGGTGCGACGTGGCCGTTCGTCGCGCCCGTACTCGCACTCACGGCCGCCGAGCTGCTGTTCCAGCTCGTCGCCGCGGTGCCGGAGGCCGCGCACCGCGCGCTCGGTCGTGGACGGCGCGTGCTCGCCCTCCGGATCGGCGGCGCCGTGGTCCGGGTGCCCGTCGTCGTGCTCGCCGCACCCCACGGCATCGTCGCCGTCGTGCTGTCGGCCGCTGTCATCACCCTCTGCAACGCCATCGCGTGGTGGGCGAGTCTCGCCCTGCTCGAACGACGCCAGACCCGATAGGAGAACCCCATGCCCACGCTCGCGATCGTGGTCCCCGAGTACCGCACGGCAGTCGCCCGTGGTGGTGGCCTCGCCGCCGTCGCCGACTTCGTCGCGACGACGTTCAGCGGCGCGCACGTCCCGCACGAGGACCGATGGGACATCCGGATCGTCTCGCCACGGATGCACCACCGTGCGCCCGAGCACGCATCCGTGCTCCGACCAGCGACGATGCGACGAGGCCCGGTGGCTCGACGCCGTCAGGGCACGACGCTGGAGATCTGGGACGTCGGGACGACGATGCCGGAGATCGAGGCGAACCGCTACCGACCGCGGCGTGCGCTCACCGACCTGGTGAACGAGTGCGACGCCGCCATCGTCATCGCCGGGACCCCTGCGATCGGGAACGTCATGCGCGACGTCCGCGTGCCGTGGATCCTCAAGGTCGCGACGGTGGTCGAGGAGGAGCGGGCCGCCCGACTCGCAACCACATGGGGCGCACGTGGTGCCCTCCTCCGCCTCGCCACCCGGTCGACGCGTCGACTCGACCATCGTGCGCTGACGTTGCCGGAGGCGATCGTCACGATGAACGACTCGATGTCAGCGCTCATCCGCGATCGGACGGATCGCCCGGTCCACCTGTTGGCGACGGGGGTCGACGTCGACGCCTTCCAGCCGGCGCAGCGACGCGACGCAGGCGGGCCGATTCTCATGGTCAGTCGGTTGAACGACCCGCGCAAGGACGTCGCGACGCTCGTGCGCGCGTACGAGATCGCCCGCCGGGTTCACGGTGTCCGGAACGAGCTCGTGCTCGCCGGCCGCCATGCGCTCCCGACCGAGGACCACGACCTGATCGGCGAACTCGGACTCGCGGAACACGTCCGCGTGGTCGAGTCCCCATCGGACACCCGGCTCGCCGAACTGCTGCGCAGCGCCTCGGTGTTCGCCCTCGCGTCGCGCGAAGAGGGACTCGGTGTGGTCTTCTTGGAGGCGATGGCCTCTGGACTCCCGATCGTGACGACCGCCACGCGCGGTGCCCGCTACGCCGTGCCCGCGAACGTCGGGCGACTGGTCCCGCTCGACACGGACACCGTCCCGGAGTTCGCGGCTGCGCTCGAGGACGTCGTCCAGGACCGCTCGGGCTCGGATCGACGGGGCGAAGTCGCACGTGCCCACGTCGTCGCTGAGTTCGCCACGGAGGTGGTCGAACGCCGGTGGCGCTCGCTGCTCGACGACGTGGTGGGAGCGGCACGATGACGACCGTGCGGGTCCTCGCCCCCTACTTCACACCGGCCGTGGACGGTGGCGGTCCGATCCGGACGCTCGACGCTCTGACGAGGACGGCGCCGGATCGCTTCGTGGTCGAGGTCGTCACACGGGACCGCGACCTCGGGGCCACGAATCGCCTCGACGTGCCGACCGTGCCGTTCGACGACGCAGGGAGGACGATCCGGTTCCTCGACACCAGGGGCGTCCCCGGGCTGATCCGCCTCGCGCGCGCGATGTGCGCTCGCCCGGTACCGACGCTGACGTACGTGAACAGCGTGTTCGACGCACGGTTCGCGATCCTGCCGATGGCCCTCCACCGCCTCGGGCTGACATCGCGGACCCGGTTCCTCGTCGCACCGCGCGGCGAGTTCGACCCCGGCGCCCTGGCGCTGAAGTCGACGAAGAAGCGGGCGTACCTCGCCGCCGGACGGCGCACCGGGCTCTTCCGTGGCATCGTCTGGCACGCGTCCACGGACACGGAGGCCGCGCACATCCGAGCTGCTGTCGGCGCCGACGCGGAGGTGGTGGTCCGCGAGAACGAGACCTCGCTTCCCGAGTCCGCGACGCGGCGGCCTGCCATCGCCTCCGATCGTCTCGAGCTCGTCTGCGTCGGTCGGATCAGTCCGAAGAAGCGCACGCACCTGGCCATCGAGGCCCTCGCCACCGTCGAACGGCCCGTGCGCCTGACGGTGATCGGCCCGGTGGACGACGAGGCCTACGGCCGTCGATGCCGCAAGGCGGCCGACGCGCTGCCGGCACACGTCGTGGTCGAGTTCGTGGGGAGCCGGGAACACGGCGACGTCTTGGCCGCGCTGCGGAGTGCACACGCGATGGTGGCGCCGACGGCCGGCGAGAACTTCGGGCACACCATCGCCGAGGCGCTCGCCTCAGCGTGCCCCGTCCTGCTGTCCGACACGACCCCGTGGACGGATCGGATCCGTGCAGGCGGCGGCGAGGTCGTCGGCGACGACGGCTGGTCGGCCGCGATCGAGCGATGGGCCGCCGCGGGTCCGGATCACCTCGACCGTCGATCAGCGGCGGCAGCGGACGCGTACGACGACTGGCGGCGGCGCGCCCAGGCCCCGCACGTATTCGACATGCTCATGCAGCGCTGACGCCGGGCCACGATCATCCAGAGGCCCGGCGTCAGCGCTGCGGTGTGTCAGGACGTCGTCGCCGCGAGCACCTTCGACGTGTCCAGCTGCTCGTTCCCCTCGAACAACGCCATCGTCACGTGCCCTGGCTGCGCGACCCCGTGCCCCGTGGCCACGGTCCGGACGGTCGCGAACAGGATGCGGATGTCGAGCCCGAACGAGCGTCGGTCGACGTACTCGACGTCGAGGTCGAGCCGCGTGGCCCAGTCGAGCGCGTTCCGCCCGCGGACCTGCGCGAGCCCGGTGATGCCCGGTCGGACCTCGTGCCGCCTCCCCTGGTGCGGCGAGTAGAGGTCGAGGTACGACATCAGGTGCGGCCGCGGTCCGACGATGCTCATCTCGCCACAGACGACGTTGACGAGATTGGGGAGCTCGTCGATGCTCGTGGCACGCAGGACCCTGCCGATCGGCGTGATCCGCATGTGGTCGGCGTCGGCGCCTGCACGCTCGAGGACGGGGTCGGATCGCATCGACCGGAACTTCACGATCTCGAACGGCTCGCCGTGCAGGCCGGGTCGGGTCTGCCGGTAGAGCGCCGGACCGCCACCACCGCAGCGCACCAACACGGAGACCACCAGCAGGAGCGGGGCGAGGACCACGAGGGCGGTCACGGCCACGACGACGTCGAAGGCACGCTTCCAAGCGTCCCAGGTGCGGATGTCGGACGGGTTGCTCACGATGCTGCCTTTCGGAGGAGGTGGTCGAGGTGGTCGAGCGCGCGACCGGCGTGCATGTGCCGGTCGGCGACGGTGAGCGCGGCGTCGGAGAGCCGACGCCGCTCGGCGGGGCTCGTCGCGTGCGCTGAGCGGATGGCCGTCTCCAGCGCATCGACGTCACCGGGAGCGACCACGAACCCGGCCTCCCCGTCGCGGACAACGTCGGCCGCGTCGCCTGGGACGGCCGCGATCACGGGGACGCCGTGGACGAGCGCGTCCTGGAGCTTCGACGGGATGGTGACGTCCGACATGGCAACGTCACGCAGGGCCACGACCGCGAAGTCGGTGGTCGCGTGCACGGTTGACATGCGGTCGCGCGGGACCGCTGGACTGAACCTGACCGAGTCCACGCCGAGCGCGGTCGCCGACGATCGGAGCGCATCGGCGGCGAGGCCGTCCCCGATGAACTCCATCTCGAGTCCCGGCAGGTCCCGGCACCGTGCCATCGCCTGGACGAACGTGTCGAGCCCCTGGTTCGGCCCGAGGTTCCCGGCGTAGACGACTCGGGTCCGCTGATCGCCCGACGGTCGCTCGATCCGATCCGGAGCGGTCGTCGCCCAGTTCAGGATGACCGAGGTGCGCCGACAGTCCGCGCCACGCTCCTGCAGGAGGCGCGCCGCACCGGGAGCGATCGCGACGACGTGCGCCGCGCTGCGGTGGAGCCCGCGCAACCACCGGAGGATCCACGCATCCGCCCACCGCACGGCTCGGCCGCTCGGGAGCATGCCGGAGCCGGTGACGGACTCGGGCCAGATGTCCTGGACGTGCAGGACGACGGGCACACCGAACGCGCGACGCCACAGCATCGGCACGATCGCAGCGGTCGGCTGTGCGCCGTAGACGTAGACGACGTCGGCCCGTCGCGCGAACCACGACGCCGTGACCGACGACGCGGCGAAGCTCAGGTAGGCGAGGACCCGCCGCGCGGCGCTGCCGGAGTGGTCGGGGAGCATCGGAACACGACGGACCGTGACGGGCCCGTCCGCCTCGACGTGCCGGAACCGCTGACGCCAGCCGTCGAAGAGGCGGCCGTACGGGTGGTTGGGGAACGTCGTGACGACGCGGACATCGTGCCCGCGTTCGGCGAGCCCGTGGGCGACCGATCGCGGGATCGAGCCGTGCGTCTCCGGCGGGTAGTACTGGGAGACCACCACGACCCGAAGCGGAGAGGCAGGCATACGCATAGTGACATATTAGCATGTGTTATTTGTATATGCAGGGGATCAGTGGTTCGATTCGTGAGTGCGAACATCGGGGAGTTCACGTCGCGTGGTCGAGCTCGACGGGCTGAGGACAGTGCTCGCGGTGGCGATCGTGGCGTACCACGTCGGCGTCCCGGGATTGCACGCTGGTGTCCTCGCGTTGCCGGCGTTCTTCGCGATGTCCGGATTCCTCATCACGAACGGCCTGCTCGCAGAACACCGACGCGAAGGTCGGATAGCGCTGGCGCGGTTCGCGCGATCCCGGCTCCTGCGGATCGGCCCGCCGCTCGCGGTCCTCGTCGGAGGCGTTGCGCTCCTGTGGCCACTCGTCGGCGGGTACTCCGACTCGAACCCCAACCTCGCTGCAGCGGCGGCGATCGCCCTGACGTCGACGACGAACCTCGCACGGCTCGCGGGGTTGCGCCAGGGCGTCCTAGACCCCATATGGAGCCTGGCGGCGGAGGAGCAGTTCTACCTGCTGTGGCCGCTGGCGTTCATCGCCCTCTTTCGGCTCGCTCGCGGGCCCCGGATCCTCGCCGTCGTCCTCGCCGCTGCGGTCGTACTCGGCCCGATCGTCTCCGTGCCGCTCTTCGCGCCGAGCGCGGACGACGGGCCGCCAACCGTCTACTACGCCCCCTCGCTCAGCATGTCCGCGCTGTGCGCCGGCTGCCTGGGTGCGCTCGTGATCAACAGTGCACGACGCCGCGGCCAGTGGAACCCGGCGGCGCAGCGCTGCACGATGTGGGCCGGTGCCGCGTCGCTCGGCGTCATCGTGGCGCTGTTCCCAGCGGGTTGGAAGAGCGACCCGGCCAGCATCCTGGTGCTGATGCCGACGGCGGCGATCGCCAGCACAGCGCTCATCGCCGGCCTCGAGCACCCGGGGACGGCACTCGCCCCAGCGCTCCGCTGGCGGCCCCTCGTCTGGTACGGCGCGAACGCGACCTACTCCCTCTACCTCTGGCACGTCGTGGTCTTGGCGACGATGTTGCACCTCGGCAGCGGCGCGGCCATCCGCGGCGCTGCCCTCGTGATCTCCATCGGTGTCGGCGCACTGCTCGGGGTGGTCGTCGAACAGCCGATGGCTCGCCTCCGCCGACGGCTCGATTCACGCCCGACGATCCGGAGAGGACACGCCCGCTAGTCTCGACCCCGTGCGATGGAGTCGAGTGAACTGGCCTTCGGTGGGCTACGTGTCCCTCGAGGACTTCGAGGGCAAGACCGACCACCTCGCGCGCCTCGTGCAGGACGCGCCCCCGCCGGTCGCCGCGCTCGCCACGGTCCGCTGGTCGGACTCCCGCATCGCGAAGTGGACCGTCGAGGCCAGCCGCCGACACCAAGCGGCAGCAGAGGACGACACCGCAGCACTCCCCGACCACGGCGAGCCGGACCCGGTGGTCCTGCACGCGCAGGTGATGGTCCGCAACGACGAGGTGCTCGACACCCCGGAGGGCCTCTGGCGTCGCTGGAACCACGCTCGCGTGACGATGCGCTTCGACGACGCCGTGATCGAGCCACCGCGCCTCGATCCGGACACGCTCCTCGCCGGTGACGCCCACATCGTGCGCGGCGAGATCGAGCATGCCGGTCGCGACGAGTGGGAGCTCCGCCTGCTGGTCTCCCCCATCGGCGAGGTCGCGATCCGCTTCACGGACGTCACGATCGAGGTCCGCAGCGTCAACGAGTCCGACTTCACCGACCTCGACGCCCGCCCGACGCGCGGCTGGCACGGCCCGGTCCCTGATGGCTGGATCGAGCTCGCGACCGAGGTGGTCCGCGCCGCCGCCTACAACGACCTGGGAGGCCTGCACCTCGCCGACGACGCGAGCGACATCGACGACCTCGACCCACGCTGGGGATTCGCCCCGCTGCACGCCGCTGCATGGTTCGACCACGCCGCGATGGTCGACACCCTGGTCGGGCTCGGCGCGACGGTCGACCTGCACGACGTCGAGGGACGCACGCCCCTCACCCTGGCCGTCGATCGCGATGCCCGCGCCGCGCTCGGCTCGCTGATCGCAGCGGGCGCTGACCTGGAGGCACGGGACACCGACGGCAACACCCCGATCGTCCGGGCCGCTTGGGGTGGTCACGCCGCCATCGTGCGCGCCCTCGCCGAGGCGGGCGCCGACACCAGGGCGATCGGCTCGCGCGGCGCGACGCTGCTGATCGCCGCGGTCGACTCCGGCGACCCGGACACGGTCCAGGCCGTGCTCGGCATGGACGTCGACGTGCGCGCGGAGGACGCCGAAGGGTCCACGGCGTCGGACCGCGCCGAGCTGCTCCGCGACCCGGCGGTCGCGGAACAGCTGGCGAACTACGACGCGGCCGGCTGATCAGCCGTCTCGAGCGCGTTCGCCTTCGCGACCCCGCCGTACCAGTGCGCGGACGGCTTCACGGTGCGCTCGAACGTCACCGGGTCCCACGACACGAGCCCGAAGGTCGGCCGGAACCCCGACGCCCACTCGTAGTTGTCCAGGAGCGACCAGTGCTGGTAGCCGAGGACCTCGATGCCGTCCTCGATGCAGCGGTGGATCCCCTCGAGGGCGCCCTGCGTGTAGGCACGCCGACGGGTGTCGTCCGCGGTGGCGATGCCGTTCTCGGTGATCATCAGCGGCACGTGGCCGGAGAGTTCCCACGCGCTGCGGAGTCCGTCGGCCGAGGCCTCCGGGTAGAACTCCCACCCGGTCAGCGTCGTCTCTTTCGTCTCGGCGACGGGCAGCGGCCCGTTCGGCCCGATGAACGTCCTGGTGTACGCCTGCACGCCGAGGAAGTCGTCGCCCGCGGCGTTCTCCAGATACCAGTCGTCGCGCGGGTACCCGTACTCGCGGAGCATCTCGTCGGCACCGGGTTCACCGTTGGACTTGAACGCCTGGGTCGCGATGGTCCACCCGGACTGGAGGCCCGACACCTGTCCCAGCACCTCTCGCGACCGCTTGTGGCTGGCCAGCAACGCGTCGGCGACTCCCAGGTCCGGGTTCGGCAGCCCATAGGCCACCAGGTTCGCGGCGTCCTCGCCTCCGGCGAGCATCGCCGCGATGTTCGGCTCGTTGATCGTGCAGACGTAGCGGACGCCGTCCGAGACGACGGGGAGCGCCGCCTCGGTGTAGCGCGCGAACAGGTCGGCGGCGTCGGGGGCACGCCAGAAGCCATCGCGCTCGAACCAGCGCGGCACGGTGAAGTGCATGAGGGTGACGATCGGCTCGATGCCGAACTCGTGGCAAGCCTCGACCATGCGGCGGTAGTGGTCGATCTCGGCGCGGCTGACGAACCCGCGCTCCGGCTCGATGCGGGCCCACTCGATGCTGAACCGGTAGGAGGTCAGCCCGAGGTCGGCCGCGATGCGGATGTCCTCGCGGTACCGGTGGTAGCTGTCCGCGGCGTCCCCGGAGGGCTCGACGATCGTGGTGTCCGGCTCGTGCTCGTGCACCCACCAGTTGCTGTTGACGTTGTTGCCCTCGATCTGGTGTGCAGCGGTGGCCGCGCCCCAGAGGAAGCCGTCCGGGAAGGTCAGCGTGGTGATGATGGGGTCCTTTCAGTGCTTGCTCGAGTCAGTGCTTCGCCAAGAACGCATCGAAGACGGCGACCGTCCCGAGCGGGTTCTCGACCTGGGGGCCGTGGTAGCTCTCCGGGATGACCGCGTAGTCGGCACCGAGCCGCTCGGCCATGTCGTGCTGCCACGGGATGGGCCAGGCTGCGTCCCAGATCCCGTGCGCGACGAGGGTCGGGAGACCGGTCTCGCGGAGCGCCTCGGTGGTGTCGGAGGGGTCCTCGAGGATGCCGGCGCCGGCGAGCACACTGAGCACGCTCGTGTGGTCGAAGCGCTCGCGGACCATCCGGACGTCGTCGGGGAGTTCCTCGTCGGGACGGCCGGCCCAGAGCGGGTTCGTCGCGTCGAAGAGCGCGCGGTTGCTGCACGACTCCGAGACGATCGCGCGTTCGGCGGCCTTGCGGTTCGCCCAGCCGTGCGGGCCGGAGCAGAACATCGTGACGTCGCGGAAGGCGCTCGGGTCCTGGATCGCGGCGGCGCGGACGATGACCCCACCGAGCGAGTGCCCGATGAGGTGCACGGGCGCGCCGTCGTCGAGGAGCCTCGCGACCCGGACGACGTCGGCGGCTTCCTGCTCGAGCGTGTACTCGCTCCGGTCCGTCGGCGCGACCGAATCGGCCTGGCCGCGACGGCTGATCGCCACGGCGGACCAGCCGGCGTCGCGGAGGATCGGCAGGAAGGTCCGCCAGTCCTCCTTCGAGCCGGTGTACCCGGGGACGATCAGGACGGTGCCCTTGGACTCGCCCTCCGGCACGATCCGGTACGCCGTCAGTCGGCCGACGGGCAGGTCGACGCCGACGACGTCGACACCGTCCGGGGTGGGCAGGTGTCCGAAGGCGGGGACGGCCTCGAAGTCGTGCAGGGTGCTCACAGTGCTCCTTCCGCCAGACGTCGGCGCGGGTTCGGCACCGCGTCGAGCAGGTCGATCGTGTAACTGTCCTGCGGGTTCTGCAGCACGTCGGCCGTCCGCCCGCGCTCGACGACGGCGCCGTCGTGCAGCACCATGATGTCGTCGGTGATGAGCCGGGCGCTCAGCAGGTCGTGCGTGATGTAGAGGAGCGAGACGCCCCACTGCTCGCGCAGGTCCTCGAGCAGCGCGAGCACGCCGGCACGGAGCGTGACGTCGAGCATCGAGACCGGCTCGTCGGCGATGATCACCTGCGGGTCGCTCGCGAGCGCCCGGGCGATGACCACGCGTTGCCGCTGCCCGCCGGAGAGCTGGTGCGGGAGCTTCTGCGCGAACTGCTCCACGGGCGTGAGCCCCACGGTCTCGAGGAGTTCGAGCACGCGGTGCCGCGCTTCCTTGCCGCGGAGGCCCGTGTAGTTCACGACGGGCCGCGTCAGCGTGTACTCGACCGTGTGCAGCGGGTTGAGCGCTGCGTACGGGTCCTGGAACACCATCTGCACCTCGGAGCGCAGGTCCCGCAGGCCCCGGCGTCCGAGCTTCGCGACGTCGAGGTCACCGAACCGGACCGTGCCGCTCGTCGGCTTCTCGACGCCCGTGAGCATCTTCGCGATGGTCGACTTGCCGGAGCCCGACTGGCCGACGAGCGCGAGCGACTGCCCCGGCTCGAGGGTGAACGACACGTCGCGGACGGCCCGCACGGGCTCCTCTCCACGACGCGGCGGGGCGTACGTCTTCACGAGGCCGTCGACGACGATCGGGTTCTTCGCCGCACTGCGCTCGCGGGTGCCGACGGTCGCGTGCGAGGTCGTCGCCTCCTGCCGCTTCTCTCCCGACTCCGCACGGAGCGAGCGGTCCGGGAAGCCGGGCAGGGAGACGACCTCGGCACGGGGGTCCGCGTAGTGCGACAGGAGCATCTGCGTGTACTCGTCCTGCGGGTCGCGGAGGATCGCGCGGGAGCCGCCGTCCTCGACGATCCGTCCCTCGTGCATCACGAGGACGCGCTCCGTGGCCTCGAGCACGATGCCGAGGTCGTGGGAGATGAGCACGGCCGTGAAGCCCTCCGACCGCTGCAGCTCGATGATGGTGTCCATCACCGCGTGCTGCACGAGGACGTCGAGTGCCGTCGTCGGCTCGTCGAACACCATGAGCTGCGGCTCGAGCGAGAGCGCCAGCGCGATCGACACGCGCTGCCGCATGCCGCCGGACAGCTCACCGGGGTACCGCGCCAGCATCGAGTCGGGGAGCTTGACCTTCCCGACGAGCTCGCGCATCCGGTTGTCCCAGCGCTCACGCGGGACGTGGCCGTGGGCCTTGAAGATGTCGATGAAGTGGTTGCGGATGGTCCGCACCGGGTTGAGCGCGTTCATGCCGGACTGCAGCACCATCGCGAAGCCGCCCTGCCGCTGCTGGCGGAGCGCTTCATCGTCGAGGTCGCGGATGTCCTTGCCGGCGAAGACGATGCTGCCGCCGTTCGTCCGCGCCGGCGGCTTCTGCAGCCGTGTCAGCGCGTAGCCGAGCGTCGACTTGCCGGAACCGGACTCGCCGACCAGGCCGACGAACTCGCCCTTCTTCAGGGAGAACGACACGTGGTCGACCGCCTGGACCGCGGTCTGGCCGGCCGATTCGTAGACCACCGACAGGTCACGGACGTCGAGCAGGACGTCCGCAGCCTGCGGGGCGGACGTGATGGGAGCCTCCAGGCTGGTCATGCGGCCTTCTCCTTCTTGACCCGCGCGCCCTCGCGCAGTCGCGGGTTCGACACGGCGTCGACGCCGAAGTTGATCAGGGTCAGGCTCATCGCGAGGAGCGCGATGCACAGACCCGGTGCGAACAGCAGGATCCACTGGCCGGTGAGGAGCGCGTTCGAGTTCTGCGCCCAGTAGAGGATCGTGCCCCAGCTGACGATCGAGGAGTCGCCGAGGCCGAGGAACTCCAGGCCGGCCTCTGCGAGGATCGCGCTCGTCGCGGCACCGAAGAAGCTGCCGACGATCAGGCTCGTCATGTTCGGCAGGATCTCGCGGAAGACGATGCGGGTCGCACCCTCGCCGGAGAACTGCGCTGCGGTCACGAAGTCGCGGCCGCGGAGCGACTGCGTCTGGGAGCGGAGCACGCGAGCACCCCATGCCCAGCCGGTCACGACGATCACCGCGATGATGACCGCGATGCCGCCGTTCTGCAGGTAGGCCGCGATGACGATCATCAGGGGCAGACCCGGGATGACGAGGAAGAGGTTCACGATGAACCCGATGACCTCGGCGATCCAGCCGCGGACGTAGCCCCAGCTGAGGCCGATCGCGACGGCGACGAGCGTGGACAGGATGCCCGCGACCGCGCCGACGAGGACCGAGATCCTTGCGCCGTAGATGATCTGGGACAGGACGTCCTCACCGGCGGCGGTCGTGCCCATCCAGTGCGCGGCTGTCGCGTCGGCGGACCGGGCGAAGCCGTTCTGGCTCGCGCCGTACGGGGCGAGGAGCGGGGCGGCGATCGCGACGATCACGAACACCGCGAGGATGATGATGCCGATCCTGGCCTTGGTGTTGCCCCAGACGACGCCGAACTGGCGGGCGGCTGACTTCCATCGGGATGGTGCTTGGGATTCTTCTTGGGTGCGTACTGCGATCGTCGTCATCGTCGAGTCCTCGGGTCCAGGACGCCGTAGAGGACGTCCACGATGAAGTTGGCGATGAGCACCGACACGGTGATCATCAGGAAGAGTGCCTGCATGAGCGGGTAGTCCTGGCCGATGACGGCGTTGAAGAGCAGGTAGCCGATGCCCGGGTAGCCGAACACCTGCTCGACGAGGACCGAGCCGCCGACGACGCCACCGAGCGCCAGACCGAAGCCGGTCAGGTTCGGCAGGATCGCGTTGCGGGCGGCGTACCGGATGGCGACCGTGCGACCGCGGAGGCCGTTCGCCTCGGCGAAGGTCACGTAGTCGTCACCGAGCGTGTTGATCATCGCGTTGCGCATGCCGATGATCCAGCCGCCGAGGCTCGTCACCAGGATCGTGACCGCCGGCAGGATCGCGTGCTGGATCGCATCACCCGCGAACGCCGCGCTGAAGCCGGGCGTCGTCGTCGCCGAGTACGCGCCGGTGGTCGGGAACCAGTGCAGGACGTAGCCGAGGAAGAACAGCAGCAGGAGTGCCGTCCAGAAGTACGGGAACGTCGACATGAAGCTGCCGGACAGGGTCGGGAGCGAGTCGAGCCAGGTGCCGCGCTTCCACGCGGCGCCGACGCCGATCAGGGTGCCGAGCACGAAGGCGATGATCGTGACCAGGCCGACGAGGATCAGCGTGTACGGCAGGGCCCTGGCGACCAGGTCCCCGACGTTCTGCGGGTAGAAGGTGTAGCTCACGCCGAAGTCGAGCGTGACGACCTGGTGCAGGTAGTTGACGTACTGGTCCCAGAGGTTGCCGGTCGGGACGCCGAGCTGGGCCTCGATGGCCTTCTTGGTGGCGTCGGTGACCGGGCCGTTCTGGCTGAGCTTCGCCAGTGCCGCGTCGGTCGGGCTGCCGGGCATGAGGCGCGGGAGCACGAAGTTCAGCGTGACGGCTGCCCAGAGGGTCAGGACGAAGAGGACGAGTTTCTGGAGGATGTACTTCACTGGTTGTCCTCTGCGTCCTTGAGGATCTTCTGCCCGGCGGCGCTGTCACGCAGTCGCAGCTTGGAGAAGATGAGCAACGGGGCCGAGTCGTAGTTCTGCGGCGCCATGTACGGGTCCTTCGCGCTCGGCCAGCCGACGAACTTGCTGGTGTTGAAGAGCCCCCAGAGGCCGCCGTAGTACATCCCGATGACGGGCAGGTCGTTGTAGACGATCTCCTGCAGCTGGTTCAGGATCTCCTGCTGCTTCACGGTGTCCGTCGTCGCCTTGTACTCGTCGAGGAGCTTCTGCGTGTCGGCGTTCTTGTAGCGCTCGTAGTTGTTCACGGTCG
This sequence comes from Curtobacterium guangdongense, assembly GCF_049341845.1. Classification (NCBI taxonomy): domain Bacteria; kingdom Bacillati; phylum Actinomycetota; class Actinomycetes; order Micrococcales; family Microbacteriaceae; genus Curtobacterium; species Curtobacterium guangdongense. The sequence continues at coordinate 288,328 of NZ_JBMPIT010000003.1, forward strand.
ACTTGCCGACGGGCTGGTAGAAGTCACTGCTGAGCAGCGAGTTGAACGCCTGGTAGACGTCGCCGTTGCCCATGCCGCCCATCGCCATGTCGAACGTGCCGTTGTTGATGTTCTGCTGGTACCCGGCGGGCTGCGGAGCCTGGATCGTCACCTTGATGCCGATGGCCGTCAGGTTGCGGCGGACCTCCTGCGCGGCGCGGAGCCAGTCGGAGTACCCGTTCGCGGTCATGATCGTGATCTCGAGCTGCTTGCCGTCCTTGACGATCTTGCCGCCCTCGGTTTGGTAGCCCGATTTCGCGAAGGATGCTCGTGCGGCTTCCACGTCCTGTGTCACCACGCCCTTGTCCGGGATCTGCTGGTTCACGTACTTTTCCTGGTTCGGCAGGATCAGGCCGGTCTGCGCCGCGGCCTTGAGGTTCCCCTCTGTTGCGGTCTCGGCGATGTCGTCACGGTTCAGCGCGAGCGAGATGCCCCGACGGACGTTGACGTCGTTGTACGGCGCCTTCGTCAGGTTCGGGATCAGGCCGATCACGCCGCCCGGCGGGAACCAGTACGTGTTCGTCTTCGATGCGGCACCCCACGTGCCCTTCACGTCGGAGATGAACGAGTACGCCCAGTCGTAGCCACGGGTGACGGTGTCGAGCTGCGTGTTCGTCGCCGGCAGGATCAGGTGCTTGATGACGATGTTCTTCGCCTGCCAGTACCGCGGGTTCTTGTCCATCGAGTACTGCTGGTCGGTGTAGTTCCCGAGCACGAACGGGCCGGTACCGACGGGATTCGGGTCACGGAAGGTCGTCGGGTCCTTGACGTCCTTCCAGTGCTGCTCACCGAGGATGTACGTCTGCCCGATGATCGTCAGGCTCGGCACGTCCTCCGACTTCAGGTGGAAGACCACGTGCTGGCCCTGCTGGTCGATGCTGGCGATGTGCTGCCATGCGCCCTTGACGTCCATCGCGGGGAACTTCTTCAGCAGGTTGAACGTGAAGACCACGTCCTTCGCGCTGAACGCGTCGCCGTTGGACCACTTCACGCCGCTGCGGATCGTCATGTCGATCGTCTTGGCGTCGGGCTGCGTCCAGCTGCTCGCGAGCCACGGGTTGCGCTTGCCGTCGAGCGGATTCACCTCGATGAGGGGCTCGTACATCCACTTCGACGCCGTGCGGGCGTTGGCGATGTACGGGTTGAAGTTGCGGTCGAACAGCGGGTTGCCGTGGTCCGCGTTGATGAGCATCGTGTCCTTGCCGATGCTCGGGTCCGGCTGGGAGCGGACCTGGATGCTGCAGCCGGTGGCGGTGAGGGCCACGACGGCGAGCCCGGCGAGGGCCGCCATCAGGCGTCCGCGCCGGCGGGTGCCGGGTGCGCGCTGGCCGCGCGTGCGCTGTGGGGGAAGCGTCATTGCTCGGTCGACCTCCGTGTCGAGTGGGTACCGGGACAATGTATGCGCTTACATCGCGCTGCGCAACCGGCGGGTTTCGGTGTCCCCCGTCACGGTTCGCGCCGATCCGGTGAGATCGCACTTCGTGTCGGTTCCGCGGCCCACGATGCGACACGAGATGCGATCTCACCGGACGGGAGGCCCGGGTCGGGCCCGCCACGCACCACACCGGTCGCGGGCGGCTGGGGAGGATCCCGCGGCTGAGATCGCGGTTCGTGTCGCTTCCGGCGCGCGGGTTGCGACACGAAGTGCGATCTCACGCGCTCGGCGGCGTGGCGCGGCGCCCGAGGCGCAGCGCGGCGCGGCGCGCGCGGCGCGTCAGAGCGCCGGGGGGCAACTCTCGCGCAGCAGGACCTCGACGGGCAGGCGCATCGAGCGCGGAGGCCCGGCGGGGCTGTCCAGCCGGTCGACGATCGCCGCGACCGCAGCACGTCCGAGCTCCCCCATCGGCTGGTGCACGGTGGTCAGTCGCGGTGAGGAGAACCGCCCGGCGTCGATGCCGTCGAACCCCGTCACGACGACGTCCTCGGGCACTCGGAGCCCGGCGGTGAGCAGCCCGTCGAGCACCCCGAGTGCCGACTGGTCGTTCGAGCACACGATCGCCCGCGGCACACCATCGGCCAACAGGGGCCCGACGAGCTCTCGCGCCCGGACCCGCCCGAAGTCGCCGTGCACCGTTCGGACGGACGACGCCTCGACACCGTGGTCAGCCAGCGCCGACGCGAACCCTGCCGCACGCTCCTTGTCGTCCGGCGAGTCGATCGGCCCGGCGACGTAAGCGATCGACCGGATGCCGAGCCGCCCGATGACGTGCGACGCCAGCGTGCGCATGCCCGCGGCGTTGTCGACGCTCACCGAGTCGAAGCCGTGCGAGCGTCGGTCGTCGGCGAGCATCACGACGGGGATCCGGCGGGCGACGTGTTCGAGCAGGTCGTCCGGCACGGTCTGCGCCAGCACCGCGAGCCCGTCGACCCGGCCGGCGACGTCGTTCACGATGACGTCGCGCGAGGGGCCCCGACCGGCGGCGACCATGAGCGCGAGGCCACGCTGCCACGCCTCGGTCTCGGCGCCACGGAGAACCTCGTCGAAGTACAGGTTCGAGGCGAACGGCTGCGTCACGTGCCGACGGTCGTCGACCACCCGGACACCACCGTCCGTGACCAGTCCTGGTCGCTCGTCCGCGACGACGTCGAACCCGGGGAGCAGCAGCCCTATCACGCCCGTGCGACGTCCGGCGAGCGCTCGAGCATTGCCCGACGGGACGTACCCGAGTGCCCGGATCGCCGCCTGCACGCGGTCACGGGTGCCCTCCCGGACGGCGTCCGGCGTGCGCAGCACGCGGGACACGGTCGCGATCGAGACGCCGGCCGCCGAGGCGACGTCGTAGACCGTGGGAGGTGCCGTGCGCTGGTCGGCCAACCCGTGCCTCCCGTCCGTCTGGTGATCCGCGCCGGGGGCGAGCCGCCCCGACAGCGGACCATCCTAGGCACCGGTCGCCGACACACTTCTCCACAAGCGCTCCGGAACCCTTGCGCGCTCCGGACAGATCCGACGACACTGGAGCGACCTCAGTACGTCCCGTGGGGAAGCTCAATCAGCGGACGGTATCCGCATCATCGCGGGCATGCGCCCGCACTCGGGAAGGACGATCGAGATGTCACAGTCGACACATTCCGGGCGCCGCGACGCGCACCGCCTGAACCGCGACGAGGCAGAGGTGCGTGACGCGCTCCTCGAGCACTCCGAAGACTCCGTGAACGCCTGGATCGCCGAGGAACGGACGCGCATCGAGTGAGCCGCTGACGCGGCCCGGACAGGAGGCCCGGCGCGGCACGACTGCGCCGTCGCCTCCTCGACCGGGTCGCGTCCAGGGCTCGCCGTGGGTCGCGCAGGTCGCGTCGCGGTGGTCTCGTGTCGGCGCCGTCAGCGCTCCGTCGCGCCCACGATCGCCATGCCGGCACCGCGCAGACGGCGGCGCTCCTGTGCGATGAAGGCGAGCAGGCGGTCGTTCGTCCCGGCGACGTGCGCGGCGAGCAGTTCGGCCGCGCGGTCGGCGTCCCCGGCCTGCACGGCGTCGAGGATGGCGCTGTGCTCGTCCCATGCTGCGTCGCGGGCTTCGGGCGTTCGGACCTCGATCCAACGCGTCCGCTCCAGCCGGGTCAGCGCATCGGCGATCGCGTCGGTGACGAACCGGTTGCCGCCGAGGGCCGCCAGGTCGAGGTGGAACGTCGAGCCCATCCGGATGCCGGCCTGTTGGTCGGGCGTCGGCTGCAGGGCGTCCAGGTGCGCCCGGACCTCGGCGAGCTGCTCGCGGGACGCACGTGCGACAGCGAGGCGTGCCGCGGCGGGCTCGAGCACGCCGCGGAGCTCGGCGAGTGACGCGATCTCGTCGAGGTCGATCGGGGTGACGGTCCACGAGCGCCCCTCGTGGAGGATCAGCCCCTCGCGCTCCAGTCGTGACAGCGCTGCGCGGACGGGCGTGCGCGAGGCGTGGAACCGCGCCTCGAGCCCGCGCTCGGAGATGCGCTCGCCCGGCGCGATGTCGAGCGTGAGGATCGCGCCACGGAGGTTGTCGTAGAGCTGGGCCGTCTGCGACACGGGGGCTGCGTCGGTCGGTTCGGTCACGGCACATCAGCCTAGTGGCGCAGCGCCTCGGATGGTATACCGTTTTGGTATACCAATCAGTTCCGAGACGAAACGACTGCTTCCATGACGACGACGGCTCCTCGCCCGGCCACGACACCACCGATCACCGCCCGCGCCTGGACGATGCTCGCGCTCGGCGTCGCCGCGCAGGCCGCCGGCACGCTCGTGGTCTCCTCGCCGGCGTTGCTCATCCCGTACCTGCACGCCCAGGGCACGTCACTCACGCTCGCCGGGCTCCTCGCCGCAGCGCCGACGTTCGGCATGGTGCTCACGCTCATCGCCTGGGGCGCGATCACGGACCGCTTCGGCGAGCGCATCGTGATCGCCGGCGGCCTCGTGCTCACCACGCTCGCGGTCGTCGCCGCCTGGGCAGCCGCGGGGAACCCGGTGCTGCTCGGGCTGGCGTTCCTCGCGGGCGGCATGACGAGCGCGTCGACGAACGCCGCGAGCGGGCGCGTGGTCGTCGGCTGGTTCCCGAAGGAGCGCCGAGGGCTCGCGATGGGGATCCGGCAGATGTCGCAGCCGCTCGGGGTGACCCTCGCGGCGGTCACGGTGCCGCAGCTCGCCGAGGCGCAGGGCATCCGGGCATCGCTCGTCCTGCCGATCCTCCTGTGCGCGGTGCTCGCCGTGCTGTGTGCGATCGGCATCGCGAACCCGCCGCGGCCGGCCCGTTCGGAGGCGACGACGACCGTCACGGCGAACCCCTACCGGACGAACGGCTTCCTGTGGCGGATCCACGCGGTGTCGATCCTGCTCGTGGTGCCGCAGTTCACGCTGTCGACGTACGGACTGGTGTGGCTCGTCGGGCTCGGGTGGTCGACGCCGGCGGCGGGGCTGCTCGTCGGGGCGTCCCAGTTCGTCGGTGCGATCGGGCGGATCCTCGTCGGCGTGTGGAGCGACCGCGCGGGATCCCGGGTCGGACCGCTGCGCATCGTCGCGGTCAGCGCCGCCGTGGTGATGGCCGTGCTGGCGCTCGTCGACGCGACACACCTGGCCGGCGCGGCGGTTTTCCTCGTCATCGCGACGAGCGTCACCGTGGCGGACAACGGCCTCGCGTACACGTCGGTGGCCGAGGCCGCTGGGCCGTTCTGGTCCGGGAGAGCACTCGGCGCGCAGAACACCGGGCAGTTCATCGCGGCGAGCGCCGTCGGACCGGGGATCGGCGCGCTCGTCGGGGCGCTCGGGTTCGCGGCGAGTTTCGGCATCGTGGCGCTGCTGCCGCTCGCCGCGCTGCCGCTCGTGCCGCGCGCCGACCGGTCCCACGACTGACACCGCGGGCGATCCGTCCCATCACACCCGGAGTAGCAAGCCGAATCGCGCGTAGGAGGCCGGAACGAACGACCTCCTACGCGCGATTCGACCTCCTACGCGCGAAACGGCCCCCGCCCCCACCCGATCACGCCGGGACGGTCGGGCCGACCGGCCAGCGCAGCAGGGCCGCCGCCGCAGCCCCTCCGGGCAACGACGCCGCGTTCACCAGCACGAGCTCCGCGTCCGTGAGCACCGCAGCACGCACGAGCGCGCAGACGGCGGGCACGGGGCCGATCACCGGCACGCCGGCAGCCTGCTCGGGTGCGGTCGCGATCCACGGCGCTGCCCCGAGCGCGAGCAGCGTCCGGTCCCCCACGGCCACGGCGTCGAGCGCGATCGTCGCCCCCTGTGCCTGCTGCAGCGCCTCGACCACGGGTCCGAGCCCGGTCACCGCCTGGTTGTCCCCGCGGCCGACGTGGGACCGGAGCGAGTCCTCGAGGTCGTGCCGGTGCTTCGCGATCACCCGGGCGAGGGCGACGCGCACGTGATCGCCGAGCACCTCTTCGTCGAACCCGCCTCCCGGCACCTCGCTGACGAGCCGACGGGCGTCGGAGGACAGCCGCTCGATGAGCATCGGGCGTGCCTGCAGGTCCCCGGCCACGACGATCAACGCGGGCGAGAGTCGCGCGACGGCCTTGTCGATCGCGCTCGCGACCTCACTCGTGTTCTGCCGCCAGACCTCCTCGGTGCGACTCTGCCAGCGCGGCTGCTTCCAGTCGCCGAAGCCGCCCTTCACCTTGTGCTGGTCGAAGGTCTCCCCGGAGATGCGCTCCTCGTCGTCGGAGGTCGCCGGGTGCCCGAGCTTGAACGCGCGGTACCCGCCGCCGTCCTTGCCGACCTGGACGACCAGGAACGGCAGGTCGATCGGCCGGTGCGCGACGAGCGGCACGAGATCCGGCACCGCCCCGACGCCGATCGACTCGGCGGCGTGCATCGGGCCGGGCAGGACCTCGCTCAACACGAGGGTGCCGTCATGCACGAGCACGTACCGCGCAACCGGTGACGGGACGCCGGGGCTGTTCTCGAGCTCGCCGGCGATGACGTCGACCGCGTCGAGGTCCGAGCCCTGCGCCCGGAGTGCCTCCTCGACCCCGCGGAGCTTCAGCGCGGCCTGGCGACGGGGATCCTCGACGTTGCCCGAGGCGTCCACGTAGGCCCACGCCCACGTGCCTCCGCCCTCCAGTCGCTGGCCCAGGATCCGGTGCAGTTCGTTCGTGACGTTGGTCGACGTCATGGCAACTCCTTCGGTTGGACGGAGCAGGAACTCGAGGAGCCCCTGCGCTCTCACGTTCCGACCACACTCCACCCGTGAACGCTCCGACGTCACACATCGGAGGGAACACCCAGCGCCGAAATCGCACTGTCGCTCGGTTTTGTGGTTGGCTGAACCGCAACCCCGATCGACGACGAACCGGAGTGCGACGGCAATGACGCCCCCATCACCACGACACATCTCCAGACGACAGCTGTTGGGCTTCGGCATCGGAGCAGCTGCGACCGGCCTGCTCGCCGGGTGCGCGGTCCCCGGATCCACGAACGTCAACAAGGCCGGGGTCATCCCCGCGGCCGCGAGCGGCGAGACGGTCCAGATCACCTACTGGGCCTGGCTCAAGGACCTGCAGAAGGTCTGCGATGTCTGGAACGCGAAGAACCCGCACATCCAGGTCAACGCGAACTGGATCCCCGGCGGCAACTCCGGCGGGTACCAGAAGATGTACTCCGCGCTCGCGGCCGGCGGCGGCCCCGACATCGGCCAGGTCGAGCTCCGGCAGATCCCCGAGTTCATGCTCGCGAACGGCCTGGTCGACCTCGCCCGCTACGGCGCGAAGGACCACGAGTCGAAGTACGACGAGGCGGCGTGGGCCCAGGTCTCGTTCGTCGACGGTGTGTACGGCATCCCCCAGGACACCGGCCCCATGGGGTTCTACTACCAGACCGCCCTGCTCGAGCAGGCCGGCGGTGAACCACCGGCGACGTGGGACGAGTGGCGCGAGCTCGCCGACAAGGTCAGGAAGACCGGGCCGCAGAACTACCTCGAGGTCTTCCCGGTAGCCGACGCCTCGCCCTTCGCCGCGTACGCGCAGCAGGCCGGCGCCCGGTGGTTCAAGGTCGACGGTGACGAGTGGGTCGTCGACATGACCGACGACAAGACCCTGATGGTCGCCGACTTCTTCGACGGCTGCATCGACGACAAGCTCGTCGACACGAGCGCCGGTGCCTACACCCCCGGCTGGTACGCCTCGGCGGCGAGTGGCAAGATCGCGGCCGTCACGAGCGCGAGCTGGGGCGACGCCCTCATCGAGTCCGTGCAGGGCGGCGAGGGCAAGTGGAAGGTCGCGAAGATGCAGACCTGGGGCGACACGGGCTACGGCTCGAGCGCGATCGGCGGCTCCACCGCCGCGGTCCTCGCGAACGCGAAGCACCCCAAGGAAGCACTCGAGTTCATCACGTGGATGACCACCTCGAAGGAGGGCATCGACGCGATGATCAAGTACTGCGGCATCGGGTGGTCGCCCGCGGTCGACTACATCGGGAAGCAGCGCGAGCAGCCGAGCAAGTGGTTCTCCGGCCAGAACTACAACGAAGAGGTCTTCGTGCCGGCGTCGAAGGAGCAGAACATCGACTGGTCCTGGTCCCCGGTCACGCAGTCGGCGTTCACCAGCTTGCAGAACCAGTTCCGCCGGAAGCTCACCTCCGGTCTGAAGCTGCGCGACGCCGTCGAGCTCGCGCAGAAGGAGATCGTCCAATCCTTCAAGGACAAGGGCCTCAGCGTCAGGACGGCACGATGAGCACGCAGCCGAACACCACGTTCCGCACGTCGACGAAGGCCACCCGCGCGCAGAAACGCGCGCCGTGGGTCCTCCTCGCGCCGTTCCTCGCCCTGTTCGTGCTGACGTTCGTCATCCCGATCATCAGCGCGCTGTTCCAGAGCTTCACGACCGTCGACCGCAAGGGTCTCTTCGGCGAGGACGGCGTCACCGGCCGCTTCGCCGGGTTCGACAACTACGTCACGGCCCTGAACGACTCCGGCTTCGTCGCCTCGATCGGCCGCATGCTGCTGTTCGGCATCGTGCAGGTCCCGGTGATGATCATCGCGTGCACGATCCTCGCGCTGCTGCTGGAGTCGGCGAGCGCCCGCTGGCCCGGGTTCTTCCGCGCGATCTACTTCATGCCGTACGGCGTCCCCGGCGTCATCGCGACGATCCTCTGGTCGTTCCTCTACGTCCCCGGCCTGTCGCCGATCGTCGCGCTGCTGCAGTCGATGGGGCTGCAGCCGGACTTCCTCGGCGCCAACAGCGTGCTGTGGTCGATCGCGAACATCGTCACATGGACGTACACCGGCTACAACATGCTCATCATCGTGGCGCAGCTGAAGTCCATCCCCGGCGAGGTCTACGAGGCCGCCAAGATGGACGGTGCCGGTCCGATCCAGGTCGCGTGGCGCATCCAGATCCCGCTCATCGCGCCGGCGCTCGTGCTGACGACGGTGTTCTCGATCATCGGCACGCTGCAGCTCTTCGCGGAGCCGCAGATCCTGTCCACGGTCGCGCCCGCCATCGACACCGAGTACACGCCGAACTACGCCGCCTACACGAACGCGTTCGCGTTCAACGAGTACGGCGTCGCGAGTGCGCAGGCGGTCATCATCGCGCTGGCCGCGTTCATCCTGTCGTTCGCGTTCCTCGCGTTGACGAACCGGCCGCCGAAGGAGGAGCGCGATCAGCGCAAGCGGGCCAAGAAGGACGGACTGGAGGCTCGGCGCGCGCTCCAGACGCGCGCATCCGCCGTCCGTCCGGTCACCTCCCAAGCCGACCAGGGCCTCCAGGCCAGGTCCGGTCAGCAGCACGGAACGAAGGGGGCGGAAGCATGACCAGCGAAGCCATCGAAGCGCCGGCGACGGCCAAGTCCGCGGTCCCCGTGGACACCACGTCCATCTCCGCGCATCAGCGCCGCAAGCTCGACCGGTCCGGCAAGAGCCAGATCGTCGTGACCGGCATCCTCGTGATCGTCGCGATTTACTTCCTCGTGCCGCTGTACTGGGTCGTCATCGCGGCGACGAAGACCACCGGCGCGCTGTTCTCCACGAACGGGTTCTGGTTCGGCGGCGAGTTCGCGCTGTTCAGCAACATCCAGCAGGTGTTCACGTACGACGGCGGGATCTTCGTCCGCTGGATCGCGAACAGCATCCTGTACTCGGGCGTCGGCGCCGTGCTCGCGACGTACTTCGCCGCAGCGGGCGGGTACGCGCTCGCGAAGTACGAGTTCCGCGGTCGGCAGCTGGTGTTCGGGACGATCCTCGGCGGCGTGCTCGTGCCGGGGACCGCGACGGCGCTGCCGCTCTTCCTGCTGTTCTCGACCCTCGGCCTGACCGACACGTACTGGAGCGTGCTCATCCCGAGCCTCGTCTCCCCGTTCGGCCTGTTCCTCTGCCGGGTGTACGCCGCGGCGTCGATCGACACGGCGCTCATGGAGTCCGCGCGACTCGACGGCGCCAGCGAACTGCGGATCTTCCACACGATCGCGCTCCGGCAGATGACGCCGGCGCTCGTGACGGTGTTCCTGTTCCAGGTCGTCGGCATCTGGAACAACTTCTTCCTGCCGCTGATCATGCTGGCCGACCAGAAGCTGTACCCGATCACGCTCGGGCTCAACAACTGGCGCGCCCAGGTCGACCGGCTGCCGGAGTTCTACCAGCTCACCACCGGCGGGGTGCTCGTCTCGGTCATCCCGCTCGTCGTCGCAATCATCGTCCTGCAGCGCTTCTGGCGCGGGGGCCTCACGGAAGGATCGGTCAAGGGTTGACCACTCCCGACCTCGCGTCCACCGCACCCGGATCGGCGTCCCGACTGACGCCCAGAGCATGGCTGCACACCGACGCACCGTCGCTGTCGCTCGACGGGGAGTGGGACTTCCGTTGGTCGCCCGTCGCCGACGCAGCGCCGTTCGAGGACCCGGACGGGTGGGGCACGCTGCCGGTCCCCGCGCACTGGGTCCTGCACGGGCACGGGGCGCCGAGCTACACGAACCTGCAGTACCCGTTCCCGATCGACCCACCGAACCCGCCGGAGGAGAACCCGACGGGCGACTACCGGCGGACGTTCGACGTGCCGACGACCTTCGACGCGGCGGCGCGCGTGCTGCTCCGCTTCGACGGGGTGGAGTCGCACTTCCGGGTGTGGCTGAACGGCGAGCTCGTCGGGTGGTCGACCGGGTCGCGCCTGGCGACGGAGTTCGACGTGACGTCGTTGCTCCACCCGGGGTCGAACGAGCTCCGCGTCCGCGTGCACCAGTGGTCGGCTGCCTCGTACCTCGAGGACCAGGACCAGTGGTGGCTGCCCGGCATCTTCCGCGACGTCACGCTGCTCGCGCGGCCGACCGCCCCGATCGACGACGTGTTCGTGCGGGCGTCCTGGGCGGCGTCGCTCGGCACCGCTGCGACCGCGGGCACCGCTGCGTCCGGGCGTCCGTCGACGGGCTCCGGCACGATCACGGTGCCGACGCTCGACGCGGTGTTCCCGGTCCGCTTCGAGGTACCCGACCTCGGGGTGTCCGTCGTGTGGCAGTCGCCCGACGACGTCGCCCCGATCGAGGTCGAGGGCGTCGAGCCGTGGAGCGCCGAGCTCCCGAAGCTCTACGACGCCACGCTGTCCACGGGCACGGCGGCCGGCGGGACCGAGGGCGGGGAGACCGTGTCGCTCCGGCTCGGGTTCCGCACGGTGTCGATCGTCGGCGACCGGTTCCTGGTCAACGGCGAGCGCGTCGTGTTCCACGGGGTGAACCGACACGAGACGCATCCCGAGCGCGGGAGGGTGTTCGACGAGGCTCACGCGCGGGCCGACATGGCGCTCATGAAGCGCCACAACGTCAACGCGATCCGGACCTCGCACTACCCGCCGCACCCCCGCGTGCTGGACCTGGCCGACGAGCTCGGGTTCTGGGTGATCCTGGAGTGCGACCTCGAGACGCACGGCTTCGTGTTCCTCGACTGGCAGGGCAACCCGTCCGACGACCCCGCGTGGGAGGACGCCTACCTCGACCGCATCGAGCGGACCGTCGAGCGCGACAAGAACCACCCGTCGATCGTGATGTGGTCGCTCGGCAACGAGTCGGGCACCGGTCGGAACCTCGCCGCGATGTCGACCTGGGTGCACGCCCGTGATCCCGAGCGCCCGGTGCACTACGAGGGCGACTACACGGGCGAGTACACCGACGTCTACTCGCGGATGTACCCGACGCTGCAGGAGACCGAGTCGATCGGCGGCGGGACACCGACGCCCCTGCTCGGCTGCGGGCCGGCCGAGGCCGCACGGCAGCGGTCGAAGCCGTTCATCCACTGCGAGTACGTGCACGCGATGGGCAACGGCCCCGGGCAGATCCAGGAGTACGAGGACCTGGTCGACCGGTACCCGCGACTGCACGGCGGGTTCGTGTGGGAGTGGCGCGACCACGGGCTGCTCGCGCACACCGCCGACGGGACCCCGTACTACGCGTACGGCGGCGACTTCCACGAGGTCGTGCACGACGGCAACTTCGTGATGGACGGCCTCGTGCTGCCCGACGACATCCCGACGCCGGGGCTCGCCGAGTTCGCTGCTGTGGTGGCACCGATCCGGCTCTCGGTCGGGAACGGAACGGTCCTCGTCGAGAACCGGTACCACTCGGCCTCGACCGCGGGCTTGCGATTCCGCTGGACGCTCGCGCGGAACGGCGTCGTCGAGTCCTCGGGCCGGATCGCCCCCGGTGTGATCGCCGCTCGCGAGTCGGCGACGGTGCCCGTCCCGGACGAGGCGCTCGCGGCAGCTGCCGGAGACATCGCCCCCGGCGAGGAACTGTGGTTCGACGTCGTCGCGGAGCTCGCCGGACCGACGGCATGGGCGGACACCGGCCACGTCGTGGCACGCACCCAGACGCTCGTCGCGAGCCGTCCGGCCCAGGCCCCACGAGCCTCCCGTCAGGGGTGGGACGGTGACCGGCTCGGGGAGGCGACCTTCACCGAGCGCGGGGACCTGTCCAGCTGGAAGGGGCTGCCCGTCGCCGGGCCGCGGCTGGAGCTCTGGCGTGCGCCGACCGACAACGACCGGCTGGCTTCGCAGGGCGGGTACGAGACCGCTGACCCGGTGCTGACGCACGGTGTCGGCGACCCGGACGCACCCGCGTCGGCCGCGAAGTGGGTGCGTGCCGGACTCGACCGGCTGACGCACCGACTGATCGACGTCGAGCGGACCGAGCACGGCCTCGTGCAGCGGGTCCGGGTCGCGGCGGCGAACAGCGGTGCCGGGGTCGAGGTCACGCACCGGTGGACACTGACGGACGAGGGGCTGCTGCTCGACACGACGGCGATCCCGTTCGGCGCCTGGGACGTGACGTGGCCGCGGATCGGCGTGCGGATCGACCTGCCGGTGTCGCTCGTGTCCGAGGACGCCGCCGTGGAGTGGTTCGGGACGGGGCCGCTCGAGTCGTACGCGGACTCGTCGCACGCGGCGCACGTCGGTCGGTTCGGTTCCCCGGTGTCGCTGCTGAACGCGAACTACTCCCGGCCGCAGGAGACCGGGCACCGTCCGGGGCTCCGTTCGATGACGGTGGGGCCGTTCACGGTGTCGACGGTCGGGGCGCACCGTGCGGGGTTCACCCTGACGCCGTGGACCGCGCAGCAGGTCGGCCGCGCGGCGCACCCGTACGAGCTGCCGACGCCCGACGCGCTGTACCTGTACCTCGATGCCGCGCAGCACGGGCTCGGGAGTCGCGCGTGCGGGCTCGACGTGCTCCCCGAGCACCAGCTGTGGCCGTCGACTCGCGCGTGGAGCGTGCTGCTGGCGTAGCGGCGGCGGGGTCGGGCGCTCCCGAACCGTGGAACGGACACAGCACCGGGGAAATCCTCTGTGCTGTGTCCGTTCCGCGGTTCTGTGCGCGCCGCCCTACGCGGACAGCGCCGGGATCGCCGCGGGGTCGGCGCCGTCGAGGAACTCGGTGAGGCGCTCGGGCTCGCCGGGCTCCTCGATCGCGATCGCCGCACGGCGCAGGGCGAACAGCGCCCGGAGCACGCCACGGTTCGGCTCGTGCGACCACGGCACCGGCCCGGCACCGCGCCACCCGGCCTTGCGGAGCGAGTCGAGTCCGCGGTGGTACCCGACGCGGGCGTACGCGTAGGACTCCAGCGTCGCGCCGCGTTCCCACGCCTCGTCGGCGAGGAGCGCCCACGCCAGGCTCGACGACGGGTGCGACACCACCACGCTGGCGACGGGTGCATCGGCGGCGAGCGCCGCCGTCACCTCGGGTTCGGCGGGGAGCAGGGTCTCGGGGTTGCTCGACGGGGTCGGCAGCAGGTTCTCCGGCATGCCCCCACCCTGTCATCCCTTGCGGCCGTCCGGAAACGGGCTTAGCTTGGAAGGCACTCCGTCGTGACCGCGGAGCAGCGGGGCGGGAGACCGACCGTCGGCTGGGGTCACGGAAACGGGGGTGAACCGACGGAAGAAGTCGCCTTGCGCGTGATCACCGGTACTGCGTCCTCGCAGCAGCAGCCCCTGCGCTGACACCGTGATCACCCGCCGCCTTCCGCGGCCAGCCGCCTTTCGCGGCCAGCCGCCTTCCGCGGCTCCCGGTGTCGTGCGCGCCAGCATCGACATCCCCGGAGGCACCTCCATGCCCGCGAACCCCTCGGTCGTCCTGCACGACCTCACCTTCACCTGGCCCGACGGCTCCGTCGCGATTGACCACCTCACCACCGCCTTCGGCTCCGGCCGGACCGGTCTGGTCGGGAGGAACGGGGCCGGGAAGACCACGCTGGTCCGGCTGGTCACCGGCCGGCTCCAGCCCACGTCCGGCACCGTGACGACGTCGGGCCCCGTCGACCACCTCCCCCAGCGGCTGTCCGTGCGCGCCGAGGACACGGTCGCCGACCTGCTCGGGATCGGCGCCACCGTCCGCGCGCTCCGAGCCGTGCTCGGCGGTGACGTGTCGCCCGACCACTTCGACGTCATCGGCGACGACTGGGACGTCGAGGAACGGGCCGCAGTCGCACTCGACCCGCTCGGCATCGACCTCGACCGACCTGTCGCGACGCTGTCCGGTGGCCAGGCCGTCCTGGCTGCTGTTGCCGGGATCCGGCTGCGCGGGCTGCCGATCGCGTTCCTCGACGAGCCGACGAACAACCTCGACCGCCGGGCGCGCACGATGCTGCTCGACATGGTCGATGCCTGGCACGGCACCCTCGTCGTCGTCAGCCACGACCGGGAGCTCCTCGAGCACGTCGACGAGGTCGCCGAGCTCCGATCGGGCTCGATGACCGTGTTCGGCGGCACGTTCAGCGCCTTCGAGGAGCACCTCGCCGTGCAGCAGGCCGCGGTCGAGCGCGAGGTCCGGGTCGCCGAGCAGCGGCACCGCACCGAGAAACGGCAGCGGATCGAGGCGGAGACGAAGATCGCGCGGCGGGCCCGCTCGGGCGTCAAGGCCGCGCAGGGCATGCCGAAGATCTTCGCGAACGAGATGCGGAAGAAGGGCGAGGAGACCGCCGGGAAGCTCCGGACCGGGTACGCCGACGACGAGGCGGCGGCGCTGCAGACGAAGCGGGAGGCGGAGACACGCCTCCGCGTCGACGAGTCGATCCACGTCGAGCTCCCCGACCCGGACGTCCCGGCATCACGGCGCATCGCGACGATCACCGTCAGGGGGCGGGACACGATCGTGCAGGGCCCGGAGCGCATCGCCGTCGGCGGGGACAACGGCGTCGGCAAGACGACGCTGCTCGAACAGCTCGTCGGGTCGCCCTCCGCCCGGGAGCATCCGCTCCCGGACACGCACGCCGAACCGCACGCGGAGCACATCGCCTACCTGCCGCAGCGGAAGGACTCGCTCGACGACGACCTGACCGTGCTCGAGAACGTCCGTCGCGGTGCGCCGCACGTCGCCGACGCCGTGCTCCGGAACCGGCTCGCCCGCTTCCTGGTGCGCGGGGACACGGTCGACCGTCCGGCGGGGGCGCTCTCCGGGGGGGAGCGCTTCCGGGTGGCGCTCGCCGGACTCGTGCTCGCGGACCCGCCCCCGCAGCTGCTGGTGCTCGACGAGCCGACGAACGACCTCGACATGACGAGCGTCGACCAGCTCGTCGACGCGCTCGGGGTCTACCGGGGCGCCGTCGTCGTGGTCAGCCACGACGAGACGTTCCTCGGCCGGCTCGACCTCGACGCGCGACTCGACCTGGCGTGACGTCGCGGGTGTCGAGCGTTTCCGGCGTCAGCGCCTGCGGGTGGGGCGGATCGAGAGCGTCTCGATCGTGCCCCGCTCGGGCAGGTCCACCACGGTGCGGACGGCGTCGGCGACGTCCTCCGGCGCGAGGAAGTACGCCGTGTCGTACGACTCCCCGAGCTTCGAGGTCAGCGCACGCTGCATGTCCGAGTCCGTCCGCCCCGGGTGCACGCTCGACACCCGCACGCCGTTCGGGCGCTCCTCTTCCCGCAGGGCGTCGGTGAACGCCCGGAGCGCGAACTTCGACGCGCCGTAGACCCCGCCGCCCGGGCCGGAGAGGAATCCGGAGCCGGAGTTGATCGTCACGACGATGCCGCGGGAGGCCCGGAGCGCCGGCAGCGCCAGGCGGGTGAGCTCGGCGACGGCGAAGACGTTCGTGGCGAAGACCGCCTCCCACGTGGACCGCGGGGTGTCCGCGATGCGGTTGCCCTGCTCGACGCCGGCGGAGTGCACGAGCACGTCGAGTCGCTCCGGCAGCTCCGGCACGTCGCCGGCACCGAGGTCGCCCACGAACGGCGACGCGCTCGGCAGCTCCGCCACGACGGCGTCCACCGCGTCGGCGGTCCGGCCGCCGACGAGCACGTGGTGGGTACGGCCGAGATCGGCCGCGATCGCGCGGCCGATGCCGCGGGTGGCTCCGGTCACCAGGGCGACCGGACGGACTGGAGGCTGTGCGTGCGTCACGCAGGCCAGCCTACGGAAGCCGAGCCGAGCCTCCAGTGCGGTTCCGTCGCCGGTGCAGGACCGTCACCAGGGCGACGGCCGCGACCACCAGGACAGCCACCGCCGTGATGCCCCACGGCGAGCCCGCGAGTGCCGCGACGACCGCCCAGAACACCGCGAGCCCGACCGTCGCGTACAGGAACGCCCAGGCGACGCAGCCGGGCACCATCGCGAGCAGGTACCGCCACCAGGGCACCCGGGCGAGCCCCGCCGCTGCGTTCATGACGGTCTGCAGGCCCACCGTGACGAAGCTCACCGTGACGACCGGCAGCCCCCACCGGTCGAGGAGCGCCGAGCCGCGCCGGACCGCCGCGGAGTCGAGCCAGCGCCCCCACCGGGACCGGGACGCGCCCGCGACGGCACCGCGCGCGATCCAGTACGTGGCCTGCGCGCGGCAGAACACGATCACGAAGAGCGCGAGGACGAGCCACCAGAACGGCAGCCCGTCGAGGAAGGACGGCACGCTCGGAACCGTAGCGGATCCCTCAGGGAAGCAGCGCGCTCCGAGCGCCCGCGGGACCGGCGGTCTCGTCCGCCGGTCCGCTCGCGTCTGCCCACGGGAACGTGCCGGCCGCCGGGGACGCGGACATCACCCTGCCGATCTCGGGGTCCCACGCGTCGGGGCCGTCGGCCACGAGGCCCGTGGTGGTGGATGTCGTGCGCTGGAGGAACCCGGTCGTCGTCACCCAGTCACCGGTGCGCCCGCGCTCGTTGCCGAACGGGTCGAACCAGCGGCGGCTCGTCGCGTCGGTGAAGGCGTCGGCCTCGAGGTCGACGTTGCCCCACAGGTCCGTGCTGACCTGGTGGATCCGGTCCGCGCCGGTGGCCGAGTCGCGGACCGCGAGGGGCAGCCCGCCAAGGCGGTAGGTCCGTGTGCCCGTGACCGCGCTCGAGCCGGCGGCACGGTGCAGCTCGGTGTCGCCGAGGAACAGCGTGGCGCTGCCGTCCGTCCCGGTGCGGAGGAGCAGGGCACCGTCGGCGTCGTACACGTCGTGCTCGTCACCGGTCGGGGTCGTCACCGAGGCGATGCGGTCGGCCTCGTCCCTGGTCAGGGTCGTGTCACCCGCCGCCGTGGTGCCGCCGGCCGCGTCGTACGCGTACGGCTCGGTGGTCGTGGTCGCACCCGTCGAGCGGGTGAGCGCGGTGATCGCCGAGGGCATCGACCCACCGACCGCGTACGAGGTGACCGTGTCGGCGCCGCCGTCGAGGGCGTGCTCCGTCGACGCCGTGCGTCGACCCGTCGCGCCGTCGACCTGCCAGCTCGTCCAGTACGGGGCGGTGCCGCCGACGGCCGAGGTGGTCGGCGTGCTCGCGCAGGTGCCGGCTGCCTGGGTCCAGGCCTCGGTGAGGTCCTGGTACCCGTTGCGGGTGAAGCACTCGACGCTCGAGCCGGTGGAGCCGGTCGTGATGACCGAGGTCACGATGCCCGCGGCGTTCCGCTGGTACTTCCGGTCGGCGAGCGTGGTGCCGTGTCCCAGGTCCCTGATCCGGGTGAGGAGGCCCGTCGCCGGGTCGAGCGTCAGGAACTCCTGGTCGATCGAGACGCCGTCGTGGGTGACCTCGGTGATCCGGTTCAGCGGGTCGTAGGTGAACGCCCCGTACGACTTGGCACCGGCGACGTCGGAGAGCTCGCCCGACCCGTTCGTGAGGGTCCGCACCCGCTCCTGGGGGAGTCCCGCGATCGCGGGCTCGTTCGTCGATCGCGCCGACGTGGACACGCTCCGCGACACCGTGTACGCAGTGCCGCCGAAGGCCGGCGCGGCATCGGGCACGCTGATCGTCCGCCCCGTCCAACGGCCGGCGGCGTCGTACCCGGTGTACGTGGTCGTGTAGGCGGCGCCAGGGGTCCCCGGCACGGAACCCGTGTAGCTCGACGACGACGACAGCCGTCCTGCCTGCACGGTGTCCCAGGTCCAGCTGTCGAGCAGGGCTCCGTCCGTGCCGCCCGCGTACTCGGCGGTGCGGCGGTCGAGCGCGTCGATCGTCCACGAGCGCTGGACCCCGCGGGCGTCCGTGCGAGAGGTCTCGTTGCCGGCCAGGTCGTACGTCGAGGTCGTCCGGCCGGTGTCCGGGCCGTCGGTGACGAGCACGTCGCCGAGCAGGTCGTACGCGGTGGTCGTGCGCACGCCGGCGGCGTCGGTCGTCGCGACGACACGGTCGGCCGCGTCGTACTCGGTCGTCGTCGTCCGGGACGCCCCGGTCGGCTTCGCGCCCGCGTACTCCGTGACACCGGTGGTCCGGCCGCGCGAGTCCGTGGTCGCCGCGGTGGCGGTCCCGCCGGCGGGCGGTGTGACCGTGACCCGGTCGGCGCCGGTGTACGCGGTGGTGGTGCGCGAGACCTCGTCGGCGTAGCTCGACAGGACGGAGGTCAGCACCCGCCCGGCGGCATCGCGCGTGAGGTCGACGGTCGACTGCAGGTTCTGTCGGTTCGCCGGGACGAACACCGTCGCCGACGGGCTCGCCCCCGGAGCCCAGTACGGGTTGTCCGTACCGATCACGGCGCCGTGGTCGTCGTACCGCGTCGAGGTGACGACGGACCCTCCCGAGCCGGACGGCTCCTGCGTCTGCACCACGCGGCCGAGGCCGTCGGTGATCGAGAACGACGTCGTCGTGCTGCCTCCGGCGAAGGTCTTCGTCGCGGTCGAGGACGCGACCGTGCGCGACTCCGTGTAGGTGAACGCCTCGTCCGGCGTCGACGTCGTCGCGGTCCCCGGCAGCCAGACCGCACTCGGCCGTCCGAGCGCGTCGTACGACCGGGTCGTCGTGGTGCCGTCGAACTCCGTCCGGGACAGCTCGACATCACGTGCCGCGTCCGTCCGCACCGTCCGGACCTGCCCCGCCGGGTTCGTGGTCGTCACGACCGTCACCGCGTTCGCCGACGCGTACGTGGTGGTCGTCGTCCGACCGAGCGCGTCCGTCGAGGACGTCTTCCGCCCACGGTCGTCGAACGTGCTCGTCGTGGTCGCCCACACCGGGGTCGCGCCGTCGTACCGGACCGCCGTCGAGACCGTCGTGGGGTCGCCCCGGGTGGGAGCGGCCCCCGGCTGCTGCCCGTCGTAGCCCGTGCGGACGTCCGACACGACGTCTGCACCGGTGGCGGTCGCGTCGCAGCCGACGGCGACGGTGCGGACCTCGGCGACGCGACCGACCGGCGTGCCGGCCTCGGCCGGGGCGTAGGTCGTCGTGGTGCAGGTCGTCCCGGCGTCGGTGGCGGCGTCCTCGACCCGGACCGGCAGGCCGTGGTCGTCGTACGTCGTGGTCGTCGTCGTCGAGCGCTGCCCACCGGCAGCGACCGGCTCCGAGCGCACCACGGTGCCGTCCGCGACGTGACGAGCAGTCCGGAGACCGTCCGACGCGGTCACGCCGGATGCCCACGGTGTCGAGACGGTGTCGCGCAGGACGGCACCGCGCACCCCGAGGTGCTCGACCGTGCGGCGGACCTGCCCGGCGAGCCACGCGGCGTCGACGACGTCGCCTTCGCCGGTGACGGTCGCGTGCCGCGTGCCACCGGTCGGGGTCGCACGGTCACCGTCCAGGCCGCGGTAGAACGTCAGGTCGGTGACCGCCTGCGTGGTGGGGCGCGCTGCGGAGCCGACCCGGACCTCCAGGGTGTCGAACCCGGCCCAGGTCGACCACGTGCGCCGGACCATCGGGACCGAGCCGGTCGTGTCCCAACGCCACGCGGGCGTGCCCGTGTACACGTACTGCGTCGACGTGGCGGGGTCGTCCGCGCCGCCGGTCTTCGGGTCCTCCGTGACGGCGGTGACCAGGTACATCTCGGCGACGTCGACACGTGGCTGCTGCGCCGGCAGGACGCGTGGGTACCAGATCTGCACGTAGCACCGCTTCGTGTTGACGGCGGCCGAGGTCTGCAACCCCGTCGACTCCGCCGGCGTGCAGCCGGGCCGGGAGTAGGTCACCGTCGTCACCGCACCCGTCGGGTTCGTGACCGACTGCAGTCGCCAACGGATCAGCTTCGCGAGCCCGTTCGACGGGTCGGCACGGTTCTGCATCGCGACACCGCGGAAGGTCGTCGCGGGCTCCGGCGTCGTCGTCCCGTTCGCGGACCCGAAGTGCTGGATCTGCGTCAGCCAGAGCGCGGGGCTCGTCCCGTCGCTCGGCGTCGGGAACGAGTGCCCGAGCGCCCACTTGTCGACCACCGAGTACGACCCCGGACCGCTGCTGACCGAGGTGCTCACGGTGTCGAGCTTCGCCAGGGACCAGAAGGTCGGGGACTTGTGCGTGGAGCAGGTCCCAGCGTTGCAGAGCAGGTCCAGGGGCACGTCGGGGTAGGACGCCGCATGCGCCGGGGCGACCGCGGCCCCGAGGGGCTCCTTGGTGCACGACGTGTGCTTCGCGTCGCTGCACCGGCCGTACGAGTCGTAGCCGAAGTCGATGCGAGCGGCCGCGGCGGACGGGGTGAAGAGCGTCGACGCCGTGAGTCCGTACTCGACCCGGTCGAGCACGCCGCCGCGGACGTAGCCCGTCCCCGTCGTCCCGGCGTTCCCGCCGTACCGGTTCGTCTCCGCCGTGTAGGACCACACCTGGGCGTTGCCGTGCGGGTCCACGACGTAGTCGAGGTTCCAGCGCCAGGCCTGGGCACAGGACGAGGCCGCGAACGACGAGGCGTGACACGGTTCACCCGGGTCGTTGCCGGAGACCGGCACCGTCCACGCGGAGTCCGTCGTGGGCGCGCCTGGTGTCCACCCCGGCAGGCGGTCCAACCCGAACCAGTACTGCGTCCCGTCGCCCGTCGTCACCCGCCAGCAGTCGCTGTCCGCGGTGCCGTTCGCCGCGCAGCCCTGGGCGGTGCCGACGAGGTGCTCGACCAGGGAGCCGTCGTCGTCGGCGAGGCGCCACGTACCGGTCGTCGTGTCGTGGACGAGTGCCTGCGTGCGGCCGGCGAAGGTCATCGTCGCCGCGTCGTCGTGCCAGCAGAGGTCGCCGGAGGTCGTCACCGGGCCGGATGCGCCGTCGTCCTGCGAGCAGGACACGAAATGGCGACCGATGTACCCGGCGCCGGAGAGGGACCAGCCCTCGCCGATCGACGACGCCTGGTTGTTGGTGCCGGCGGTCGCACCGTCCACGGTCTGGGAGTCGTAGGACAGGGCGAGGTCCGGTACCGGTCCGGCCGGAGCAGGAGGCGCGGTGACCGGGGACTCCCACGTGTAGGCGCCCGACTGCCGCCCGGTGACCCAGGTGTCGGAGACCCGGGCGGGGGTCGCGGCCCAGTTCCCCGCGCCGGAGCCGGCCGTGGGGCCGCTCGTCGCGGAGAGGACGACGGGCGTGCTGGAGACCTTCGCGGCGACCACCACAGCCGAGCGGGTGCGGGTGGACTGCACGGGCTCGTCGGATCCGGACGTCGTCGCGGTCCACTCGGTCCGCGATGCGTAGTCGGCGCCGTACGCCGACTCGAGCAGGGTGGTGGGGACGCTGACCCGGACGGCACCGGTGGCGGACGAGCCGTCGGTCCGTGCGACGGACACGGTGAGCGGAGCGGCTCCCTGTGCGCGGGCGGTCCCTGTGGTCGCGGCGACCGAGACCCGCACGGAGCGCACCGCGCCCGTCGTACCGGCTGCGTTCCGGTCTGCGCCCGTCGTACCGGCCGCGTTCCGGTCTGCGCCCGTCGTACCGGCCGCCACGCGGATGCCGGACGACCCGACCGTCGACCACCCGGAGCCGAGCGCGACCTCGTCGTCGGCGGACGTCACCCTGCGCGACGGCGCGGTCTCGGTGACCGAGGACGCCGCTCCCCCACCGACCTCGACCGGCGCGATCGCCGAGCCCCGGACGCCGTGCACGGCCGCGTGCTCCTGTGCGTCCTGGATGGTGACGACGGCGACGCCGGACGCGACGAGCGCTCCGACGGCGAGCGCCGCGACGACGGCGTTCTTGCGCACCGATTGCCCCCTGTGATCCGTCAGCGAGGGCCGATCGGCACACATCGCTTCCGGATGCTATCCATCGGGACCACTCAGGCAGGTACCCCCCGTTGACGGCACAGGGCGGTGCAGAACCCCGTCGTCATCGCGATCCGGGGATGATCCCTGTGCGGACCCTCAGTCCCGTCCTTCCCGGATCCGGATCCCCTCGAGGACGTCCTGCGCGCGCTTCTCGTCCTGCTTCTCGATCTGGCGGGTGTCGCGCTCGGGGAGCTGGATGTCCTCCTCCGCACGGATGCCGGCTTGCAGCTCCCGCCCACGCTCGAGCTCGGCGTCGAACTCGGCGCCGAACAGCAGCGCGTTGTTCGTGATCCAGATCCAGAGCAGGAAGACGATCACCCCACCGAGCGAGCCGTACGTGGCGTTGTAGTTCGAGAAGTTCCCGACGTAGAACCCGAAGCCGACGCTCGCGATGATCCAGATGAGGAGCGCGAGGACCGACCCGCCACTGACCCAGGCGAACTTCGGCTGCTTGATGTTCGGCGCCCAGTAGTACAGCACCGCGATGACGATGATCGCGATGGCGAGCATGATCGGCCACTGCACGATCGACAGGACCGTCGCGGCGACGTCGCCGAGTCCGATCAAGTCGCCGAAGCTCCGCGCGAGGGGGCCACTGACCAGGGCGAGCAGCCCGAGGACGAGCATGACGACGGTGAACAGCGTGACGCCGAGCATCGTCGGGCGGAGCTTCCAGATCGGCCGGCCCTCACGGACGTTGTAGATGCGGTTCATCGCCCGGCCGAAGGCACCGACGTAGCCGGAGGCCGACCAGATCGCTCCGACGACACCGACGATGAAGGTGATCGGCGCGGCGGGGGAACGCACGAGGCCCTCGATGGGTTCACGGATCAGCGCGACGACCTGCTGCGAGCCGATGCTGCCGATGACCTGCAGCAGGGTGTCGATGGTGTCCTTCGGGTTCGACACGAGCCCCAGGATCGAGACGATCGCCAGCAGTCCGGGGAAGAGCGCGAGCACGGAGTAGTACGTCAGGCTCGCAGCCAGGTCGGTGCACTGGTCGCTGGAGAACTCACGGAGCGTCTTCTTCAGCGTGTAGAGCAGCGTCGGCTTCGTCAGGTCGGTCGGGCTGTCGGGCTTGCGGGGGTCGTCCGCCGACGGCTTCCCGTGGTCGCGTGCCATGGTTACTTGCCCTTCGCGCGCTTGGCGGCCTGCTTGCGGTACTTGGTCGCCTGCTTGGCCACCGGGGCCAGGCGTCGGCGCTGCTTCTTCCGCAGCTGGTACCCGGGGTCCTGCTCGAGCTGCGCCTGCCGCGCCTTGCGTCCGGCGCGTCGGGCCTTGCGCCCCCTGCGGCCGGGAGCGGACTCGTCGCCGTCACCGCGGGCGCCGAACGGCAGCAGCGCGGTGAACGCCGACGACGCCGGCGGTTCGGCCAGGTGCCCGGCGGGGCTGCGGCCGATGCGGGCGCCGATGACCACGGACGCGATGCCCGCGGCCGCGATCATGCCGAGCGCCACGAGCGGCGTCGGGTCGCGGTGCCAACGCTGCTTCGTCTTCGCGATCGCGAGACGGGTGCGCGCCGGGACGTCCACCTTGTGCCGGATCAGGTCGACGGTGTCGGTGATGCGTTCACGGGTGCGGACGTTCGCGAGTTCGAGCTCGGGGAGACTGTCGTTCGCCATACATCGTTCGTACACGTCGCGAGCCGGACGCGGCCCTGGCTGCGTCCGGCTCGCGCGTGGCGGATGATCGGCGTCGGATCGGTCTCGGCCCCGGTGTCCGCTCGGTCTCAGCTCGGGACGACGACGTCCTCTGGCAGGCCGGATGCAGCCGAGCGGGTGGCCGCCTCCATGAGCGCGAGGCTGCGCAGGTTGTCGCGCCCGCTCGTCTCCGGTGCGTCCCCGCCGGCGACCGCGCGGGCGAAGGCCTGCAGCCCGCCCTGCCGGTCGTGGTGCTCCGCCGTCGGGAGCTCGACGGACGTGCGACCGGATTCCCCCGGCTTCCGCACCGTCACGAGGTCCCAGCTGACGTCACCGGGCTCGCCGCCACGACTGGTGAACTGCAGCTCGCCGTCCTCGCCCTGGATGCTCCACTCGCCGGCCCACGGGGTGTGTTCCCCGCGGCTGAGCCAGCTGCCGCGGTAGCTGACGACCAGGCCGTCCTCCATCTCGATGAGCATCGACGCGACCGCCTCGTCCTGGTACTTGCTGAAGGACGGGTAGGTGGCCTTGGCGAAGACCCGAACGGCTTCCTTGCCGGTGACCATGCGGAGCAGGTCGAAGTGGTGGATCGCCATGTCGTTGATCATCGCGTGCGGGAACCTGTAGTGCGGGTGGTCGGCGAACGGGCGGTCGTTGTCCCACTGGCGGAAGTCGACGTTGATCGCTGAGAGCTCCCCGACCGTCCCGGCGGCGAGGAGGTCCTTCGCGACGCGGGGTGCCGGGTAGTAGCGGTAGTTCTGGCTGACCTGCAGCACGAGGCCGCGCTCCTCCGCCAGGTGGACGGCCTCGGCGGCTTCGGCAGCGCTGTTGGCGAAGGGCTTCTCGACGAGGACGTGCTTGCCGGCGGCGAGCGCCTCGAGCGCGAGCGGCACGTGCGTGACGGCCGGGGCGGTGATGACCACGGCGTCGGCGTCGACGGTCTGCAGCGCGTCGGTCAAGGAGCCGAACGCGGCGGCTTCCGGCAGCCCGAGGTCCTTCCGGACGGCCTCGAGCGTCGGCGCACTCGGGTCGGCGATCCCGACCACCTCGACCTCCGACACCGCGGGGAGTGCGGTGCGGGCCCAGCTGCCGCCCCACCCTCCGAGACCGACGTGGATGATGCGGACCGTCATGCGTGCACTCCTTCGTGTTCGACTGCGCTGTCGTCGCGCGTGTCCAGTCTGTCAGGCGCTCGTGCCGGCGTGGGCGTCGTGCCGGCGTGGGGGTGGGCCGGGCGGCTGGGATCGAGTGCGCGGAAGCGGCGAGCAGGATGCCGCAGCGGTCCCCATTTCTGCGCACTCACCGAATGGGACGCCGATGCGTCGCCGGCTGCTGAACCGAGTGCGCAAAAAAGGCGAGCAGGACGCCACAAGGGCCGTCCTTTCTGCGCACTCGATGACGGCGCGGCCCGCGCCCCCGGTCAGCGCGTGAACGCGTACGCGATGAGCGCCATCGTCACGAGGAAGCCGGCGAGGTAGTTGATCCACAGGAAGCGCTTCCACCCCGCGTTCGCCGACTCGGCCCCGTCGTCCGTCACGTTCCACCACGGCAGCACGTTGAGCGCGTACGGGATCACGACCACGGCGGCGAGCGGCCCCGGGAACGCCGAGAACAGCAGCGCGATGCCGGCCACGACGTACGCCACGAACGCCAGGCGCACGGTCGCCCGCGCACCGATCACGGTCGCGACCGAGCCGATCCCGCCGGCCCGGTCGGCGAGCACGTCCTGCACGGCGCCGAACGCGTGCGAGGCGACACCCCACAGGAAGAACGCCACGCACACGGCCACGAGCTGCCCCGTCCAGTGCGTCCCGGCGAGCGCGAGGCCGTAGACCGCCGGCGACACGAAGTGCGTCGACGACGTCAGGGAGTCGAGGAACGGCTTCTCCTTGAACCGCAGCCCCGGTGCGGAGTACGCGATCACCGCGAAGACGCTGATCGCGAGGACGAGCCACGACCACGGGCCGCCCAGCAGCACGAGCGCGACGAGGAACGGCACGTTCGTGATGACGACCGCCCAGAGGGTCGTCCGGTGCACGCTCTTGTCGAGCAGCGCGCCCTCGACACCGCCCTTCCGCGGGTTCCGCAGGTCCGACTCGTAGTCGAAGACGTCGTTGATGCCGTACATCGCGAGGTTGTAGGGCACCAAGAAGTACACGACGCCGATCAGGAACGCGAGGATCGAGAAGTGCTCCCCGCTGCCGAGCAGGTACGCGGCACCGAACGGGTACGCGGTGTTCACCCAGCTGATCGGGCGCGACGAGGTGAACAGCGCGCGCATGGTGGACTGCCGGGAGGCCGGGGTCGCCGTCATCGGTCGTGCTCCTGTCCGGTGGGTGGCTGGGTCTCGTGCCCGGTGCGGGTTCGGTCGGACAGGTCACGGTCCGTCCCGTGGCCGCGGTCCGTCCCGTGGCTGCGGTCGAACAGCACCCAGAGGCTCGGCAGCAGGACGACCGCCGCGATCGAGTACGCCAGGTCCTCGATCGGGATCGCCCCGATCTTCACGCCGCTGATGAGTGCCGGGTCGTAGGCGACGACACGCAGCGCGACGATGACGTTGTCGAACACGATCGTCATCACGAGCAGCACGACACCGGCGACGAGCCCGGTGACAAGGCCCGTTCGGCGTCGACGATGGACGTCGCGCCCGAGCCGGCGCTGCCGACGTGCCGCGACCACCGCTGCGACGATCCCGACCACGGCGACGACCCCGAAGAACGGCAGGCTGAGGAGCGCGTACGCGCCGGAGCCGGTCACCGGTCTCCCGCCCGATCGAGCGCCCGGGCCACGCGGGGCCGGATGAACCCGATGAGGTTCATCGTCGTGTAGCCGAGCAGCAGCAGGAAGAAGACCTCTTCGAGCGGGACGTCCGGCGCCAGCAGGACGCCGGTCAGCAGCCGCTGCTGCCCGATGAAGAAGATGCCGAGCCCCACACCGGCCGCGTCCCAGACCAGGAAGAACGCGACGCCGACGACCATCACCGCCGCGGCCCGCCACGGCGCCCGCCAGAAGAACAGCCGGAAGCGCGCGTCGAGCACGGTCATCCCGGTGAGCGCCACGAGGAGCCCGAGGAGGTACAGCCCCGGCATCAGCTCGTCGCGGCCGGGGTCTTGGTCGGAGGTGACGTCCGCCGCGGTGCTCGCTTCGGCGGGCGCGGCGGGGCACCGTCCGCACGCTCGAGGGGCGTCGGCAGCGGCTCGGTCGAGGTGTCCCCGTGGATGCGCTTCAGCAGCACCTCGGCGCTGATCAGGCACATCGGCAGCCCGATGCCCGGGATCGTCGAGGACCCCGCGTAGTAGAGCCCCTCGACCTTCTCGGAGGCGTTGCCCTCACGGAAGAACGCACTCTGCTTCAGGGTGTGCGCCGGCCCGAGCATCGAGCCGCTCCACGCGTTGAAGTCGTCCGCGAAGTCCCGGGGGCCGATCGTCTTGCGCACCCGGATGCGGTCGCGGAGGTCCGGGACACCGGAGCGCTCGGCGACGACGTCGATCGCGCGGTCCGCGATCTGCTCGACCTCGTAGTCACCCGCGCCGTCGACCCCGCCCTTGCCGATGCCGACGTCGGCGGGGAGCGGGACCAGGATGAACAGGTTGCTCGATCCCCGCGGTGCGACGGTCGGGTCGGTCTCCGACGGGGCGCAGACGTAGATCGACGCGGGGTCCGGCACGTGCCGGTCGTCGCCGAACACCGCGCCGAAGTTGGCCTTCCAGTCCGCGGTGAACACCAGCGTGTGGTGCAGGAGCCCCGGCACCGGGCCGTCGACGCCGAGGTACACGAGCACGGCAGAGGGCCCGGGGTCGCGCTTCTTCCAGTGCGACTCGTCGTGCGTCCGGTGCTCGCGGTCGAGCAGCTGCATCTCGGTGTGCCGCAGGTCGGCGGCGCTCACGACGACGTCCGCCGGTGCGACGTGCTGCGCTCCACGACGGTCGCGGTGCACGACGCCGGTGACGTGGCCGCCCTCGACCTGGATCCGCTCGACCTTCGCGCCGGCGATGATCTGCGCACCCTCGGCCCTGGCGACGCGTTCGACGGCCGCGATGACCTCGGTGATGCCGCCCTTCGGGTAGAGCACCCCGTCGGCGAGGTCCAGGTGGCTCATCAGGTGGTACATGCTCGGTGCGGCGTACGGGCTCGTCCCGAGGAAGACGGCCGGGTAGCCGAGGATCTGCCACAGGCGGCGGTCCCGCACGGCGGACTCCGCGAACGTCGACAGCGGCTCGACGAGCAGCCGTGCGAGCTTCCCCATCCGCAGCAGCACGTCGGGGGCCGCGAGCTTCCGGAAGTCCTGGAACGTGCCGTACAGGAAGCGCCGGACCGCCATCTCGTACGTCTCGGCAGCGGAGTCGAGGTACTTCGCCATCCGGGCTCCGGCGCCTGGCTCGATCGACTCGAACAGCGCGAGGTTGTCCTCGCGGGATGCCCGGAGGTCGATCGGCTCGTCGTACCCCTCGCTGTAGACGCGGTAGCCGGGGTCGAGCTTCACGAGGTCGAGCTGCTCGTCGGCGCTGGTGCCGAGCAACTGGAAGAAGTGGTCGAACACCTCGGGCATGAGGTACCACGACGGCCCGGTGTCGAACCGGAAGCCGTCCTGCTCCCACGAGCCCGCACGGCCGCCGAGCTGGGTGCGCTGCTCGAGCACCGTGACGGCGAAGCCGTCACGCGCGAGCAGCGCGGCGGACGCGAGTCCGCTGATGCCGCCACCGATCACGACGGCGCGTCGGACGGGGACCTTGCGTGCAGTCGACTGTCCGGTCTTCGAACTGGAGGCACGGGTCGGGCTCATGAGGAGCCTCCAGTCTGTCCTGTGGGGACGTTGCGGGACCGCAGCGGCGCGCGACCGGCGAGCACCTGCGCGGCGAGCCGCGCCTTGACGGGGTTCGGGACGCGCACGCGCGTCGTGATCAGCCGGTCGGCCGGCGTGGCCGCGATCCGGTCGTTGAGTTCCTGGAACAGCGCGTGCGCGAGGCCGACCGCGTGGCGGGCGTCCTTCGGCAGCAGCGGCACGGTCCTGGCAGCGGTGTCGAGGTCGGCTTGGACGTCCGCGACGAGGCGGTGCTTCGTGGCCTCGTCGAACGTCCGCACGTCGACACCGGGGAAGTACGAGCGGCCCAGCACCTCGAAGTCGGCGTGCAGGTCGCGGAGGAAGTTCACCTTCTGGAAGGCGGCACCGAGCGCCCTGGCGCCCTCGACCAGCACGGACTCGTCGAAGGTCGGCCGTCCGGCGCGGTACACGAACGCACGGAGGCACATCAGCCCGACGACCTCCGCCGAGCCGTACACGTAGGCGTCGAACGAGACCTGGTCGTGCTCGGTCTGCTCGAGGTCCATCCGCATCGAGGCGAAGAACGGCGCCGTCAGCTCCGTGCCGAAGCCGATCGTCCTGGCAGTCCTGGCGAAGGCGTGCACGACCGGGTTCACCGAGAAGCCCAGGCGCATCGCACGTTCGGTGTCGGTCTCGAGCTCGTCGAGCACGGTGCGGGCGAGGTCCGGCGCGAGACCGGCCTCGGTCGCGGGGCCGTCGACGACCTCGTCGGCGACGCGGACCAGCGCGTAGACGTTCCTGATGTGCTCCCGGGTGTCCTTCGTGAGCAGGCGGGACGCCAGGCCGAACGACGTCGAGTACCGCTCGATGACGACGGAGGACGCGGCCTCTGCCGTGGCGTCGTAGAGCGGGAGCCGCGCGGTGTGCGTGCTCCCGGCGTTGCTGGAGGTCACCGGACTCGCTCCACCAGCTCGGACACGAGCGTCTCCAGCCGGTCCGCGAGGTCGTACGGCAGCGCCGCGAGTTCGGCGCGGGCCAGGGCGGTGTGCTCCTCGACCCGTGCGAGCGCAGCGTCCCTTGCCCCGCAGGACGTCAGGAGCGCGCGCATCGCACTCGCGCGATCCTCGGTCAGGTGCGGGTCGCCGAGGTACGGCGCGAGCTCGGACCAGCAGTCGGTCGTCGCTGCGTAGGCGATGAGCATCGTGCGCTTGCCCTCACGCAGGTCCCCGATCGCGGTCTTGCCCGTCGCGGCCTCGTCCCCGAAGACCCCGAGCAGGTCGTCGACGATCTGGTAGGCGATGCCGATCTCACGGCCGAAGGCACCGAGCGCGGCGACGATCGACTCGTCCGCGCCGGCGAGGACCGCACCGGACTGCAACGGCGCCTCGAACGAGTACACGCTCGTCTTCGCCCGCTCCATCTGGAGGACCTCGTCCACCGTCGGCATCACGCCGTGGCTGAGGTCGACGTCGGCCATCTCACCCGCGGCGCTCGCGAACACGGCGTCGTCGAACAGGTCGAGCAGGCGGGTGCGACGGTCGCCCGTGACGCCGCTCGACTCGATGAAGCGCGGGGCTCCGGCGAGCGCCAGGTCCCCGGCGATCACGGCGGCGCTCATCCCCCGGTGCTCGGCGATCGGCAGCGGGAGCCCACCCGTCGTGCCCGTGTCGCGGAAGGCTCCTGCGACGTTCGGCTGCCCGCGGCGGGACCAGTCCCGGTCGATGACGTCGTCGTGCACCACCAGCGCGGTGTGCAGCAGTTCGTACGCGGCCGCGATGTGCGACGCGGCGTGCACGTCGTCGCCGCCGAGTCCGGCGTACGCGGTGAGCACCATGCGCGGTCGGAAGCGCTTGCCGCCCATGCTCGCCTTGCGGAGCACCCGCCAGAGTTCCTCGGAAGGACGCCCGAACGCCTGTGCCCTGCCCGAGGACACGGTGAAGAAGCGCTCGAGGCACGCATCGACCAGAGCGAGGTCGATCGGCGCCACGGTGGCCGCTTCGTCCGTCATTCAACTAATCTATCGAGACAGATGAGCCAATTCCCGGAAACCGTGGTGCTACTCGCCGACGACCGTACCCCGATCGGCGTGGCGGACAAGTTCACGGTGCACACAGACCACACGCCCCTCCACCTGGCGTTCAGCTGCCACGTGACCAACGAGGCGGGCGACATCCTCGTGACCCGTCGCGCGCTGGCGAAGAAGACCTGGCCGGGGGTGTGGACGAACTCGTTCTGCGGACACCCCGGTCCCGACGAGTCGTTCGAGGACGCCATCGCCCGGCGTGCCGCACGCGAGCTGGGCATGACGCTCCACAGCATCGAGGAGGTCCTGCCGGACTTCCGCTACCGCGCGGTCGACGCGTCGGGCATCGTCGAGAACGAGGTCTGCCCGGTGTTCCGCGCGGTCGCCGACCACGACCCGGAGCCCGCCGACGACGAGGTGTCCGAGTGGGTGTGGCTCTCCGAGGAGAAGCTGCGCGCCGCGGTCTCGGCAGCGCCGTTCGCGTTCAGCCCGTGGCTCGGCTGGCAGCTCGCCGAACTGCCGGTCCGCGCCCTCGACTGACCCCCAGCCGGACGCACCGACAATGGTGCACATGACTGCAGCGGCGCACGTGCTCGACCAGCTCGGGGACGACCCGGTGATCGCGAGCGTGAAGGACGACGCCGCCCTCGCTTCGGTGCTCGAGTCCGACCGCGCCGTCGTGTTCGTGCTCTACGGCAGCGTGCTCGACATCGCCGACATCGTGCAGCGCTGCAAGGACGCCGGCAAGACGGTGCTCGTCGACGTCGACCTGCTCGACGGGTTCGCCGCGCGGGACGTCGTCGTGACGTGGATCGCCCGGCACACCGTGGCCGACGGGGTCCTCTCCGCGAAGTCGAACCTCGTCCGCGCCGCCAAGCGTGCCGGACTGGTCGCCGTGCAGCGGTTCTTCCTCGTCGACTCGTTCTCGTACCACCAGCTCCCCCGCGTCGTCGAGCAGGCGAAGCCCGACGCGATCGAGATCCTGCCCGGCTGCATGCCGCGGGTGATCACCTGGCTGCGGGACGACACCGACGTCCCGCTCATCGCCGGTGGACTGGTCTGCGACAAGGCGGACGTGATGGCCGCCCTCGGCGCCGGTGCCGTGGCGGTCGCGTCGTCGAACCGCGACGTCTGGGGCATGTGACCCCAGGCGCCGCGGTCCGTGTTCACCGACGACTCAGAGCCATTTGCTCCCCGAGCAGTGCGGGTACGTCGGGAAGCCCGAGTACGTCAGCGTGAACGTGTGCTCGATCGAGTTGCCCGCGGGCACGGTGGCGGTGGTCGACGCGCCGAGGTCGTGCCAGGCGTTGTCCGACGTCAACTTGGTCTCGGTGAGCCAGGACCCGCCGTTGATGCCGAGCTGCACCTCGCCGGTCTTGTTCGTCTGACCGTGCGCAGGTGAGAGCTTGTACTGGTCGATCGTCGCCGTGTACGCGGAGCCCTCGCGTGTCCACGAGACCTTGATCTCCCCGCCGGGGATCCCGCCGCACCCGGTCGTGAAGGTGCCGGAGGCCGCGGGAGCAACGTCCGAGATCGCCACGGACGGCGCCGCGGCGGCTGGTGCTGCGATGGCCGTCGCGGCCGTGGCTGCGGTCACCGCGACCAGGACGAGTGAGCGGAGTGAGTTCGTGCGCATGACATCTCCTTCGATGTGACACCGGGGTATACGGTTGGAACTTCACATTAGGTATGTCGGTTGCGTTTGGGAATCGCGGACGAGAGGCGTACGCTCGGCCGTTGGCTGCGGGACATTCCGCTGCAAGGACGAACCAGAAGGGCAGGTGAGGCGCGATGTCGGGTGACCATCCTCGTGCGGGCCGGCTGCCCCTGACGGTCGTCGTGCCCACGCGCTGAACCACGCCCACGCCCCGGACGTCGATCCGGGTCGTCTCGCGCCTGCCTGCTCCCGACCGAAGGAGCACAGCATGGCAATGATCGACAACGCGATCTACGTCGACGGACGTCGCGTCGAGTCGTCATCGACCCTGTCGCTCGATGCACGACGGGACTGCGACCTCGCGTGGATCGGGCTGCTGCGCCCGGATCCACGTGAGCTGGAGTCCGTCGCGACGGAGTTCGACCTGCACGAGAACGCCGTCGAGGACGCGATGAAGGGTCACCAGCGCGCGAAGCTCGAGCGCTACGGCGACACCCTGTTCGTGGTGCTGCGTCCGGCCTGGTACGACGCCGACCAGGGCACCGTCGAGTTCGGCGAGGTGCACCTCTTCGTCGGGGACCGCTTCGTGGTGAGCGTCCGGCACGCCGACCGCCCGGACCTCGCCGCCCTGCGCGCACGGGTCGAGCAGGACCCCGAGTTCCTCGCGAAGGGATCGGAGGCAGTGACCGCTGCGGTGCTCGACGAGGTCGTGGACGGCTACGCCCCGGTCGTCGAGGTGCTGCAGGACGAGATCGACGAGATCGAGGACCAGCTCTTCGCCGGCCACGTCGCCGCCGACGTCTCGAAGCGGATCTACCAGCTCCTCAGCGAGGTCCTGGCGTTCCAGCGTGCGACGAAGCCGGTCCCCGCGATGGTGCGTGGGCTGCTCCGCGGGGCCGACAAGTACGCGGTCGACGAGGACGTCCAGCACCGGCTGCGCGACGTGATGGACCACGCGCTGCGGGTGACCGAGCGCATCGACTCGTTCCGCGCGCTGCTCGAGAACGCCCTGACCCTGCACTCGACCCTGGTGTCGCAAGAGCAGAACGAGGCCATGCGGCGGATGACCAGCGCGAGCCTGGCGCAGGGCGAGGAGAGCCGGCAGCTCGCCCGTGCCGCGCACCAGCAGGGCGAAGAGGTGAAGAAGATCTCATCGTGGGCGGCGATCCTGTTCGCGCCGGGGCTCATCGCCGGCGTCTACGGGATGAACTTCGACCACATGCCCGAGCTGCACTGGCGGTACGGCTACCCGGCCGCGATCGTCGCGATGCTCGCCCTGGCGGGCGTGCTGTGGGTGGTCTTCCGCAAGCGGAACTGGCTGTAGCCGACACACGACGGACGGGAGGCACGGTGCGGGCCCGCACCGTGCCTCCCGTCCGTCCGTGCTCAGCCGACGATCGCGGCCGTCCTGCGGTAGACCGCGTCGGTGTGCGCCGTGACGTCGGCATGGACCGCGCGCAGCGCGTCGTACACCGCCGCGTGCTCCGGCCGCGGGGCGGTCCGGTCCCGCTCGACGACCATCGCCTCGGCAGCGGCGGCGAAGGAGGGGTGCACGCCC
This sequence comes from Curtobacterium guangdongense, assembly GCF_049341845.1. Lineage (NCBI taxonomy): Bacteria > Bacillati > Actinomycetota > Actinomycetes > Micrococcales > Microbacteriaceae > Curtobacterium > Curtobacterium guangdongense. The sequence goes on from NZ_JBMPIT010000003.1 coordinate 322,288, forward strand.
GTCGCGACGGCCGCGCAGATCGCTGCCCCGCGGCTGGCCGCACTGTCGCCGACGACGCGGATCGTCGGGACCTGGAACACGTCGGCCATGACCTGCATCATCAGGTCGGACGACGAGCCGCCGCCCGACACGACGACGCGCTCGTACGCGATGCCGAGCTCGCCGCCCATCGCGTCCGCACGATCGCGCATCGTCATCGCGATGCCCTCGAGGATCGACCGGTACACGTGGGCCCGGCCCTGGCGTCCGTCGAAGCCGAGGATGCTGCCCTTCCGGAACGTCGCGTCGTCCGGCGCGAGCCAGTCGAGCACCGTCAGGAGACCGTCCGACCCGGCCGGCACCGCTGTCGCTTCGCGGTTGAGCAGGTCCTCGACCCGCTCACCCGCGGCAGCCGCCTCGGCCTCGGTCCCGGAGCCGAGCAGGTCGCGGAACCAGCTGACGGTCCACATGCCGCGCCGGATCCCGCCGCTCTCGTAGAGGTAGCGGCCGGGTTCGGACCCGAAGTTCGTCCAGGATTCGGTCGCGTCGCCGATGTTCCGCGCGCCGACGGACATCCCGGCGATGTACGTGCCGAGCGAGACGAGCAGCGTCGACGGGTCGAGGAGTCCGCAGCCGAGCGCCTCCACCGCCTTGTCGTTCGCCGTCGCGACGACCGGCAGCCCGACCGGGAGCCCCGTCGCCGCACTCGCCTCGGCCGTGATCGTGCCGAGGAGGTCGCCCGGATCGACGAGTTCGAAGAGCTGCGATCGCTGCATGCCCGTTGCGGCATACGCGGCGGCGTCGGTCGACCAGCGCCACGTGTCGGTGTCGATCGGCCACATGCCCTGGTAGTTCGCGGCGGTGTCACGGAACGCACCCGTGAGCCGGTGGCCGACGTAGCCGGACGACGTCGTGACCCACGCCACGTCGTCGTGTTCCGCCTCGAACGGGCGGCCGACGCGGGCATCCATCCAGCTCAGCACGGGCTGGGCGAGCGAGCCGTCGGCGCGGAGCACCGCCCGGCAGAACCGGATGGTGCACAGCCCCACCCCGACGATGTCCGCCGGGTCGCCCGTGAACGACGCCATCGCGATGCGGCAGGCCCGTGCGATCGAGTCCCAGAGGTCGTCGTCGGGGTGCTCCACCACACCGGGTGCCGGCGTGTGGTTCGCCCGCAGCGGTACGCGCCCCTCGGCAGCGACGACGCCCCGCTCGTCGAAGATCGTGACCTTCGACGACTGCGAGCCGTTGTCGATGCCGACGAGGTAGGTCGTCATGCTCGGCCGAAGGTGGTGTCCGGGTCCGCCGCCGCGGGCTGGATCGCGCCGGGCTCGGGGAAGATCGTGCCCTTGTTCATGATCCCCTTCGGGTCGAACTGCTCCTTGAGGCCGCGCATGATCGCGAACGCCGAGCCGTGCTCCTCCTCGACCCACGGGGTACGGTACTTGCCGACGCCGTGATGGTGGACCATCGAGCCGCCGTGGCGCAGGGCCTCCTCGACGATGATCGCGTTGAGCGGGATGTGGTACTTCTCGATCTCCTCTTCCGGGGAGCAGTCGATCCGGTAGTCGTACACGAAGTACATGTTCGTCCCGGTCTGGTAGCTGTGCGACGAGTGGCCGCCCAGCATCGTCAGGTCCCCGGCGTACGGGTACTCGTTGCGGATGCGCTCGATGACCGCGTCGTAGACGTCGCCGACAGCGGACCAGTCGGCCGAGATCTCGGTCGTGTAGCCGAGCTGGCGGTCGCGGAGCATGACCTCCTTCTCGGCGTCGATCTTGTCCTGGCCCCAGTTGAGGTTGTCGAACCAGCGCTCGATGTGCGCGGGGTCGACGGTTTCGTGCGGGTGCTGGGCGATGACGCGCTCGATCTCGGCGCTCGTGGCCGCGACGATGCCGGCGGGGCCCTCGGCGACGAAGACCACGACGCACTTGTCCTTCGAGAAGTGCGAGAAGTGCTGGTTGGCGTCCTCCGGCGAGTACAGGCGGACCACCGACGGATGGAAGCCGTTCGTGATGACCTCGCGCAGGATCGCGATGCCCGTCCGCATGTCGTCGACGAGCGCACCGTGGAACCGGTTGTTCTCCGGCATGTACTTGAAGACCTTGACCGTGACCTCGGTGATGACGCAGAGCGCACCCTCGTTGCCGATGACCACGTGGCGGATGTCGGGGCCGGCGGAGCGACGCGGGACTGCCTTGATGCGGCGGACGGCGCCACCGGGGAACACGGCCTCGAGCCCGACGACCATGTCCTCGATCGCACCGTAGAGCGTCGAGAACTGGCCGATCGAGCGGGTCGCGACGAGGCCGCCGTACTGGGCGAGCGGCTTCGACTGGGGCGAGTGGCCGGTGGTGAGCCCTCGCAGGCGGAGCTCGTCCTCGAGGCGCTGGAGCGGCACGCCGGCCTGCACCGTGACCTGCATGTTCTCCTCGTCGACCCGCAGGACGGCGTCCATCCGCGAGCAGTCGAGCACGATGGTGTCGACGACGCTCGTCTCGAGGCCGCCCTCGGTGCCCGTGCGACCGGTGCGGGGCACGATGTTGACGAGGTTGTCGTTCGCGAAGGCCAGGATCGCGGCGACGTCCTCGGTGGACTCGGCGTTGACGATCGCGACCGGAGCGGGCGCGTCGTAGATGCCGTGCACCGACTGGTACTTCTTGAAGCGGTCGACGCTGGCGTCCTTGAGGTGCTGCTCGTCGGTGTCGATCTGCTCGGGTCGGACGATCTCGGCGAGGCGCGCGAGGATCTCGGAGCGGTCGAGGGTGGCGATCGAGTCGATCATGAGGGGGGTGCCTTTCGTTGGTCGTGCGGGGTCGTGCTTGCGCGTGCGTGCGTGCGTGCTTGCTTGCTTGCTTGCCTGTGCTTGCTTGCCGGTCAGCGCACCAGGTAGCCGCCGTCCACGGTCAGCGTGTGCCCGTTGACGTAGTCGGCCGCGCGGGACGCCAGGAAGACCGTCGCGCCCATCAGGTCGGCGACGTCGCCCCACCGCCCGGCGGGGATGTGGTCGAGCACGCGCTGGTTCGTCTCCGGGTTCGCCCTGGTCGCTGCGGTGATCGCGGTGGCGAAGTACCCGGGTGCGATGGCGTTCACCTGGACGTTGTGCTGCGCGAGCTCGTCGCAGTACGCCTTCGTGAAGCCGACGATGCCGTGCTTCGTGGCCGCGTACGCCGGGGACCACTGGCCGCCGAGGAACGCGAACAGCGACGCGATGTTGATGATCTTGCCCGAGCCCTGTGCGACGAAGTGCTTCGACGCCGCGTGCCCGAGGGCGAACGGTGCGGTCAGGTTCACGGCGATCATCGGGTCCCACTCGGCGCGGCCGAACTCGTCGACGCTCGCGAGCTTGCAGATGCCGGCGGAGTTGACCAGGATGTCGAACCCGCCGAGCCGCTCGATGCAGGTGTCGACGATGCGCTCGGGGGCGTCGTCGGCGGTGAGGTCGATCTCGAGGAACTCGTACCGACGCCCTTCGCCCTCGACGAGCGCCCGGGTCGTGCCGTCGTCGTCGACGACGCTCGGCACGAACACGTCGGCGCCGGCCTTGGCGAGCGCGAGCGAGAACGCCTGACCGAGCCCGGAGTTGCCGCCGGTCACGACTGCGGTCTTGCCCGCGAGCGAGAACAGGTCCATCGAGAAGTCGCGGATGTCCATGGAGGGTGGGGTCCTTTCGTGGAAGTGGGGGGGGGTCAGACGAGGGCGGGGGCCGCGGCGCGGCGCAGGTCCCGCGCACGGACGCGCATGGTCACGGTGGTGAGGACGAAGCCGAGCACGGCCGCGCCGACGAGCACGAGGAACATCGCGGTGTACCCGCCGCCCTGCTGGGGCACGCCGTTCGCGGGGTCGCCGGTCCACCAGGCCCCGACCGCGGGCAGGAAGGCATCGGGCAGGTACGCGATGCCGGACGCGAGCCCGATGACGCCGCCACGCTGGGCGAGGGGGACCTCGACCTCGCCGACCTGCGCCCAGTAGACGCCGCGCGAGGTGAAGACCGCGATGCAGATGACGATCATCAGCGCGATCGCGACCCAGACGAGCGCCGGCGACTCGGGCAGCAGGACGAAGCCGAGTGCCCCGGCGGCCGCGACGACGAAGGCCCAGCGGAGGAAGGCGGGCGACGACTTCGTCCACTTGTCCACGAGCAGGCCGCCCGCCGGTCCGCCGACGATCTGGAAGACGTAGGTGCGGATGACACCGATCGCGCCGAGGAGCACGACGGGCACCGCGAAGCCGTACTGCAGCAGCGGCGTGAGGTACCCGAGCAGCGTGTAGAAGCAGTACATCATCATGATCGAGAACCCGATCAGCCAGGTGTACTTGTTCCGTGCCGCGAGCCCGAGCTCCCGCAGGCTCACCGTCTGGCGCGCGACGCCCTCGAGCGCCGTCCGGTCGGTCTGCACCACGAGCAGCACGAGCACGGCGAAGACCAGGCAGAGCACGCCGTAGATGCGCATCACCCAGAGCACCCCGCCGGTGTCGGCGATCGCGGCGGCGACGATGCCGGCCCCGATGAACCCGACGACGGTCGACGTGACGCCGCGGATGCCCTCGAGGAACCCGAAGAGCTTGCCCTGCTCGTCGGCAGACCCGAGCATCGAGATGAGCTTGACGAGCGACGACCAGTAGAGGCCCATGCCGAGCACGGCCATCAGCACGTGGGCCACGACGATGCCGCCCTCGTTCGGGACGGTGGAGAGCCAGAGGTCGACGAGGCCCATGCCGGCGAGCGCGATCACGATGAGGGCCTTGGGCGAGAACCGGTCGGCGAACCACCCGCCGCAGAAGTACATGACGACGGCGACGGCACCGAAGACCGACGTGATCTCGCCGTAGCGCTGGATCGTCAGGTCGAGCGCGTGCGCGGTGTCGGCGAGGAAGACGAAGCGGATGTACGCCACCTGGAAGATGACACCACCGGTCATGGACAGGACGATGAAACTCGTCAGCCTGCGGGACTTCGACAAGGCCACTCCTTCGTGGACGGGTACGTGACTGGGAAACGGGCGGGGGCACAAAAAAAAGAGAACAGCGGACACCCCAGCGCCGTGCGCTGCGGGTGTCGCTGTTCTCTGAGGTCTCAAGCGACGCCGTCCCTCGGGCGGGACGGCCGATCTTCGATTGTTGACGCATCCGATATACCGGGCGTCGGCCAGAACGGTACCCCATGCACCCGCTCACGACAACTCAGGTGGCGCCGAGCATCCGGACGTGCATAATGATCTGGCTCGGAATGTGAACGTGCACATGGGCGTGCCAGCAGACCGAGCGGGAACGAGTAGCAATGGCGTCGACGCGGGCACAGCAACCGCGATCGCCCTCCATCCGCGATGTCGCGCGGGTCGCCGGGGTGTCGCACCAGACCGTGTCACGGGTGCTCAACAACTCGGACGCGATCCGCGCCGAGACGCGGGAGCGCGTGGTCGCTGCCATGGAGCAGCTGCAGTACCGGCCGAACCGCGCAGCACGCGCGCTGGTGACCAGCCGGACCCGGACGATCGGCGTGCTGACGGCACAGCGGTCCCACTACGGTCCTGCGGTCACGATGCAGGCGATCGAGGACTCGGCCGTCGCGCGCGGGTACTCGGTCACGACGGCGAACATCGCCGAGCCGACCGACGCCGCCGTGCGCGACGGGCTCGGGCACCTGCTGGACCAGGACGTCGAGGGCATGATCGTCATCGCGCCGCAACAGCGCGTGTTCGACCTCATCGAGGAACTCGGCGTCCGGACGCCGTACATCACGCTGCGCTCGAGCATCGGCGAGGACCCGACCGCGCTCTGGGTCGACCAGATGGAGGGCGCGCGCCTGGCCACGGCGCACCTGCTCGACCTCGGCCACGAGTACATCCGCCACATCGCGGGACCGCAGGACTGGATCGAGGCCGACGCCCGCATGCAGGGCTTCCTCCGCGAGATGTCCGACCGCGACAAGCCCGTGCAACCGCCGATCCTGGGCGACTGGACCGCGGACTTCGGGTACCACGCCGGCCGAGAACTCCTTCGATGGCGGGACTGCACGGCGGTGTTCTGCTCGAACGACGCCATGGCGCTCGGGGTGATGCACGCGGCGCGGTCGTACGGGCTCGACGTGCCGGGAGACCTGTCCGTGGTGGGCTACGACGACATCCCGGAGGCCAAGCACTTCTGGCCGCCGCTCACCACCGTGCAGGTCGACTTCGCCGAGCTCGGACGACGCTGCGTCGACCTGCTCCTCCCCCGCGAGGGCGACGTGCTCCGCCCGATCGAGATCGTCCCGCAGCTCGTGGTCCGCGCCTCCACGAGCGCGCCGCGGCACCGCGGGTAGCGGGCCCTTCCGCGCGGAGGAGGCCGTCCCGTCGCGGCCGGTCGTTCCGCGCGTAGGGGGCCGTTTCGCGCGTAGGAGGTCGGAATTTCCGACCTCCTACGCGCGATTCGGCTCGCTATGCGCGATTCGGCCCACGCCGAGGCCGGACGGAACGGCGGACGGGAGGCTCGTGGCCAGGCCGCCACGAGCCTCCCGTCCGATGCCCGCCACGCCGGGGAAGCGACCCCACATCGAGGGTCACCACACGGCCCGACGGCGCGGAACTGCGGGCCGTTACCGAAACGCGACCAATCCGAATTGACACCCGCGCCGACGCCGTGCGTAGTATTACCTCCGTTCCAGCCGATGTGACCGTTCACATGGACCGTCACACAGGCTGGGACACCGGACGCGACAACGAAGTCCACACAGACTCCCTGTGCCTTCGCTGCCGCTCGCAGAACCACCGAAGGACTGCCGCACCGAAGCGGCAGAAGGAGATGCACAGTGGCGTCAAACCCGATCGACACCGGACTCGAGACCCGGTCGATCACCGCACCCGAGACCATCCTCGAGATGCGGTCGATCACCAAGGAGTTCCCTGGTGTCAAGGCCCTCGCGGACGTCTCGCTCACGGTCCGCGCCGGTGAGATCCACGCGATCTGCGGCGAGAACGGTGCGGGCAAGTCGACCCTCATGAAGGTCCTGTCCGGCGTCTACCCGTACGGCACCTACACGGGCGAGATCGTCTACGAAGGCGAAGAGGTCCGCTTCAAGGACATCAAGCAGTCCGAGCAGGCCGGCATCGTCATCATCCACCAGGAGCTCGCCCTCATCCCGGAGCTCTCGATCACCGAGAACCTGTTCCTCGGCAACGAGCCGAGCCGCTTCGGGGCGATCGACTGGACCACGGCCCAGCTCCGCGCCCAGGACCTGCTCGCCCGCGTCGGCCTGGCCGACGACCCGGACACGCAGATCAAGAACATCGGTGTCGGCAAGCAGCAGCTGGTCGAGATCGCCAAGGCCCTGCACAAGGACGTCAAGCTCCTGATCCTCGACGAGCCGACCGCGGCGCTCAACGAGAACGACTCGCAGCACCTGCTCGACCTGATCGTCGGGCTGAAGGCCAAGGGCATCTCGAGCATCATCATCAGCCACAAGCTCAACGAGATCGAGCAGATCGCCGACAGCATCACGATCATCCGTGACGGCAAGGCCATCGAGACGCTCAACGTCAAGGCGGACGGCGTCAACGAGGACCGCATCATCCGCGGGATGGTCGGCCGCTCGCTCGAGTCGCGCTTCCCCGACCGCACCCCGAAGATCGGCGAGACCTTCTTCGAGGTCCGCGACTGGACCGTGCAGCACCCGCTCGACTCGTCGCGCCTGGTCTGCAAGGGCTCGAACTTCCACGTGAAGCGCGGCGAGATCGTCGGGTTCGCCGGCCTCATGGGCGCCGGCCGCACCGAGCTCGCGATGAGCATCTTCGGCCACTCCTACGGCACGTTCCTCGGCGGCCAGGTGTTCAAGGACGGCCAGGAGATCAAGCTCAACAACGTCCAGCAGGCGATCGACGCCGGGCTCGGCTACGTGTCCGAGGACCGCAAGGCCCTCGGCCTGAACCTGCTCGACACCGTGAAGCGCTCGACGGTGTCCGCCGACCTGCACAAGATCTCGAAGGCCGGCGTCGTGGACTCCCTCGAAGAGTACGACGTCGCCGAGAAGTACCGGAAGCTGCTCCGCACGAAGGTGCCGAGCGTCGAGGAGAACGTCGGGAAGCTCTCCGGCGGGAACCAGCAGAAGGTCGTCCTGTCGAAGTGGATGTTCACCGACCCGGACCTGCTCATCCTCGACGAACCGACCCGCGGCATCGACGTGGGCGCGAAGTTCGAGATCTACGGCATCATCCAGCAGCTCGCGGCCGAGGGGAAGGGCATCATCCTCATCTCGTCCGAGCTCCCCGAACTCCTGGGCCTCTCCGACCGGATCTACACGATCTTCGAGGGCCAGATCACCAACGACGTACCGGCCGACCAGGCTGATCCGGAAACGCTCATGCGCAGCATGACCTCCGCGCGGAAGGGCGCACTCGCGAAATGAAGAACTTGAGACTGCTCTTCGGTAAGGGCAACAGCATCGGCCAGTACGGCATGATCATCGCGTTGATCGCGATCCTCGCCATCTTCTCGGTCACGACGAACGGGCTCATCCTCGAGCCCACCAACGTCATCAACCTGTTCCTGCAGTACTCCTACATCCTCATCCTGGCGCTCGGCATGGTCATGGTGATCATCGCCGGCCACATCGACCTGTCGGTCGGATCGGTCGCGGCGGTCGTCGGCATCGTCGTCGCCCAGTCGATGGCCGTGTGGCACTTCCCGGTGTGGGCCGCGATCGTCCTCGGCCTGGTGTGCGGCGCCCTGATCGGTGCTTGGCAGGGCTTCTGGGTCGCGTTCGTCCGGGTCCCCGCGTTCATCGTGACGCTGGCCGGTCAGCTGATCTTCCGTGGTGCGAACCAGATCATCGGCAACTCGACCTCGGTCCCCGTGCCGGACAGCTACACGACGATCGGCGCCGGGTTCATCCCGGACTTCGGGCCGGGTACCCCGTTCTCGAACGGCACCGTCCTGATCGGTCTCGTCACCGTCGCAGCGCTCATCATCATCGAGGCGCGTGGGCGTTCCCGCCGCCGGAAGATGCAGGCCGAGGTCCCGCCGTTGTGGGTCTCGATCGTCCGCACCGGTGTCCTCGTCGCCGTCACGCTCGTCGCGACGTACCTGTTCGCCGCGGGCCCCGTCGGCACCTCGGTCCCGATCGTCGCGATCATCCTCGGTGTCCTGACGATCATCTACGGCTTCGTCACGAAGAACACGATCTTCGGTCGCCAGGTCTACGCCGTCGGTGGCAACGCCAACGCCGCGGTCCTCTCCGGCGTCAGCGCGAAGAAGGTCAACTTCTTCGTCATGATGAACATGTCCGTCCTCGCCGCGATCGCCGGCATGGTCTTCGTCGGGTACTCCGGCGCCTCCGGTCCTGCTGACGGCACCGGCTGGGAGCTCGACGCGATCGCCGCCGTGTTCGTCGGTGGTGCAGCGGTCGCCGGTGGTGTCGGCACGATCTCCGGGTCGATCATCGGTGGTCTCGTCATGGCGCTGCTTTCGAACGGCCTGCAGCTCATGGGCATCGAGTCGAACAAGGTGCAGATCATCCGTGGTCTCGTCCTGCTCGTCGCCGTCGCCTTCGACGTCTACTCGAAGTCGCAGGGGCGTCCGTCCCTGATCGGCGGGATGATGCGGCAGTTCCAGCGCAAGGACACCGAGCAGAACACGGTGGCCGCGCAGCAGCCGAAGTCCATCGAGGACCAGCCCGAGAAGATCACCCTCCCCTAGCTCACCCATCCCCACAGCGGGGCTCCGGCCCCATCCCTCCTCAACGAAGAGAAAGCAATCACATGCGCAAGAAGATCGTCGCCGGCCTCAGCCTGGCGCTCATCGCGGGTCTCGCCCTCAGCGGCTGCTCCGCACGTGGCTCGGACTCCGGCAGCGGTTCCGACGCGACCATCAAGAAGGGCGACCTCATCGGCGTCGCGCTCCCGGCGAAGACCTCGCAGAACTGGGTCCTCGCGGGTGCCGCGTTCAAGAAGTCGATCGAGGACGCCGGCTTCAAGGCGGACATCCAGTACGCCAACGCCGGCAGCCCCGTCCCGGACCAGCAGTCGCAGATCTCGGGCATGATCACCAAGGGTGCGAAGGCCGTCATCATCGGTGCGGCCGACGGTTCGCAGCTCACCTCGCAGGTCAAGTCGGCGAAGTCCTCGGGCGCCGTCGTCATCGCCTGGGACCGCAACATCCTGAACACCAAGAACGTCGACTACTACGTCGCGTTCAACAACTACAAGGTCGGCCAGCTGCAGGCCAACGCCCTCCTCAAGGGCCTCAAGGAGAAGAAGGGGAACGGCCCGTACAACGTCGAGCTCTTCGCCGGTTCGCCGGACGACGCCAACGCGACGGTCTTCTTCAACGGCGCGATGAGCGTCCTGCAGCCGAAGATCGACGACGGCACGCTCAAGGTCGTCTCGGGTCAGACCACGTTCGGCAAGGTCAACACGCAGGGCTGGCTCGCGCAGAAGGCCCAGTCCCGCATGACGGACCTCCTGTCGCAGTACTACACGGGTGACACCAAGCTCGACGGCGTCCTGTCGCCGAACGACACCCTCGCCCGTGCGATCCTCACCGCGACCAAGGCCGCCGGCAAGGAGAACCCCGTCGTCACCGGGCAGGACTCGGAGACCGCGTCCATCCCGCTGATCATGAGCGGCGAGCAGTACTCGACGATCTACAAGAACACCACGGAAGAGGCCCAGGCGGCCGTCGACCTGGTCTCGACGCTGGCCAAGGGCGACAAGCCCGACACCAAGATCGACAAGACGAACAACTACAACGGTGTGAAGACGGTCCCCGCGATCGAGCTCACCCCGGTGCTCGTCACCAAGGAGAACGCGGTCGAGGCCTATAAGGGCAACGACACCCTCGAGAAGCTGGCCGAGGCCGGCAAGTAACACCAGCAGTACCCGACAGGGCCCCGTCCGCATCGCGGACGGGGCCCTGTCCCGTTCCCGGGAGGTCCCGTTCCCGGGAGGCTCGTGGCGGGGCCGCCACGAGCCTCCCGTCCGCTGCGTGGCGAGCCGGGCGGCTAGCCGTGGCGGGCGCGCAGGCGGCGCGCCGCCTGGCAGAGGTGCGGGACGTCCACCCGCGCGGTCCCGAGCACGATCGCCGGCGTCGTGTCGAAGTAGCGCCGGGTGAGCCGTTCACCGAGGAGCGAGACGCGCGACCACGGGATGCCCGGCTCGCCCGCCGTCACCGCCACGGGCAGCATCCGCACCGCCTCGCCGATCTCGACCAGGCGCATCCGGACGGCGTCGTAGACGAGGTCCTCCGGCAGCGACGCGTCCGAGACGTACCGGTCGATGACCCCGCACGCCCGGATGACGTCGTCGAGCCGCTCCGGGACGTTGCGGTTCACAGCGGCACCGCGTGCCGGACGACGTCCTCGCTCATGCCGGCCGCCGCCACGACGTCGACGCGCACGCCGAGCACCTGCTCCGCGGCGTCCTGGATGCGCATGAGGGCGAAGATCCCGAGCCCCGGGCGCAGGTCCACCATCAGGTCGACGTCGCTGTCCGGACCGTCCTCGCCCCGGGCGACGCTGCCGAACAATCGCGGGTTCATCCCGCCGAGTCGCGTGATGGCCTCGAGGAGCTCGAGTCGGGCGGCGGCGACCCGCTCGCGGAGCGGCGGTGGATCGGCGACGGGCTCCAGGTCGATGACGGTCAGGAAGCCCGCGGCGAACAGCAATCGCTGGAGCGCTGCGAGGGACGGCTCGCGGCGACCGTTCTCGTAGGTGCTGATGACGCTCTGCGTGACGCCGGCCCGCTTCGCGAGCTGGACCTGGGTCAGCTCGGCACGGAGTCGTGCGTCACGGATGAGGTCTGCCGCGGAGAGACGCTCAGCGGGTCGTGCAAGGACACCTGACATGACGCCACGATACACAAGATGAAAAATTTCGCATCATCCGGCGCACCGATCGTTCTGCCCCGCGTGTCTGGGCGGAGTGTGCCGGCCGTCCGCGAGGTCGTCAGTCGCGGACGGAGACGTCCGTCCGGTGGAAGTTCTGGGCAGAACGCGACGGTGTCGGACCGCGCTGGCCCTGGTACCGCGACTGGTACTCGGCGGAACCGTACGGCTTGTCCGCGGGGCTCGACAGCTGGAAGAAGCAGAGCTGCCCGATCTTCATGCCCGGCCAGAGCTTGATCGGCAGGGTCGCGACGTTCGAGAGCTCCAGGGTCACGTGGCCGGAGAAGCCGGGGTCGATGAACCCGGCGGTCGAGTGCGTGAGGAGTCCGAGGCGCCCGAGCGAGCTCTTGCCCTCGAGTCGGGCGGCGATGTCGTCGGGGAGCGTGACGACCTCGTACGTCGACCCCAGCACGAACTCGCCGGGGTGCAGCACGAAGGCCTCGTCCGGGTCGGTCTCGACCAGCCGGGTGAGGTCGGGCTGGTCGACGGCCGGGTCGATGTGGGGGTACTTGTGGTTGTCGAACAGCCGGAAGAACTTGTCGAGGCGCACGTCGACGCTCGACGGCTGGACGAGCGAGAGATCTCGGGGATCGAGGCCGATCCGGCCTGCGGTGAGCTGGGCGGTGATGTCGCGGTCGGAGAGCAGCACGGTACGGAATCCTAGCGGGCCCGGGCGCTCCCCCGATATGCTGCTCGGCTGCCCTGCAGACGGCACGGCGGCGGAAGGAACACCGTGTACCGCGTCGTCGAACTCGACGTCCCTGCAACCATGACCGACGACCCTGCCAAGGTGCAGGCGTTCCGCGAGTGGGTCGACGTGTCGAACCGCTCCGAGGTCGCCGTCCACGGGCTGGCCGAGCTCGCTTGGAAGGCCGAGGAACAGCTCCCCCTGCAACACGATCCGGAGGCCCCGAGCCGACTCTTCGTCGTCCGGGACGCACATGACGCCGTGGTCGCGGCCGGCGCCTACGACTCGAAGACCGCCGAGGGCACCCCGAACTGCTGGATCTCGATCGGCGTCGATCCCGAGCACCGTCGCCGCGGGATCGGCACCCTGCTCGCCGACCACATCGAGGGCATCGCCCGCGCCGAGGGACGGACCCAGTGGAAGACCTACGCGGTGTCGCGGCAGGTCGGCCCCGCTGCAGGCCCCGGGTACGTCGTCGCCCCGACCGGGTTCGGCGCCGTCCCCGCGGACGAGGCCGGTGTCCGCTTCCTGACCGGCCGAGGCTGGCGCTTCGGACAGGTGAACCGCATCAGTCGGCTCGCACTGCCGGCGGACCACTCGGTGGTGCAGACCCTGCACGAGCGGGCGTCGACGGCGGCGGGTCCCGACTACCGCGTGCACTCCTGGACCGGTCGCACGCCGACCGAGTGGCAGGCCGGCATCGCGCTGCTCGAGACCCGGATGAGCACGGACGCACCGGAGGGCGACATGGAGGAGCCCGAGGACGTGTGGACCGTCGAGCGGCTGCAGGAGCACGAGGAACACCTCGAGGACTCCCCGAGGACGATCCTCACCGTCGCGATCGAGCACGTCCCGAGCACCACCCTGGCGGGTTTCACGCAGCTGTCCGTGCCGGATGACCTCGGGCAGCCCGTGTTCCAGTGGGACACCCTCGTCCTCCGGGAACACCGCGGGCACCGGCTCGGCTGGCTGCTGAAGGTCGTCGGGATCGAGACGATCGAGCGGGACCACCCGGGACACCCGTCGATCGTGACGTTCAACGCCGAGGAGAACCGCCCGATGCTCGACGTCAACGAGGCGGTCGGGTTCGTCGGCGTCGGCAGCGAGGGGATCTGGGAGCGCAAGGTGTGATCAGTCGGCAGCGCCTACCATGGAGGGTCCGCGGTCTCGCGGACGCAAGCGTCCCCGGAACAGGTCGATGACCGTCACGTCACCCGAAACACAGCCTGGAGGCTCGGCGCCGGAATCGGCGCCCGTCACCGCTCGTACATCCACCGTCGCCACCGTGCTCGCCATCGCGATCCCGCTCGCGGTCGGCTGCTCGATCCTCGGCATGACCGTGACCGGTGCGTTCACGGCGAGCCAGCAGCTCGTGTCGGCCGGCGACCTCGTGCAGTACGGGCTCCCCGTCGCGCGGGTGGTGCACGACACGATGGCGGCGCTCACGATCGGGCTGCTCATCGTCGCCGCGTTCGCGCTCCCCGCGCAGAAGAAGGACCACGGCGCGATGTCGAGCGTCCAGCACCGGGCGGTCCGGTGGGCGGCGACGACCGGGGCGATCTGGTTCCTCGCCGCCGTCGTCAGCCTGGTCTTCACCGGGGCGAACACCCTCGGTGTCCCGCTGACGAACTCGGTGTTCGCGCGGAACTTCATGCTCTTCGCGTTCCAGGTCGAGATCGGGCAAGCGCTCGTCGTGTCGGCGGCCGCGATCCTCGTCGCCACCGTGCTCGCCGCGTTCGCGACCCGGGTCACGACGCTCGCCGTGGCGACGGTCGCCGGGCTCTTCGCGCTGCTCCCCCTCGCGCTCTCCGGCCACGCCGCCGGGTCCCTCGAGCACGCCAACGCGGTCAACTCCCTCGCGATCCACCTCATCGGGGTGTGCGTGTGGGCCGGTGGGCTCGTCGCGGTCGTCGCACTGCGGACCCGCACGAAGGGCGCCACCGGACGCATGGTCGCCCGGTACTCGACGCTCGCCGGGTGGTCGTTCGCCGCCGTGGCGTTCTCCGGCATCGTGAACGCCTCGCTCCGTCTCACCGGGCCGCTCGACCTGTTCACGACGACCTACGGCTGGCTCATCACCGTCAAGGCGTCGATCCTGATCCTGCTCGGACTCGCGGGTGTCGTGCAGCGCCGGAAGCTCGTGCCAGCACTGCTGCGCTCCCCGCTCGATCGTCGGTCGTTCACGCGCTTCGCCCTCGCCGAGATCGTGTTCATGGCCGTCGCGATCGGCGTCTCGGTCGCGGTGTCCCGGAGCCAGCCGCCGATCCCGCAGACCCCTGAGACCGGCGAGGACACCCGCTCCGGGCTCATCGGCTACCCGTACCCGCCGACGCAGACGCTGCACACCTTCCTGACGCAGTGGCACATCGACTGGGTGTGGCTCGCCCTCGCCGTGGTCGGTGCCGGGTGGTACCTGTTCGCCGTCCGGAAGCTCCGGAAGCGCGGTGACAAGTGGCCGGTCGGCCGGACGATCTCGTGGCTGCTCGGCTGCGCGGTGTTCATCTGGACGACCTCGGCCGGTCCGTCGGTCTACGGCATGATCCACTTCTCGTCGCACATGATCCAGCACATGCTGCTGATGATGTTCGTGCCGCTGCCGCTCGTGCTCGGCGGCCCGGTGCTGCTGGCACTGCGGACCCTGCCGGTGCGGAACGACGGCTCGCGCGGTGCCCGTGAGTGGCTCATGCTCTTCGTGCACTCGCGGTACATGCAGTTCATGGCGAAGCCGGCCGTCGCCGGGGTGGTCTTCGCCGGCTCCCTCGTGGTGTTCTACTTCACCGGGGCGTTCCAGGCCGCGATGCAGTCGCACGAGTGGCACGTGGCGATGGTCGTCCACTTCGTGCTGAGCGGCTACCTGTTCTTCTGGGTGTTCGTCGGCATCGACCCCGGTCCCAAGCGCCCGCAGTACCCGATCCTGATCATCGCCCTGCTCGCGACCCTGGCCTTCCACGCGTTCTTCGGGGTCGCCGTGATGACGTCGGAGTCGATCTACGCGGTCGACTGGTTCCACGCGCTCGGGCAGACGAACGACGCCGCGCTCCTCGCCGACCAGCACACCGGCGGCGGCATAGCGTGGGGTGCGTCCGAGTTGCCGATGGTGTTCGTGGCGCTGCTCGTGGTGCGGAATTGGGTGAAGTCGGACAAGCGTGACGCGAAGCGCCTCGACCGCCAGGCCGACCGCGACGGGGACGCCGAGCTGAAGGCGTACAACGAGCGCCTGTCCGCGATGAACCGCGACTGACACAGCCGTACGCGGGCGCCTGTCAGCGGCGGCCGTCAGTCGCCGTGGACGATGCAGACCGCGTCGAGGTCGAGTGCGGCCTCGAGCGCAGCCGCGATCCCCGACTCGCCGTCCGATCCGGCAGGGGTCACGGTGTCCACCCACCACAGCGGGGTCCCGAGGGTCGGAGCGTCCGGGAGGATCCGCTCCACCTCGTCGAAGGAGTCGACGCGGCGGACGCCGAGCACCGTGATCACCGGGTGCTCCTGGTCGCGGCACACCTGCATCATCGGGCCGTCGTCGAGCGCACGGACACCCCACGTGTCGTCGTGGAGCAGCAGCGCCTCGGCGACCTCGCGGACCTCCACCTGTCCCCGGCAGAGCAGGGTCACGTCACGGGGCACCGATGCCACCGTGCCGACCGACGGCACCGACGTGCCCGTCGAGCGTTCCCTCGTCGTGCGCCGGGTCGAGCGGTGCGCCGCCGACCAACTGCAGGAAGCGGTCCTCGTCGATGCGGTCGAGGAACGACTCGAGTGCGGTCCAGCCGTCCTCGAGCCGGACGATGAGTCCCTGCCCGGCTCCGTCGGCGGCCATCGCGGAGCCTGTTCCGGCTCCGAACGTCGAGGTCGAGGTGTGCGGCGGCGGCCACACGGCACCGCGGTCGAGGAACCCGGCCGCTTCCGGCCCGACCACGACGGCGAGCGGTGCCGGCTCGCCGTGCGACACGGCGCGGACGAGGTGGTCGGCATCTCCACGTCGCTGCATGACGACGCCGAACACCGGGACGACGTCCTCGGCGACGCGGTGCACGGCATCGAGCAGCCGGTCCGCGAGCTCCGGATCCGCCCCGTCCTCGGGGATCGTCAGGACGGCGGACATGGTCTCGATGACGACGCCGTCGGTGAGGTGCGCGGTCATGGTCGCGGAGAACCCGTCGCCCACGGCGTACGAAGTGCTGACCCCGGGCGACTCGTGCTTGGCGTACTGCGTGACGACCCAGCGGTCCCACGGCACCGACAGCGGCTCGGCGGTCCCCCAGCGCGTCGGACAGGTGCCGACCGTGTGGCACAGGGCCTCGATCGCGGACCCGATGTCGATCGCCCGCTCGTCGTGGTGGCGCAACGTGAGGTCGATGCTGATCTGGCGCACCGAGTCCGCGGCGACCGGGTGTTCAGGGGAGGGCGTCCCGAGCAGTTCCGGCCCGCGCTCGACGAAGTCCTCGACGCCGTCGGCACGGACGCCCGTCCGGCCGTCGCGGAGACTCCCGTCGAAGTCCCGCACCGCCCACGCGGCACCGTGTGCACCCAGCGCGTGGCGGAGCGCCGGCGTGAGCGCAGCCTGCGGGCCGGTCCGGAGCACGACCATGCGTTCGGCAGCGGACGCACGCCGCAGCAGCGAGGCCAGCGCCTCGGTCAGCCACACCACCTGCGAGTCGGAGTCGACCACGATCGCGGGGCCGACGACGTCGTCGATGAGGGGATGTCTGACCATCCGGGTCCTCCTCGGTTCGGGGTCGCTGGAACTCCCTGGACGGTACACACGCGTCCGACACCTGTCCGTCAGGCGGGCGGGCTCACAGAAGAGACACGGGCACCGGACGGGAGGCTCGGGTCGGCCCCGGCACGACGGCACACGGCACGCGGTCGGCTGGCTTCCAGCCGAGAATCCGGTATGGTTGTCGAGTCCCGCTGAGCGGGCACGCGAGTGTAGTTCAATGGTAGAACTCCAGCTTCCCAAGCTGGTAGCGCGGGTTCGATTCCCGTCACTCGCTCCACAGTTACCCGTGGTCGTCCCCGGGTACCGGTCTCCTACCGCCGGGCCTCCAAGAGCCCCAGCCGCTCCTCCGTCTCGGCGTCTGCCGGCAGGTGCACCAGCAGTCGCAGCCCTGGATCGGGTTCGAGCCACGTGGTCGCGACGTCGAACCGGAGCCGTCCGACCCGCGGGCTGTCGTAGACCTTCCGTCCGGTCCGCGGTTGCAGCACGTCGTGGCGATGCCAGAGCTCGACGAACCGCGGGGAGGCGGCGCTCAACCCGGCGACGAGCGCGGCGCGGCGGTCGGCGAACGGTTCGATCTCGCTCTGCGACCGCAGCTGCGCGACCATCCGCCTCGTCACCGATTCCCAGTCCGGCATCGCGGCACGCCAGTCCGCGTCGGTGAACGCGAGCCACATGGTGTTCCGCTCCGTCGTCGGCATCGCGTTGAGGTCCGTCACGAGGTGCCCGAAGGACGCGTTGTGGGCGACGACGTCGAAGCAGCCGTTCTGGACGTACGCCGGAACCGGGGACAGCCGCTCGATCAACCGCACCACCACGTCGTCCACACGTGGTCGCCCGTGCGACGAGGGCGTCGCTCGGTACCCGCCGAGGCGCATCACGTAGGCCAGCTCGTCGTCATCGAGTCGGAGCACGCGACCGACGGACCGCAGCACCTGCTCGGACGGGTGGATGTCACGCCCTTGCTCGAGCCACGTGTACCAGGTGACGCCGACGCCGGCGAGTTGCGCGACCTCTTCACGCCGCAGCCCGGGTGTGCGCCGCCGGCCGTCGGCGGAGAGGCCGATCTCCTGCGGCGGGATCCGCCCCCGACGTGACCGCAGGAACGCTCCGAGCTCGCGAAGTCGAGTGTCCACGACCTCATCCTGCCCCTGGGGAGCCGTTCCGTCCTGGTGGTGCTGGTACCCGTACCAAGAGGCTCCTGGTACCAGCAGTGCACCTGCGCGACGCTCCTCTCATGACCTCAGGCACGTCCCAGGACACCGCATCGCTGCGCACCCCGGCGCTCAGCAGGCTCGGACTGACGGTCCTGCTCGTCGGACCGTTCCTCGCGGGCCTCGACCTGTTCATCACGAACGTCGCGCTGCCGAGCATCGCGCACGACCTGCACGCGTCCGCCGGAGCGCTCGAGCTGGTCGCCGGCGGGTACGCCGTGACGTACGCCGCGTTCCTCGTCCTCGGTGGCCGGCTCGGCGACCGCTTCGGACGACGCCGCCTGTTCGGCATCGGACTCGTCGCGTTCGCCCTGACCTCCCTGCTCGCCGGCACCGCGCCGACCGCGACGGTGCTGGTGCTCGCGCGGTTCGCCCAGGGCGCCGCCGCCGCGCTGCTGACACCGCAGGTGCTCGCCACGGTGCAGACCGTGCTGGAAGGCCCCGCGCGTGCTCGCGCCATCAGCCGGTACCCGGTCGCCGGCGGACTCTCCGCGGTCGCCGGGCAGCTGGTCGGTGGGCTGCTCGTCCAGGCCGACCTCCTCGGCCTGGGATGGCGGACGGTGTTCCTCGTCAACCTGCCCGTCGGCCTCGCGGCACTGCTGCTCACACGTCGCACCGTCCCGGAGAACCGGTCGTCCGTCCGCGCGGGGCTCGACCTCGTCGGTGTCGTGCTGCTCGCCGTCGTGCTCGTCTGCCTGCTGGTCCCGTTGGCGGAAGGCCCCTCGCTCGGCTGGCCCGTGTGGACCGTCGTGGTCCTCGTCGCGGTCGCGCCGGCAGCAGCCGCGCTGGTCGTCGTCGAAGCACGAGCGGAACGGCTCGGGCGACTGCCGCTGCTCCCGCCGTCGCTGCTCCGGCTACCGTCCATGCGGCGAGGACTCCCGATCCTGCTGGTGTTCTTCCCGGCAGTCAGTGCGTTCCTGTTCGTCTTCGCCCTCACCACGCAGGACCTCCTCGGGATCAGCCCGCTCTGGTCCGGTGTCGTCGTCACCCCGGTCACGATCGCCTACGTCTGCACCTCGTTCGCCGTTCCCGCGCTCCTGCGACGCCATGGACGGCGGGTGCTGATCGCCGGTGGACTGACACAGGGGATCGGGTTCGCGGGGACCGCCGCGCTCGTCATCGCCGCGCCCGACGGGCCTCCGGTCGTCGCCGTGGTGCTGACGTTGGCGCTGTCCGGCATCGGGCAGGCCCTCGGCGTCGGCGCGCTCTTCGGGACGGTCCTCGCCGACGTCCCGTCGCACCTCGCGGGTGTCGGCGGCGGCGTGATGGTCACGGTGCAGCAGACCGCTCTCGCGCTGGGGGTCGCGGTCCTCGGCACCCTCTTCACCGCGCTGCTGCCGGTCGACCGCACCCTCGCCATCGCCGTCGTCGCGGTCGCTCTCGTCGCCACACAGCTCGTCGTCGCCGTCGCCGCCCGGTCCACGCTGCGAACGCCCGTGGTGCGCTGACCAGCCGTCGGGTCACGCCAGAGGATGACTTCCGACGGTCGGCCTTCGTCATCGAGGAGGACGCGGCCACGTGGTTCGTCTCCCTAGCGTTGTGCCATCGGGATGTGCCCGACGACCTGGAGGGCGATGACGATGGTGGACACGACGAGGTTCCTGGACCGCCGCGGCACCGCGTGGCTCGCGCTGGCGGGGGCGTTGACGATCGCCGTGGTGCTGTCGCCGGCCGCCGTCGCCGGCTGGACATCGGGGACACACCTGTCGGTCGCGGAGCTCCCCGGCAGCGTCGACTCCGGGTTCGGTCGGTGGGTGGCGTCCGGGCGGGCGTCGAGCGCCCCGCTCGCCGCAGCGGTGTCGTACTGGTCGGTGTTCCACGTGGTGAAGGCCGTGGTCGCGATCGCACTCCTGGTCGCCCTCGTGCCGATCGGGAGGCGGATCTGGGGTGCGTGGGCACGTGCGAGTTCCAGAGGACCTCGGACCGGCCTGCTGCTGGTCGGGGTGCTCGGCGCTGCGGTCGCACCGCTGGTGCTGCTGGTGGCGATGGCGAACGTGCAGGGTGCGGTCGCGCCGCTGTCGTCGGTACTGAACTTCCTCCCGCTGGACAGCGCCCCGGTGGCGCAGGTCCGCGACCAGCTCGCTGCCGGGGCGACGACCCCGGTGCTGACCGCCCTCGTCGACGACTTCCGGCTCTACCACGCCGCCCTCGTCGGGACCGCGGTCGCTGCGATCGTGCTGGTCGCCGCCGGTACCGTGGCGCTCTGGGTACGGCGGGCCCGCACCCCGAAGCCCGATCGGCGGCTCCGACGCGTGCTGACGGTCGGGGGCGTCCTGCTCCCCTGCATGCTCCTGTTCCTCGGCGTGGTACTCCTGGCGAACGTGTCGACCGTCGCGGACACGGCACCGGCCCTGTCCGCGTTCTTCGACGGCAGCGGGATGTGACCCCGCCGCGGTCGGGTGAGCATCGGCGGGACGATGAGCGGGGGCCAGCTTCCCGAGCTGGCGCCACGACGTCACATCGTCTGCAGTCGGTAGGCGGCACCATCTTGCGAGCGGGCGAGCACGCCGGAGTCGACCGCGTCCCGGCGGACGAGTGCGACGTCCTCGACGAACATCGCGAGTGCCGCGTTCAGCGTCTCCTCGTTGATGCTGCGCCGGCTCGGCAAACGGTCGAAGGCGATGCGCACGATCGCGTTCGAGAGTTCCTGACGCTTGTTCGCCTCGATCGGCAGGTCGCTGATCCGTCCGACGTGCAGGACAGCCCGGTCGGTGAGGAGCAGCTCGATCGCTTCCCGGGTCTCCGACAGCGCCTCGCGGTCGACTGCTCCGTCGGGACCGACCCAGTCGAACCGGTCCGCCGGGATCGCCGGGTTCATCGTGGCCGCGACCACCTGTCGTGCGCGCCGGAGCGCGGAGTGCATGCTCACGTCGGGTCCTCCAACCTTGTCTCAGTGTCATCGCACGATATCGAGGGCGTCGCGGCCAGCGCATACGATCTGGAGATGCCCACGGACCAGACCACCACCCACGTCGTCATCGGCGGCGGGGTCGTCGGCGCCGCGACCGCCTACGCCCTCGCGACCCGGGGCGAGCGCGTCCTGCTCCTCGAGCAACACGGGCGCGGACACCACCTCGGTTCGTCCCACGGCGCGACGCGGATCTTCCGGCAGGGGTACGCGGACCCGGAGTACGTCGCGCTCACCACGCGCGCACTCGAACGATGGGACGCGCTCGAGACCGCGAGTGGCGAGACGCTGCTCGACCGGACCGGTGCCGTCGACCACGGTCGGCCGGAGGTCGTCGACGCGATCGCCGCGGCGCTGTCCGATGCCGGCATCCCCCACGAGACCCTGACCCCGGAGACCGCCGCAGTACGGTGGCCCGGGCTCGCCTTCGAGGGGCACGTCCTCGCGCACCCCACCGCCGGCCGGATCCGTTCCGCCGACGCGATCGAGGTCTTCCTCACGCTCGCCGAGCGGACCGGCCTCGCCGAACTCCGGTTCGACACCAGGGTCACCGGGATCGAGGACCACGGCGACACGGTCACCGTCTCGTCCACCGAGCCAGACGGAACGGTCCTGCGGACGACGACCCGGTCCGTGATCGCGGCCACGGGGTCGTGGGCTCCCGCGCTAGTCGGCGAGCTGCTCGCCGGACGCGGGGCGAGCCTCCCGGCCATCCGCGTCACCCAGGAGCAGCCGGCCCACTTCCCCAGCCACCTGGCGGACGACGCCTGGCCGAGCTTCGTGCACTACCCGCTCGACGGCGGGGACGTGTACGGGCTGCTCACACCGGGCGAGGGCGTCAAGGTCGGGTTCCACGGCACCGGGCCGGTCGTCGACCCGGACGCGCGGGACTTCACCGCGGTGCCCGAGGAACTCGAGCGGCTGCAGGCGTACGTCGCGCAGTTCGTTCCCGGCGTCGACGCGACCGAGCCCGCGCCGATCAGCTGCCTGTACGACAACTCCCCCGACGACGACTTCGTGATGGACCGGCGCGGGCCGATCACCGTCGCGACGGGCTTCTCCGGCCACGGCTTCAAGTTCGCACCGTTGCTCGGCGAGATGCTCGCGGACCTGGCGACCGGCGGCGCTCCGCACCCGAGGTTCGCGCTGGCCTGAGTCCGTGACACGACCGCTACGGTGGTCGCGTGCACGTCGTGATCGCTCCTGACTCGTTCAAGGGGACCGCCACCGCGGCCGCCGTCGCCGCCGCGATCGGCGAGGGGTGGGCATCGGAGCGGCCGGACGACACCGTCACGCTCGTGCCCATGGCAGACGGCGGGGAGGGCACGCTCGACGCCTTCGCGACCGCGTTCCCCGATGCCCGCCGCGTGCCGATCACCGTGACGGGGCCGGCGGGTGACCCCGTCGACGCGTCCTGGCTGGCGCTGCCCGACGGACGTGCGGTCGTCGAGCTCGCGGCGACGAGCGGGCTCCCGCTGCTGACGACACTGCAGCCGGACACCGCGCAGACGATCGGCTTCGGGCAGGCGATCGCCGCGGCGCTTGATGCCGGGGCGACCGGGCTCGTGCTCGGCATCGGCGGGAGTGCGTCGACCGACGGGGGCGAGGGACTGCTGTCCGCGCTGACACTCCCCGACGGCTCGTTCCGCCCGCTGCCGCCGCTCGGGGTCTCGGTGTTGACCGACGTGACCTCGCCCCTGCTCGGGCCGACAGGCGCGGCAGCGGTGTTCGGGCCCCAGAAGGGCATCGTCCCGTCGCGTGTTCCCGTGCACGAGGAACGGCTGGCGGCGTGGTCGGCGCGCTTCCCGGACGTCGACCCGTCCACGCCCGGGGCAGGTGCCGCGGGTGGGGCCGGGTTCGGGCTGCTGGTGTGGGGCGCGACGCTCGTGGGTGGGGCGTCCGGGGTCGCCTCGGTGCTCGGGCTCCCGGGTGCGATCACCACCGCCGACGTCGTGGTCACGGGCGAGGGGCGTTACGACGGGCAGAGTGCCGTGGGCAAGGTGCCGTCGGTCGTGGCCTCGCTCGCTGCAGGACGTCGGCGGATGCTCGTCGCGGGGGCGATCGACGCCCCGCTCGACGACTGGGACACGGGTGCTTCCCTGACCGTCATCGCGACACAGACCACCGGGTCACCGTCGGACGCACTGGCCGACCCGCTGCGCTTCGCCCGGATCGCGGGGCAGCGCTTGGCGCGCATGGCCTGACCCGCGCGGCTGGCGCTGCCTGCTGGCGCTGGCGGCTGGCGCTGGCGGCTGGCGGCCGGCGCTGGCGCTGGCGGCTGGCGATCTGTGCCGCTGAAGCGACAGACCCGGGGCGTGACCCGCGGTCCGTGCCGTGGAAGCGACAGCGTGCCGTGGAAGTTCGGCGGGAGGGTGTCGCTTTCGCGGAACGCCCGGGGGCCGACGGCGCCGGCGACGCGGCGACCGCCGGTGTCAGGCGGCGGGAGCCCGGAGGAAGTCGGCGTACGTGGGCTCGTCGACGACCGCGAGCATGGGGTGCCCGAGACGTGCCTCGACGAGTGCGGCGATCTCGGACGGGGAACGGAGGCCTCGGCGGTGCCACTCGTGGGACGGCAGGGATGCGGATGTGGCGGTCATCAGGACCAGCCCTTCGTGGGCCACTGGCCCGGTGTCTCCCGAGGTCGCTCCGCTGTGCCAGGGATCCGCAGGACGCGGACGGCATCGTGACGACGGATTCGTTTCGACTCGGTACAGCAACCGTACGGTCCGGATCGGGCGCTGTCGAAGGGCGTGCGTGTTCCGGACGAGGACGCGGTCTTCCCGCTCCGGGGTGCCCTGTCCGTACCCCCCACGGGAGCGCTCCACCGGGCACGATGGTCTGCGGGCCGGAAGCGGCCCGACCGCGGGCCGGAGACGGCCCGTCCGCAACCCCACGAGGAGACCATTGCGCACCGTCAACGCGTACGCGGCACCGTCCGCCACCGAACCGCTCGTCAAGACCACGATCACCCGTCGTGACCTCGGCCCGAACGACGTCGAGATCGACATCGCCTACGCCGGTATCTGCCACTCGGACATCCACACCGTCCGTGGCGAGTGGGGTCCCATCCAGTACCCGCAGGTCGTCGGTCACGAGATCGTCGGCCACGTCTCGTCCGTCGGCGAGAACGTCACCAAGCACAAGGTCGGCGACCGCGTCGGCGTCGGCTGCATGGTGAACTCCTGTGGCGAGTGCGAGAACTGCCTCGCCGGCGAGGAGCAGTACTGCCTCAAGGGCAACATCCAGACCTACGCGGGCGTCGACCCGGCCGACGGCTCGATCACCCAGGGCGGGTACTCGCAGGCCGTCGTCGTGAACGAGGACTTCGTCCTCCGCGTCCCCGAGTCGCTCGACATCGAGAAGGTCGCGCCGCTGCTCTGCGCCGGCATCACCACCTACTCGCCGCTGCACCACTGGAAGGCCGGCCCCGGCAAGCGCGTCGCCGTCGTCGGCATGGGCGGCCTCGGCCACATGGCCGTGAAGATCGCCGTCGCCCTGGGCGCCGAGGTCACCGTCCTGTCGCAGACCACGTCGAAGGAAGCCGACTCGCTCCGCTACGGCGCGAAGGCCCACTACGCGACGAAGGACGCTGCGACCTTCGAGCAGCTGGCCAGCTCGTTCGACCTGATCATCAACACGGTGTCGGCGAAGATCGACATGGGCGCCTACCTGGGCCTCCTCGCCGTCGACGGCACGATCGTCAACGTCGGTGCCCCGGCGGAGCCCCTCGAGGTCCCCGCGTTCTCCCTCATCGGACACCGTCGCAGCTGGGCCGGTTCGGCCATCGGCGGCATCCGCGAGACCCAGGAGATGCTCGACTTCTGCGCCGAGAAGGGGATCCTGCCGGAGACCGAGCTCATCAGCGCCGACCAGATCAACGAGGCCTACGAGCGCGTCCTGAACTCGGACGTCCGCTACCGCTTCGTCATCGACGCGGCGACGCTGGCGTAGTCCGTTCGCACCCACAACGGGTGCAATGGGAAGCCGATTCGCGCGTAGGAAGTCCGAACAACGGGCCTCCTACGCGCGTTTCGGCTTCCTACGCGCGATTCGGCCCACCACGCGCGCTTCGGCCCACGCGCGATTCGGCAACAGACGCTCAGGCGAAGCCTCGGTAGGTCACCGCCGGGGCCACGTCGCGCCACCCCAGGGTGCGGTAGAGCGCCCGGCCCTCGTCCGAGGCCACCAGCAGCCCGGTGTCCGCGCCCTGCGACACCGCCCACGACGTCAGACCGGCCACGATCCGCCCGCCGAGACCCCGCCGTCGGTACTGCTCCTCGGTCTCGATGCAGTCGAACACCGCGTCGCGGCCGACCAGCGCGACCTGGCCGCGCGCAGCGGGGACCCCGTCCACCTCGATCCGCAGGAACGCCACCCCGCCGACGGTGTCCACCACGACGTCCGCCGGCATCGGGACGGGCGCGAGCCGAGCCTCCATCACGGTGCCCGGCCTGGCCATCCGGTCGAGCGAGCCGAGTGCGGTCAGTGCGTCCGGCGCGATGCCGCCCACGATCGTGAGCCAGCTCGTGTACCGCGGCGCCACGGCGCGGGCGAGCCGCAGCGCCTCGACCCCGGACGGCTCCGCGACGACGTACTCGTCCAGCCGGGTCTCCGCGCCGACGGTGACGTGCCAGCCGCTGCCGTCCGCCTCGAACGGCATCGACCGTGACCGGGCCCACCCGGCGACCCACCGCTCGACGACCGCTGCATGCATCGGGTCGACGCTATCCGACCTCGTCGCCGCTCGGCAGGGCGCCGCACCAGTCGACGTCCTCACCGACGGTGCTCGCCTCGAGCGCGCCGGACGTCGCATCGACGATGCTGACGAGCGCGCCGGTCGGCGACTTCGTCGCGACCGCGACGAACTGGCCGTTCGGCGACGGGCAGACCGCCGTCAGGCTCGCGTCGTCCGGGATGGTCACGGGCAGACGGGAGGCTCGGCTCCCGTCCACGCGCACGATGCGGCTGGCGATCGTCCCGTCACCTCGGACGTCGCCCACCGTGCGCAGGTACGTGTCGTCCGTCAGCTGGGCGATCCGCCCGAGGTACGGCGCGTCCGTGCTCGCGGCGGGTGCGACGATCGCGGTCCGCTTGCCGTCGGTCAGGTCCACGCGTTCGATCCCGGTACCGGACTCGACGACCGCGGTGGTGCCCGTGCCGACGAAGCCGTGCAGGTAGGTGGCGGAGCCGAGCCGCACGAGGGCGGCCCGACCGCTCATGTCGACGAGGAACAGCTCGTCGGCGGCCGTGCGGACCAGGGCGCTCTCGGTGCGCGGGACGTAGGCCCACTGGCTGACGGTCATCGGCACGGCTCCGGTGGTGGGCTTGCCGTCGGCCGCGATCGCCTCGGGCATGTGGGTGCCCGTCATGTCGACGACGTACAACCCGACGTCCTTCGACTGCCCCGTCGACGTGTCCGCGTACTGGAACCCGAAGGACGCCCCGTCGTCCGCGGCGTGCAGCGCGCTCGCGTGCCCCTCCGAGGTCGGGAGCGTGAGGTGCTCGACCGGCGCGTCGGGGTCCTCGACGCCGTTCCGCAGCGTCACGACGTCGATCCGGGAGTCGCCGACGCCGGAGTCGCTCAGCACGACGAGGAACCGGCTCAGGCGGACGTACTCGGTGATACCCGTCCCCTGGTAGACGGTGGTCGCGCCCGAGGCGTCGAGCGAGCGCCGCACGATGCGGTCCTTCGCGCCGTCGGTGCCCGGGACGAGGGCGAGCACGTCGGTGGTCCCGGTGCGGATCGTCGCACGCAGGTCAGCGGTCGCACGCTGCCCTGGTGCCCGCGCCCCGGCGACGGTCACGGTGTACGACCGGTCGTAGGCGAGCGGGCCGGCGAACTCGACGGCGACGGTGTTGCCGCTCGACGTCACGGTGTGGGCCGCGGCCGGCGAGACCCGGACGTCGTCCGCGGACACCTTCTGGAGCGCCTGGTTCGCCGTGATGATCACGCGCTGCGCCGGGCGGGAGACGATGCCGCTCGCGTCGTAGGACACCGACTTCAGCCGCGGGCCCTGCTGCGACCCGACCACCGCGGCGAGTGCCGCCACCACGACGAGCACGAGCACGACGGCCGTGAACCGACGCCGGAACCGGTGCGCGACCGGGCGGCGCCGTCCGGGCTCAGTACTCATACGGGTCCTTCGGCTGGTCGACCCGCTTGACGGCGGCGGCCTTGATGACGATCCGGGCGTCGGCGGACTGGTCGGGGTTCGCGGCGAGGGCTCCGGTGACGGTCACCCACTCGTTCTCGGCCGGGACGGCGCCGTCGGTGGTCACCCCGAGGCCGACCGGCTGTGCGTCGACGGCGCAGCAGCTGATCACGAACCGGGTGAGGGTGAACGAGCCGTCCGATCCGGGGACGACGAACCCGGTGAGGGTGACCCGCTTGCCGACGAGGGAGCTCGTGTCGGTGGTCTGCCGGATGAGCGCTGCCCAGTCCTTCACGCCGTACCCGGACGTGTCGACCGACTCGCTGCCGAGGAGCGACACGGTGCCGTTCGACCCGGTGGCGTTCGACAGCGTCGCGGAGTCCACGCTCCGCTGCTGCGCGGTCCGCGCCGACAGCGTCGCCGGGGGCAGGACCAGCATGGCCACGGTGACCCCGATCGTGATCGCGGCCGCGATGCCACCGAGCGTGGCGCGCACGAGCCGAGCCGAGCCTCCAGGCCGGGCGACCGGTGCGTCGTCCGGACCCGCGTGGTCGTGCGTGTGTCCGGCTCCCCGCGCGACCACGACGAGCCCGGCGATCGACGCGGGCACGGCGACAGCCGCGAGGACGATCGTGAACACCGCGTAGCGGGGGTTGATGTACAGGTCGAGGTGCCCGGCGACGGCGAGCCAGAGGGTGCAGAGCGCGACGGCGAGGACGGAGCCGAGGCCGAGGAACGCGGGCCTCCGCGATTCAGACGAGGACATTCATCACCAACCCCACGGCGAGGGCGAACAGGACGCACACGACGGCGAGCAGCACGAGGAACCGCGCGCGGAAGGTCGTGCGGAGCAGGGCGATCATCTTCACGTCGATGATCGGCCCGATGATGAGGAACGCCGTGATCGAACCGGGCAGGAACGTCGAGGCGAACGACAGCGCGAAGAAGGCGTCCACGTTCGAGCAGAGCGACACCGTCATCGCGAGGAGCATCATCGCGAGCACGGAGAGCACGGGGTTCGACCCGATCGCGACGAGGGTGCTCCGCGGTACCGCGACCTGGATCGCCGCCGCGAGCCCGGCACCGACGAAGAGCGCCGGCATCATCGTGGCGGTCTCCCCGCCGAACTGGGCGGCGCTCTCCCGCCAGCGGTTGGTCGGAGCGGCGGCGCCGATCGCGGCGCGGCAGCGGGCCTCGAACGCGGGGAGGAGCAGGTCCGCGGGGCGTCGGTGCGCGGCGACGATCCAGCCGACGAGGTTCGCGACGACGAAGCCGCCGACGATCCGCACGGGCAGGATCCACCCGGACCAGCCGAACGCCTGGGCGGTGCTGACGATGACGAGCGGGTTGAGGATCGGGGCCGCGACGAGGAACGTGACCGCCTCCGCCGGGGTGAACCCGCGGAGCATGAGGCCGCGGGCGAGGGGGACGTTGCCGCACTCGCACACCGGGAAGAGCATGCCGATCAGGGAGATCACCGCGCGACGGGGCATCGGGCGACTCGGGAGGATGCGCTCGAGGGCGCCGTGCGGGACCCACACCTCGACGACGATCGAGAGCACGATGCCGAGCACGACGAACGGCAGGGACTCCACGACGACGCTGATCGCGAGCGTGAGGAAGTCCTGCACGACGTCGGGGAGCCCGGCGGTGCCGACGGCCGGGGTGGCGAGCCGGATGCCGAGCAGCACGACGACGGCGAGCAGCACGAGACCGGGGCCGGTCAGGGTCCGGGCACGCTGCTGCGGCGGCGTGGTGGTGCGCGTCGTCACCGGCTCAGGATAGGCGACGGGGGTGGCGGGGGCGCGGGGCGGCGCGGCGGCGGGTCGCGTCAGCGAACCTCGTTCCGGACACGCAACCGCCGACGGACGCGGTTCGGTGTCCGGGTCACGGTTCGGTGCGGGTCCCCGGCCGCGTCAGCCCGCAACCAGCGCGGCGACGTGGCGGTCGAGCAGGTCGATCGCCCACGTGGCGTCGCCGGCCGGGTCGAGCCGCACCACGTGCAACGCGAGCCCGTCGACCAGGGCGTGCAGCCGCCGCGTCTCGTACTCCGTGTCCGCCGCGGGGACGCCGACGGCGTCGAGGATCCGCACGCACCACTGCCGCATCTCGTCGACGAGCCGGTCGTGGAACGGACGGAGCTCGGGGTCCGTCAGGGCCGCCGTCCCGAGCGCGAGGTACACGTCGAGCTCGATGCGGCGCTCCTCGTCGAGGGGCAGCAGCTCGACGAGGACCGCGTGCGCGAAGTCCGCGCCACCGAGCGAGGCGGGCAGCGCGTCGATACGGGCAGCGGTGCCGTCGAAGACGAGGTTCAGCGCGTGCTCCCGGACGCTCGCCTGCGTGGGGAACACGTAGCGGACGGTGCTCGGCGGGAGACCGGCTTCGGCCGCGACGTTCCGGACGCTCAGCGCACCGAGGCCGTCCCGTGCCAGCACCTGGCAGGCAGCCTCGGACACGGTGCGGCGCCGTTCCTCGAGGTCGATGCTGCGCGTCACCCGAACATTCTGGCACGACTGTGCGACTCGTGCTAGAAAGGTCGTGTCGCACAGTCGTGCGACTATCGGGAGGAAGCGTCATGACCTGGATCGTCCTGGTCCTCTCCGGCGTGCTCGAAGCAGTGTGGGCGACCGCACTCGGCGCGTCGAACGGGTTCAAGAAGGTGGTGCCGACGATCGTCTTCGTCCTCGGCATGGCCGCGAGCATGGCCGGCCTGGCCTACGCGATGACGGCGATCCCGGTCGGCACGGCCTACGCGGTGTGGGTCGGCATCGGTGCGTCGCTCACGGTGCTCGTCGCGATCGCCCGGAAGCAGGAAGTCGCGTCGTTCGGCCGGGTCGCCCTGGTGCTCGGCCTGGTGGCGTGCGTCGTCGGACTCAAGGTGGTGAGCTAGCGATGGCGTGGATCGTCCTCTTCGTCAGTGCCGCGCTCGAGACCGTCTGGGCGACCGCGCTCGGCCAGAGCCATGGCTTCACCCGGCTCCAGCCGACCATCGTCTTCGCCATCACGATCGTGATCAGCCTCGTCGCGTTCGGCTACGTCCTGAAGCACATCCCGATCAGCACGGCGTACGCGGTGTGGACGGGGACCGGCGCGGCACTCACGGTGCTCTGGGGCATGGCCACCGGCGCCGAGCCCGTCACGGTGCTCCGCCTGGTGTTCATCGCCGGCATCGTCGGCTGCGTCGTCGGCCTGAAGCTCCTCCCAGCACGCCCGGTTGCGCCCGCCGCGCCCGCTCCCACTCCCGTGCCGACGCCCACCCCCGCCTCCCCCACCCGGTCGAATCGCGCGTAGGAAGTCGAATCGCGCGTAGGAGGTCGGTTTTTCCCACCACCTACGCGCGATTCGGCTTTCCACTGCACGTGTGATGGGTGGGAACCACCGACGGACGGGAGGCTCGGCGCCAGCTGGCACCGAGCCTCCATTCATGCGGATGGTTCGGTCAGACCGACGCGCCGGTCCACTCGTCGACCGCGGCCACGTGGTCGGTGCCGACCGTGCCCGCTGCGCGGGCGGCGGCGACACGCTCCGCGTGCGACGGCGGGTTCGACGGCACGCCTGCCGGGCGCCCCTCGTCGTTGATCTTGCGGAGCTCCGGCACGATGTCCGACGCGAGGATGTCGATCTGCTCGAGGACCGTCTTGAGCGGCAGGCCCGCGTGGTCGACGAGGAAGAGCTGGCGCTGGTAGTGCCCGACGCTGTCCTTCATCGCCGCGTACCGGTCGATGACCTGCTGCGGCGACCCGACGGTCAGCGGGGTCTGCTCGGTGAAGTCCTCCATCGACGGCCCGTGCCCGTAGACCGGGGCGTTGTCGAAGTACGGGCGGAACTCGGCGATCGCGTCCTGCGAGTTCTTGCGCGCGAAGAACTGCCCGCCGAGCCCGACGATCGCCTGGCTCGCGGCACCGTGCCCGTAGTGCTCGAAGCGCTGCCGGTAGAGGCCGACCATCTGCGCGGTGTGCTCGATCGGCCAGAAGATGTTGTTGTGGAAGAAGCCGTCACCGTAGTAGGCGGCCTGCTCCGCGATCTCCGGCGTGCGGATCGAGCCGTGCCAGACGAACGGCGCGACACCGTCGAGCGGACGCGGTGTCGAGGTGAAGCCCTGCAGCGGCGTGCGGAACTTGCCCTGCCAGTTGACGACCTCGTTCTCCCACAGCTGGCGGACCAGCGCGTAGTTCTCGATCGCCAGGTTCACGCCCTGCCGGATGTCCTGCCCGAACCACGGGTAGACCGGGCCGGTGTTGCCCCGCCCCATCATCAGGTCCATGCGGCCGTCGGAGATCACCTGGAGCATCGCGTACTCCTCCGCGATGCGCACCGGGTCGTTCGTCGTGATGAGGGTCGTCGACGTCGAGAGCGTGATGTGCTTCGTCCGCCCGGCCAGGTAGCCGAGCATCGTCGTCGGCGAGGACGCGACGAACGGCGGGTTGTGGTGCTCACCCGTGGCGAAGACGTCGAGCCCGGCCTGGTCGGCGTGCTCGGCGATCGTCATGATGTCGCGGACGCGCTGCGTGTCGTCCGGAGTGGTCCCCGTGGTCGGGTCGGTCGTGACGTCACTGACCGTGAAGATGCCGAACTGCATGATGCCGCCTTCCGTGAGATCAATGCGTTTGCATCGAACTGCCGGGTACAACGTAGCGCACCCCACGGTATTCCCGCGAGGAGCCGGCCCGCCACGCGACCGAGCATCGGGCCGCTCCTGTCCGCCGAACTGCCGACCGCGGGAGCCCGCCGATCCGCGTAGCGTCGAACCGGAACCCCTCACCAGGTTCGCTGATCAGGACGAGGTTCCACCGTGACGACCATCACCTCGACAGCCGCACTCGTCGACGACGAATGGGTGCTGCGCTGCGTCGACTACCCGGCGATCGAACACCACGGCGCATGGCTCGACGACGTCGTCGTCCAGCACCGCACGATGGTGCACGACTTCGCGGGCGAGACCCCGCGCATCGAGTTCGTCGTCGGCGACCCCTCGACCGCCACGCGCATCGCCACCGTCCGGTGCGCGAGCGAGCGCGCACGGGCGATGCGCGCGGAGGCCCGGGTGCTCGAGGAGTCCGTCGCCGACGACCGCGTCGCCCTGGTCGCCCGTCTCACCGAGCTCAACGTCGCGCCGTCCGAGATCGCCGAGATCCTCGGCCTCTCCGTCCGTGCCGTGCGCGACGAACTCGGTTCCGACGAGGAAGCACGGATCGCCCGGCGGATCCTCCGGACCCTGCACCACGCCGACGAGCCGCAGCCGGCGGACGGGCAGCGCGGCTAGGCGTCGTCCTCGATCACCCGGCCGCGCAGCACCTTCGATTCCCGCCACAACAGGTACGCGCCGGTCCAGACGAACATGATCGCGACGAGCGCCAGACACGGGAACAGGAACACGAAGTCGAGCGTCGTCCCGATCGGCGGCGCACCCGGCATCGCGGACCGCAGTGCCGGGAACGACAGCAGCGTCGCGCTCAACCAGATCACGTTCGCGAACTCCAGCTTCCGTCGGAGGATCGCACTGCCGACCGTGACGACCGCCATCAGCGTCGTGAACAGGATCGCGAGGATGTAGAACGACACGATCACGATGCTCAGCGCGTCGCGGTGTCCGTCGATCTGCATCGGGACCAGCGTGCGACCGTCCTGCTGCTCGGCACCGGAGCGCTCGGCCTGCATGTTCCACGGCCGCGCGGAGTTCGACATGTCGACCTGGAAGGGCACCGCTCGACCGGTGTCGTCGTTCTGCACGCTGAGCTGGAAGTTCGCGAACGGCTGGTCGAACGGGTACGAGGTGTCACCGCGGTCGAGCGTCAGCGTCAACGAGGTCGCGTCCACCACGGACTGGCCGGGGAACGTCACGACACTCGTCGTCACGCCGCCGCTCGACACCTCGATGCGCAGCGGCTCCGAGATCTCACCTGCCTTGTCGCCGACGAAGTCCCCGTGCGGGATCGGCAGCACGTTCGCCTGCATCACCCGGTTCGACAGGTCGACGTCCTGCACGCTCATCCGCAGCGACATGTAGTTGCCGGTCCGGTCGTTCGGCCCGGACACCGGCACGGTGGTCGTGGTCTTCAGCGCTCCGGAGAGCCCGATCACGACGTAGTACACCGCCAGCAGCACCACCGCGACCAGCAGGATGATCGGCGCGGGATTGCGTCGGGTACGCCGTTCCGGCGGGGCTTCGGTCGTCTGCGTCATCGGTTGCTCCCGGACTGGTCGTCAGGTCGGATCGGACTGGAGGCTGTGGTGCCGCCCGGTGGGTCGGCTCCCGTCGGTGGGCCGGTCGCCACCGGCGCCGTGGGGCTCCCGCCGGTCGACCGGCGGCCCGCCACCGTGGCGGCGAGCGCGAAGAGCAGCATCGCGAGGAGGGGCACCATCGCGCCGGGGAACTCGGTGACGTTGAACGTGGTGATCTGGTCGGCGAGCTGGGACGCCTCGGTCTCGCCCTTCGCGACCGCGGTGGTCACCGTCATCGCGTTGGCCTGCGACGACCGGTTCGACGCCACCTGGATCTGCTGCACGGCGGTGTCCGGTGCGTTCACGGCGTCGGCGAACACCCGGATCGCCACGTCGGCCTGCTTGCCGGGGTCGAGCGGGATCAGGCACGAGAACGTGGTCGTCGCGACCGAGCAGTCGACCGGCTCCTCGTCGACCGCGACGTCGACGTTCCGGTAGACCATGCCGGTGCTCATGCGGGCCGAGAACGTGATCGCCACCGTCGCGCCGGAGCCGTTCGGGCCGAGGGTGCCGCGCATGTCGGCGACCGTTCCCGGCATGATCCGCTGCGTCCCGAACCGCAGGTCCATCGGGAGCGCTCCGTTGCCCGATCCGGCCCCGGCGTCTCCACCGGTCCCGCCGCCGCTGCCGTCTCCGTCACTGCTTCCGGATCCCGAACCGGGCGTGCTCGGGGCCGGAGCAGACGGAGCCGGAGTGGACGGTGCGGGCGCGCTCCCACCCGGGGAACCGCTACCGACGCCGCCGCCTGCCGCGCTCCCGCCGCCGGCCGGTCCTGCGGGGCCGGTCGGAGCCGTGGAGCCGCCACCTGCGGGACCGGAGCCCGCGCTGGGCGGTGGCACCGAGCCTCCCGGCGGGGCGGGGACGACCGGACGGAGCACCGTGAACGTGCGTGAGCCAGCAGCAGATGTGAGGCCACCGAAGGCCTCGGTCACGGTGAGGGTCACCGAGCCGTACGGCAGCGGCTGGTCCGCGGTGCAGGACCAGATGCCGTCCTCGCCGGCGGTCGCGGCGCAGACCACCGTCGGGCCGAGCATCACGGTGACCCGGCCGCCCCCGACGGCGCCGTTGCCGAAGATGCCGGGTCGACGCTCGGGCGTCGAGGAACCGGCGACCGGCTGGGTGAAGCCGGGAGCCGGAGGCGCGACGACCTCGAGCGAGCCGTCGGAGTCGACCGGCGAGACGGACGCCGTCGTCGACGCGGCGCTCGTGGCGATCAGGTAGGAAGTGCCGGGGGCGGTGCCCGTCGGCGCAGCGCCGGTGATCGTCACCGTCGCGGATGCGCCGGGGGCGATCGTGCCGACGGGGACGCCGCTCGGGAGCGCTGCGCAGTCGACCGCGGTGCTGCCCACTCGGCACGTCGTCGCCGGGAAGCCACCGAGGCCTGCCGTGAACACGACACCGCGGGCTTCACCGTCACCGCCGTTCGCGATCGTCACGGTGCGGGTCGCCGGTTGTGTGGGAATGAGCCGTTCGGCGCCGGACTGCGTGATCGAGAACGCTGCTGGTGCGAGGACGGTGAACGTGCTCGTCGCCGTCGGCGAGACCTGGCCGAACCGGTCGGTCTGCGTCGCTGTGACCGTGTGCTCACCGACCGTGAGCGGGTCGCTCGGGTCGCACGACCAGGTGGTCGTGGCGTCGGCCGGCGGTGAGCAGAGCTGGACGCCGTCGAGTGCGACGCTCGCGGCGTTCCCGGCCGTCTTCGTGCCGGTGATCGTCGGCTGGGCGGCGATGGACTCGCTGCCGTCGCCGGGTGCGGTGATGGTCGGGGCACCGGGGGCCGCCGGCGCGACGACGGTGATCGAGTACGGGGCGGCCGGATCGACCGGGACGATGGCGGAGCTGCCGGTCTTCGTGCCGAGCGTCGCGTCCGCGTCGATCACGAGCTGCACGTCGACGGTGTTCGGTGCTCCCCAGAAGAGGTTCCCGCACGCGGCGGACGTGCCGTCTGCGGACGGTGTGCAGGTGAAGGGCGCGAGGCCGGTCCCCGGTTTGGTCGCGGCGGCGGTGATGCGGGTCTGCGGCGGCGCGGTGATCGTCCAGTTCCCGGTGCCGCCGGTCTGGTTCTGGACGGTCGCCACCACCTGCGCGCCCGGCACACCGGAGGGCACCGGGCCGACCTGGGTCATGGCGTTCGCGGGTGCGCTCGGGATGACGACGGCAGCGATCGCGAGGACGACTCCGAGCGCAGCGGCGAGCGTCCGCTGGCGGCGACGTGTCGTCCCCGCGGTGTCCTGCGCCCGCATGCTTCCCCTCGTCCGCGGCTTGTCCCGACGCCGCTGACACGAGGAACGCTAGTCGGAAAGCGCGGCCTCCGGCCGACGCGTTACCCGGCTGTGATACGGCGTGCTCACACGGGCGCGGGCAGCCCCTTGGTGTTCGTCGTGGGGGCGGTGTGGTGCATACCGTCCGCGAGCCACACCGCGGTCACCGCGAGGAGCACGCTCACCGACGACGCCATCCGCCCCGCGACGAGCATCGCGTCGTGGTCGTGTCCGCTGCCGTTCGTCACCGCGAGCACGAGCGCGGCGATCCCCACGGCGAGCGTCACCCCCGTCGAGACCAGCAGCACCGCCGTCACC
Source organism: Curtobacterium guangdongense (assembly GCF_049341845.1). Lineage (NCBI taxonomy): Bacteria > Bacillati > Actinomycetota > Actinomycetes > Micrococcales > Microbacteriaceae > Curtobacterium > Curtobacterium guangdongense. Next base: position 358,603 of record NZ_JBMPIT010000003.1, read on the forward strand.
ACCCGACGAGGACCCCGGCGGCCGTCCCGGTCCCCACGCGCACCACGGTCGACGAGTGGTCCGACGGCACGGACCAGCCCCACCCAGAACAACGCGACCGCACATGCGCCGACGATGTCGCTCACCCGGTGCCAGCCGTAGACCACCGTCTGGTTCGCCACGAACACCGCGTACGCGGCGCCGAGGAGCAGCACGATCGGCCGGAACCGACGCGGCGTGACCATCAGGACCGCGAACAACGCCGCCATCGCGATCGTCGCGTGACCGGACGGGAACGAGTTCGGCGTCGTGGACCCGGCGATCTCCGGGCGCACGGCGATACGCTTGAGGAGCGTGGAGGTGCCAGCCGAGGCGAGCACCACCACACCCGCCGCCAGCCCGACGGCGAGCCGCCTCCGTGCGAACGCGACGGCGGCGATCACCACGACCAGCAGCAGGATCACCGGGACCGAGATGACGTTGAGTGCGGTGTCCGACCCGAACAGGTCGGTCTCCCGGACCCCGCCGAGCGCAGAGTCCTCGACCCGTTGCCCGAGCGGCGTCAGCACGGCGACCGCGTAGACGAGAGGCACGATCACGAACCCCAGAGCCGACAGCACAGCCCACCGGAACCGGCGCGAGACACTCGGTCCGCGCCCGTCGTCGCGCGGATCGGACGCGGTGCGCTCCGGCGTGCGGCTCACGGGGATCGTCCTCCTCGGGGTCGTCGTCGCGGGCCTGGTGGTGCGCCTCGTCACGGCGCTGCGGACCGGTGGTCGCTCGGGCGGATCGTCGGCCGTGCGATCGGGTCGGTCGGGGTCCGATCGATTGGGTCGGTCGGGGTCCGACACGATACCGTTGTCGGGCCGGTCGAAACCTGGGAGCCAGGGCCCGATCGGCCTGTTGCGGCAGGCAGTGCCCACCCGCGCTGGGCGCACTGCGCCGCAGGATCCAGCCACGACGAGTCTCGTGGCGCAAGAAGAGGAGACCGAAGTGGCCGTCAAGGAACCGAGCATCATCGCATCGCCGAACCGCGGGCTGGCGCTGACCGTCGGCACCCTGCTCTTCATCTGGGGCGTCCTGGGCTTCTTCTTCGCCGGCGACGGTGGCCACGCGTTCTTCGGCGACTCGGGCGGCATGCTCTGGAACGCCTTCCAGGTGAACCCGGCACTCGCGTTCCTGTGGACGATCCTCGCTGCAGCGCTCTTCATCGTCGGACTCGGCAACACGATCGGGTCCCGCAACGTCAACCTCCTCGTGGGCGTCGTGCTGATCGTGCTCGCGGTGTACGGCTTCGTGTTCGTGAACACCTCGGCCAACGTCTTCGCGCTGAACACCGCCGACAACGTCTTCAACGCCATCGTCGGCGTGGTCCTGCTGCTCACCGCGCTCGGTGCCGACAAGCAGAACATCCGCGCGCTCCGCGCCTCGGCGAACGCCTGACGCCTTCCGCGCCACCACGACGCCCGTCTGCCGCTCGGCAGGCGGGCGTCGTCGTGTGTGGGGTGGGGCGGACGTCGCGGGAGTTCGGCGCGTCAGGACTCGGGTGCGCTCGTGTCCTTCGGGGCCTCGAGCTGCGTGGCGACGATGCGCGGCGCCTCTGACATGAAGCGCCGGACGTCGAGGTCCACGATGATGTCCTGCGGGCGCAGCGGTCGGCTCAGGTAGAGCCCCTCGAGCGAGGTCAGCCGCGACAGCGCGACGTACGTCTGCCCGGCGCTGAACACCCGGTTGCCGAGGTCGACCACGGCCCGGTCGTAGGTGCTGCCCTGCGACTTGTGGATGGTGACCGCCCAGGCCAGACGCAGGGGGAACTGCTGGAACTCCCCCACCGTGTCCTTCTTCAGCTCCTTCTTGTCCGCGTCGTAGGAGTACTTGAACTTCTCCCACACCGACGGCTGCACCTCGAAGGACTCCCCGTCGACGTCGACCCACACGGTGTCGCGGATGGTCTGCACGATCCCGAGCGTGCCGTTCACCCAGCGCTGGTCCGGGTCGTTGCGGAGGAACATCACGTGCGCCCCCGGCTTGAGCTCGAGGGCTTCGTCCGCGGGGAAGTTCCGCCCACCGAAGTCGCCGTTGACGTCCGCCCTGGCGGTCTTCGTGGCGCCGGGCAGTCGGTCGAGCGCAGCCTTGTTGATCTTCGCGACGGTGTCGTTCCTGGTGGCGAGCGTGATGGCGTCGTCCGGCGCCGGCCGAGCTCCCGCTTCGTTCAGGCGATTCGCGATGTCCGCGGTGACCCGTCCGTGCCGCACCGCGGTGAGCATCGCAGCGAAGGCGTCGTCCCGCTGTCGGTGCACGGTCGCGAGCTCGATGATGTTGAGCTCGGCTTCGAGCCACACCTTCGCGTCGAAGAACCACAACGACCGGTAGTGGTCCGTGAAGTAAGCACGCTCGTCGGAATCTCCGGGGACCGGGGGCAGCTGGTACGGATCGCCGAACATGACGACCTGCACCCCGCCGAACGCCTCGAACTGACGCCCGCGGGCCTTGCGGAGCGAGCGGTCCATCGCGTCGAGCAGGTCGGCGTTGACCATCGAGACCTCGTCGATGACCAGGGTGTCCATCGTGTTGAGGAGCTTGCGGGTCTCCGGTCCCTGTCGCAGTTCGGCGTCGGCGATGAGCCCGATCGGCAGCCGGAACAACGAGTGGATCGTCTGGCCGCCGACGTTGAGCGCGGCGACCCCGGTCGGTGCGCAGATCACGACCTGCTTCTCGGTGTTCCACGCCAGGTGGTTCAGCAGCGTCGACTTCCCGGTGCCGGCGCGGCCGGTGATGAACACGTGGTCGCGCGTCGACTCGATGTACTCGAAGACGGCCCGCTGCTCGGCGCTGAGCTCGACGCTCACGGGGTGCTCGCCTCGGAGTCCGCGCTGACGTCGTCGAAGTCGTCGTCCGCCGTCTGCACGGAACCGTGTTCCGGACCTCGAACCGGGGCGGTGCGCGGTTCCGTGTCCACTTCGGGGTGCTGCAGCTGACCGGCACCGGCCACCCCCCGGCCCCGCCGCACCCGGACGAGCCCGACGACGAGCACCGTCACGAGCAGCAGGACGCCGGCGACGACGAGCACGACACCGGCTCGGGCCTGGTCGATCAGGGGGTCAGGGCCCCACGTGCGACCCATCGCACCGAACCACGACGCCTGCAGCAGCCCGAGGGGGCCCTGCATCGCGATGCCGAGCGACACCAGCCCCGCGGCGACGACGACTGCGCCGACGGCACGCACGAGGAACGCAGGCCACGACGGCGTCCTGGCGCCAGCGGCGATCGGCGTGAGGAGCGTCGGGAGTGCCAGGAGCCCGACGAGCAGGAACACCGCGTCGATGACGGTGCGTCCGGTCGGGTCGCTCGTGGACCAGCGCAGGGCCTGGGTGCCGAGGAAGGCCCACCAGATGCCAGCGAGCAGCAGGAACGCGGGGAACGGTTGCGCGAGGTACCGGACGGCGGGGTGGTCGACGATGACGTCCGTCCACTCGCGGACACCCGTGCTGTCGTCGTCACGCGGCAGCACCGCGGCACGGATGAGCTGGACGGGCGCCGACGCCCAGACGAGCCCGGGCACGACGAGCCCGAGGAGCACGTGCGCACCGACGTTCGCGGAGACCAGGAAGCGGTCGTAGTCGTGCAGCGCGCCGGAAGTCGCGACGACCAGGCACACGATCGCGATCGCTGCGGCCACGGAACGGCGGGCCGGCCACGACACGCCCCGACGACGCAGGCGGACGACCCCGGCCGCGTACGTCGACGCGAGCAGGACGGCCGCCATCAGCCAGAACAGGTCGAGGTTCCAGGACGTCAACCAGCCCCAGGTGCCCGGGGCGTGCGGAAGGAGGTCGTCGGTGAGGAGCTCCGCCGGGGACGGGTTCGTCGTCTTGCTCAACGCGATCTGGTCGACCGGGGTGGCCGTGCGACCGAGCGCCGCGGCGAACCCGGACGCGACTCCCATCACTGCGAGTTCCACGACGACGAGGAGCCAGAACGGACGCGATCGACTCGGCGTCGACACGAGCGAGGCGATCGTCCGACGGCGTTGCACCGCGCCGAGCACCCCCATGGCGACGATCGCTCCGATCTTCACGAGGATCAGGACGCCGTACGGGGTGAACAGGTTCGACAGCGCGCCGACCCGGATCTGCGCGGAGGCGACCCCGGACACGGCGACGAGCACGAAGCACCCGAGCGCGATGCTCGAGTACCGCCCGACGAGCGGTGCCAGACGGTCGGCGGGCACGACCCCGCGGACGAGCACCAGCATGAGCAGCCCGCCGATCCAGAGCGCCGCACCGACGAGGTGCAACCCGAGGGCCGTGACGGCGGCGTCGTGGCTTGCCGTGCCGGCGGCGTGCCCCTGCTGCGCGAGTGGGATGAGGCCGATCATCGAGACGCCGGCGGTGAGCGCGACCATGCCCCGCGACCGGACGGCGAAGCACAGCACGGTGACCGCGGCGGCGACGAGGACGGTGACCAGCCAGGCGAGGCCGAGGTCGGTGCCGGTGAGGAAGACCCCCATCGACTGCCCGAACTGCTCGTCGAGGCTGACCTTCGACCCGGCGACGCTCAGGAACGTGAAGAAGGTCGTGACGGCCGAGGCGACCGTCCACACGCCGGCCGAAGCGGCGGCGACGTCGATCGCCCGGTTCCACTCGGGGGCGGTGCGCGAGAGGCCGACGGTCGCGAAGGCGAGTCCGCCGATCGTGGCGGCGGCGGACAGGTCCACGAAGACCCGGGCGATCGGGAGCCCGAACCGCACGACGGCGCCGGGGTCGGCGATGAGGGCGGCGTTCGCTCCCCCGCCGATCACGAGGGCGACGAGGACCGCGACGAACGCGACCAGCACGAGCACGGCTGGGCCGCTGACACGTGCGATCCGGTTCACCAGGACAGCCTACGGGCGCGCCCGACCCCCGGCAGAATCGCCGGCGGCAGATGTGGAGAACGAACGACGAAGGGGACGGCGAAACGCCGTCCCCTTCGTGCCGGAGCAGTCCTACTTGACCGCAGCCTTGAGCTTCGAGCCGGCGCTGACCTTGACCGAGTCGCTCGCGGCGATCTCGATGGCCTCACCCGTCTGCGGGTTGCGGCCGGTGCGGGCGGCACGGTGCGTCTTCTCGAAGGCGATCCAACCGGGGATCGTGACCTTCGTGCCGTCGGCGACGGAGCCCGAGACGACGCTGAAGAGTGCGTCGACGACGCCGTTGACGGTGGCCTGGCTCTGGCCGGACTCGGCGGCGACGGCCGCGACGAGCTCGGTGCGGTTCAGTGACTTGTCAGCCATTGGATGTCCTCCTCGGACTTCTTGCGTATCGGTCGGACGCACGCGGCGCCCGTTGCCCCGGGCGGTTGCCCGGTGCTTCGGACCAGCGGGCCGGAGCCCGGCGGAACCGGAGTTGAAACTACCAGCAGGGTGGGACGAAACCTGCCGACTCGCCCGGATTTCCGGGCTTGTTGAGGTGCTGGAGTGACAGATGTGACGAATGTGACGAACTTGTCCCCCGAGAGCGAACCGCGAGCAGACCGCAAGCGGGCCGTGCCCGCACCGCGAGCTCACCCGCGAACGACGAACGCCCCGCCACCGGTGAGGGTGACGGGGCGTTCGGGAAGCGAGTGCTTACCAGGAGCTCTTCGTGATGCCGGGGAGCTCGCCACGGTGGGCCATGTCGCGGAAGCGGACACGGCTGATGCCGAACTCACCGAGGTGGCCACGGGGGCGGCCGTCGATGGCGTCGCGGTTGCGGTAGCGGATCGGCGAGGCGTCGCGGGGGAGCTTCTGCAGCCCCACGCGAGCGGCCTCACGCGACTCGTCCGTGCCGTTCGGGTCCACGAGGGCCTTCTTCAGCTCGAGACGACGGTCGGCGTAGCGCGCGATGATCTCGGCGCGCTGGTTGTTCTTCGCGATCTTGCTCTTCTTCGCCATGCTTAGCGCTCCTCACGGAAGTCGACGTGCTTGCGGACCACCGGGTCGTACTTCTTCAGCACGAGACGGTCCGGGTTGTTGCGACGGTTCTTCTTGGTCACGTAGGTGAACCCGGTGCCCGCCGTGGAGCGGAGCTTGATGATCGGACGAACGTCCTGACCCTTCTTGGCCATCAGATCTTCTCCCCACGGGCGAGGAGGTCCTTGACGACGGACTCGATGCCGCGTGCGTCGATGACCTTGATGCCCTTTGCGCTGAGCGTGAGCGTGACGTTACGACGAAGCGAGGGCACGTAGTACGTCTTCTTCTGCACGTTCGGGTCGAAGCGGCGCTTCGTCCGGCGGTGCGAGTGCGAGATGTTGTGTCCGAAGCCGGGGGTGGCTCCGGTCACCTGGCACACTGCTGCCATGGTTTCCTCCTGTTGAGTACCGTGCGGCCGATCGGCCACACCCAAGGTCACTTGCCTGGCACGCACGCGCGTCGCCACCGACGGTGGTTCTGCGAGGGGGGTGTGCGTGCCGCCCGATCCGGCCGCGGCGTTCGCGACGGCAGGAGGGCTGAACAACTGGGCCCGCGCGGGCGCGGACCAGCCATCCACATTACGGGACGGCCGGGCGTGTCGCAAGTCGGCCTCCGGTCTGGAGGCTCGGCTCGGCTCCGCGACGCGACCGCGGCCCTGCAGGTGGTCACGTCCACGGGCCGCACCTGCGTTCCGGACGGAGGCAGGGCCTCCCGTCCGGCTACGGACCGTCCGTGGGTCTCGGTGCCAACGCCTGGACGAGCAGCTCGCCGAGCTGCCTCGGCGCCGTGAACATCGGCCAGTGGCCGGTGTCGAGTCCGACGATGGTCAGTTCCTCGGTCGCGACGAGCTCCGCCGCCCACGCCTGGTCGTCCGCGACCATGGTCGCGAGCTCCGACGGCCGGATCTCGCACGTGATCACCGTCGCCGGGATCGTGTGCCGAGCCGCGTCCGCGTAGTGGAAGCGGTCGACCGGGAGCCGGGCGGGCTCCGGGATCGCGCGGTGCTCGAACGCCTCCCGGATCGATGGTGTCATCCCCCGCAGGGTCGCCGGCTCCCAGAAGTCCCACGGCGGCAGGGGCACGACGCCGTCCACGACCGGCAGTTCGTCGTTGACGCAGCCGCCGGACGGGCCTGGGAAGGTGTCGACGTACAGCAGGTGCCCGACGAGCGACGGACGCTGGTCCGCAGCCATGTACGCGATCGGCCCGGCGCCGGAGTGTCCCGCGAGCGCGACCGGCTCGTCCGCGGTCGCGACGTCGTCGAGCCGCTCGACGATGGCGGCGACCTGCTCGTCGAGCGTGTCCCCGTCGCGGGTGAGGGCCTCGACGGAGTGACCGGCCTCGCGGAGGACGGGCAGCACCTCGTCCCACGCGTCCGCTTCGAGCCAGAAGCCCGGCACCAGGATCACGTGCATGGCGTGGACGCTACGCGGACGCGCTACCGCGTGCTGCCGTGCACGCTGCGCATTCGCCGAAGATGTCGACCACGTGACTGGCGTTCGTGAACCCGTGCTCAGCGGCGACCTGCTTCGCCCACTGCTCGACCGGGTCGGCCTGGATCTCGACCGTCCGACCGCAGTTCCGACAGATCAGGTGGTGGTGGTGCTTGTCCGTCGTGCACGCCCGGTACAGCGACTCGCCGTCCTGCTGGAGCGAGTCGGCGTCCCCCTCGGTCGCGAGGTCCGCAAGGGCGCGGTAGACCGTGGCCAGGCCGATCGTCGAGCCACCTTCCCGGAGGTGCGCGTGCAGCGCCTGTGCGCTGACGAACCCCTCGGTGGAGTCGAGCGCGCCGCGGACGGCTTCGCGCTGCCAGGTGTTGCGCTTGGGCTTCTGGACGGCGTTCACGCGTTCACTCCTTCCGTGCGACGCGACGGCGCCGCGGTCGTGTCGTGTTCGTCGCGGACCGCGACCCGGTCGCGACCCCGTCGTTCCTTCCGGGCACCGACGATCCGGCACACCACCCAGATGGCGAACGAGATCGACGTCACGTACGGGCTGATCGGCAGGCCGCCGCCGAGTGCCAGCAGGATGCCACCGACGACCGACACGACCGCGAACACCATGCTCAGCACGGGGACCAGGACGGGGTGCACGGTCAGCCGGAGTGCCGCGGCAGCCGGCGTGACGAGCAGCGAGAGCACGAGCAACGCGCCGACGATCTGCACCGAGACCGCGGTCGCGAGCCCGAGCAGCAGCATGAAGACGAGCGCCAGGGTGCGGACGGGGACACCGGCAGCGGCTGCGACGTCCGGGTCCACCGACGAGAACATCAGCGGGCGCCAGATGACCAGCAGGGCGATGACGACGATCGCGCTGATCACGATGAGCGACTGCAGCTGGGGCTGGTCCACCGAGACGATCTGCCCGGTGAGCAGCCCGAACTTGTTGGCCGCACGGCCCTTGTAGAGCGCCAGGCAGAGGATCCCGAGACCGAGACCGAACGGCATGAGCACAGCGATGATCGAGTTGCGGTCGCGCGCCCGGGAGCCGAGCAGCCCGATGAGCAACGCCGCGATGACCGACCCGACGAGCGAGCCCGTCACGACGTTCACCCCGAGCAGCAGGGACGCACTGGCACCGGCGAACGAGAGCTCGCTGATGCCGTGCACCGCGAACGGCATGTTCCGCGCGACGACGAACGGACCGATGAGCCCGCCGACGATGCCGAGCACCGCACCGGCGATGATCGAGTTCTGCACGAGGGTCAGGAGCTCGCCGTAGTCCTGGAAGGAGAAGATCGTCGACCAGACGTCCATCAGATCCGCCCTTCGTCCGGCGTCGCGGCGTGCGGGTCCGGGTCGCAGTGGTGGTCGTGGGCGTCGTTCGCACCGACGATGACGATCCGGCCCATCGTCCGGACGACGTCCACCGGCGTGCCGTACAGGTCGCTCAGCACGTCCGTGCGGAGCACCTCGTCCGGCGATCCGATGCGGAACCGGCCGCCGGCGATGTAGAGCACCCGGTCGACCACGTCGAGGATCGGGTTCACATCGTGCGTGACGAACAGCACCGCGGCGTCCTGCTGGCGACGCTGTCGGTCGATGAGCTCCGTGACACCGCGCTGGTGACGCAGGTCGAGGGAGATGAGCGGTTCGTCGCAGAGGAGGAGCGCCGGATCGGCGGCGATGGCCTGCCCCACCCGGGTGCGCTGCTGCTCGCCGCCGGACAGTTCGGCGACGGGGGCGTCCGCGAACGCGGTGGCGCCGACCTCGTCGATGATGCGGTCGATCCGCTCCCGCTCGGCCTTCCGCTCGGGCCGGATGCCCCAGCGGGAGCCGGTGACGCCCTGCGCGATCATGTCCCGCGCGCGGAGCGGCGTACCGGACTCCATCAGGCGCTGCTGCGGGATGTAGCCGATCTTCCGGTGCCCGCGGCGGACGGGCTGGCCGAGGAACGACATCGAACCGCTGGTCAGGCGCTGCTGCCCGAGCACGGTCTTCAGCAGGGACGTCTTGCCGGCGCCGTTCGGGCCGAGGACCGCGAGGAACTCCCCCGGCGCGACGTCGAGGTCGAGGCCGTCCCAGAGCTTGCGGGTGCCGTAGGACAGGCCGGCGTCGCGGAGCGCGAGCACGGCGGAACCGCCACTGCGCTCGGCAGTGGCGGTTCGCGGGTCCTGTCCGGGCTGGGACCGGTCCTGTCGGGGCTGGACTGCTGTCACTTCGCCAGCGCCGCCTGCACCGCGTCGATGTTCGCCTGCTGCCACGAGACGTAATTCTTCCCCTTCGGGAGCGTCTCCGTGACACCGACCACGGGCACGCCGTTGTCCTCTGCTGCCTTCTTGACCTGTTCGGTCTCCGGGCTGGAGGTCTGCTCGTTGTACGCGAGCAGCTTCGCGGTGTGGCTCGAGTAGAGCTTCAGCGTGTCGTTGAGCGCCGCCGGCGGGACGTCGTCGCCCTCCTCGATCGCCTCGGAGAAGGCGTCCGGCGTGACGTTGTCGAGGCCGATCGCGTCGAACAGGTACCCGGGGACCGGCTCGGTGTACGTCACCTTCTCGCCGTCGTACTGCTTCTTGAGCGCAGCGGTCTGCGACTCGAGGTCCTCGAGCTTCGTCGTGAGCGCCGCGGCGTTCTTCTCGAAGGTCGCCTTGTCCGCACTGTCGAGCGTGCCAAGCCGCTTCGACACGTCGGCGACGAGCTTGACCATCGTCGGGTAGCTGTAGAACACGTGCTCGTTGAACTCCGCGTCGCCACCCTTGTCGAGGCCGGAGAGCTTCACGACGTTGATCGTGTCGGCCTTGGTCTTCGAGGAGTCCGACAGCGTCGTCATGAAGTCGTCGTACCCGCCGCCGTTCTCGATCAGCAGGTCGGCCTTCGAGACCGCGAGCTGGGTCTTGGCGCTGGACTCGAACGAGTGCGGGTCCTGCGACGGGTCGTTCAGGATGCTCGTGACGTCGACGTGGTCGCCGCCGATGGTCTCGACGAGCGAGCCGTAGACGTTCGTGGAGGCGACGACCTTGATCGTGTCGTCACCGCTGCCGTTCGTGGACGCGGAGGAGGTCGCGCAGCCGGTCAGGGCGAGTGCGGCGGCGCCGGCGACGAGCGGCAGGGCGAGGAGGCGGTTGTGCATGACGCCAACGGTAGCCGTTGTTGATAACGATTGTCAAAACCGGTATCAGCGGCGGTGCCGTTCCGCGCGTAGGAGGTCGTTTCGCGCGTTGGAAGCTCTTTCGCGCGCAGGAGGCCCGAATTTCCGGCCGCCTACGCGCGATTCGGCTTTCTACTCCGGCCGCGATGGGCAGGAACGCGCGCTGAGACGGACGGGAGGCACGGTGCCAGCTGGCACCGTGCCTCCCGTTCGACGCGTGGTCGCGTCCTACGCCTTGGTGGCCGCCTCGATCGTGTTCTCGGCGATCGTGTCGTCCTCGCGGCCCGGCGTCCGGAGGTTCCACTTCCTGATCACCCAGCCGAAGAGGAAGTAGTAGATCACCGCGTAGCCGAGGCCGATCGGGATGAGCCAGATCGCCCCGTCCGCCTTGCCGAAGTTCAGCACGAAGTCGATCGCTCCCGCCGAGAACGAGAAGCCGTCGTGGATGCCCAGCGCATTCACCAGCGCCAGGGACGTCCCCGTGAGCACCGCGTGGATGACGTAGAGCGGGAACGCCACGAACATGAACGAGTACTCGAGCGGCTCGGTGATGCCCGTCACGAACGAGGTCAGCGCGGCGGAGAGCATGATGCCGCCGACGAGCTTGCGGTTCTGCGGCTTGGCGTTGCGCCAGATCGCGAGCGCACCGGCCGGCAGCGCGAACATCATGATCGGGAAGAAGCCGGTCTGGAAGATGCCGGCGGTCGGGTCGCCCGCGAGGAAGCGCGCGATGTCACCGTGGTAGGTCACACCACCGGTCGTGAAGCTGCCGAGCTGGAACCACGGGAAGAAGTTGAGCAGCTGGTGCAGGCCGATCGGGATGAGCATGCGGTTGACGAACCCGAAGATGCCACCACCGATGACGGCGTTGTCCGCGACGGCCTGGCCTGCTGCGGTCAGCGCGATGTCGAAGTAGCGGTACACGAAGGACATGAGCACCGCGATGATCAGGCCGGCGACCGCGGTCAGGATCGGCACGAGGCGACGACCGGAGAAGAACCCGAGGAAGTCGGGCATCTTCGTGCGGTGGAACTTCTGCCAGAGCCACGCGGAGACGAGCCCCATCACGATGCCGCCGAGGACACCGAAGTTGATCGTCGCCTGGTCGCCGTTGGCGTCCTTGACCCCGGCGAGCACGATCGGCGACATCGCCGCGAAGACCTGGTACATGACCATGTAGCCGACGACCGCGGCGAGCGCCGTGGTGCCGTCGGACTTCTTCGCCCAGCCGATCGCGATGCCGACCGCGAAGAGCAGCGGCAGCCAGGTGAACACGCCGTTGCCGGCGGCCGCGATGATCGTGGCGCCCTTCTCGAAGCCGGGGATGGCGCCGAGCATGTCGGACTGGCCGAGTCGGAGCAGGATGCCCGCGGCGGGCATGACCGCGATGGGGAGCAGCAGGCTCCGGCCGAGCCGCTGGGCGTTGGCGAAGAGCTTGCTCTGCTTCTTCGGCGTCTTCTTCTCCGGCACATCCGTGGCAGCAGTCGTGCTCATCGGAGTTCCTCTCGTCATTGGGTGGAGCTGGTCGGGGTGAGTTGAGTCGCGCAGCCGGCGCAGGTAACCTCGGCGGTATCGCCAGGTCCGGTCCTGTCCGGTCATGACCAGTACGTAGTGTCGATGACCGCGCACAGCATGTCAACCTGGACGCGCACCCTTAACGAGGAGGAAACAGATGGCCGACATCAAGGCTGCCGACATCATCGCCGCGCTCGGCGGTGCCGACAACATCGAAGAGGTCGAGGGCTGCATCACGCGTCTCCGCGTCGAGGTGGAGGACGGTGACCTCGTCGACAAGGGCGCGCTCCAGGCCGCCGGTGCCCAGGCCGTCGTCGGTGGTGGCACCGGCTGGCAGGTCATCGTCGGGCCGATCGCCGACAACCTCGCGCAGGACATCCAGGACGAGCTGTGACCGCAGTCCTGACGCCGTTCGCCGGGCCGGTCGTCGCACTCGCCGACGTGCCGGACCCGGTGTTCGCCGGGCAGCTCGTCGGAGCCGGTGTCGCGGTCGACCCGACCGGTGTCGATGGCACGGTCACCGCGGTCGCACCCGTCGACGGCACCATCGTGAAGCTGCACCCGCACGCCTTCGCGCTGCAGGGTACGGCGGGGACCGACGTGCTCGTGCACGTCGGGATCGACACGGTGAAGATGTCGGGCGAGGGCTTCGAGCTCCTCGCGGCCGAGGGCGACACCGTCGCGGCCGGGGACCCCGTCGTCCGCTTCACCCCCGCGACGATCTCCGCGGCCGGGTACTCCCCGGTGTGCCCCGTCGTCGTGCTCGGCTCCGCGCCGGACTCGATCGCGCAGGGCACCGTGGGCACCACGGTCACCGAGGGCGACACCCTCTTCGAGGTCTGATCCGCCCGGAGTTCACGGCCCTGGCGACACTTCACAGGATCACGTTCGCGTGAAATGTCGCCAGGGCCGAAAGTCCGCCTCGCGCGCCCGCGCTACACGACGGACTGCGTCGCGGTGACCTCCATCTGCACGCGGTAGCGGTCCGACCGGTACCAGCTCATGGCGTGCTCGACCGGGCGGTCCCGCGAGTACGACACCCGGTCGAACTCGAGCACGGGCGCGCCGGTCTTCGTGCCGAGCAGCGTGGCGACGTCGTCCGCTGCGGGCTTCGCCGCGACGGTCTGCTGTGCGCGGTCGATCGGCAGGCCGTACTCGTTCGCGACGATCGAGTACACCGACCCGGACAGGTCGTGCTCGAGCAGCCCGGGGAAGGCGCCGGCGGAGAGCCAGGCGTCGTCGATGGACACCGGCGCCCCGTCCGCCATGCGCAGGCGCTTCACGTGGTACGCCGTGTCGGTCTCCCCCAGACGGAGTGCCGCGGCGGTGTCGGGCGGTGGCACACGTTCTTCGCGGACCAGCACGACCGTCGTCGGCACGTGCCCCATCGCCCGCATCTCCTCGGTGAACGACGCCAGGTGCAGCGTCGACTGCACGGGCCGGTGCGCCACGAAGGTGCCCTTGCCGCGGACCCGTTCCAGGTACCCCTCGTTGACGAGCTGCCCGAGGGCCTCGCGCACGGTGATCCGGGAGACGCCGTACTCCGCGATGAGCTGGCGTTCGGACGGGATCGCCGCACCCGGAGCCAGTCGCACCGTCGCGAGTTCGAGGAGGATGCGCCGGAGCTGCTGGTGCTTGGGCTCGGCTCCTTCGGTGATGCGGGTCGTCATCGGCTCCTCGTGCTCCATCGCGGTGGTTCGGCAGCTGGTCATGGGCGGACATGACCAGTTGCCATCACACTAGCGAGTCGCGACCGCCCAGTCGATGTGCATGACAGAACGCGACATGTGGACGGATTCTCACCGATCCCCGAGGGGGCCCTCTGGGACACTCCATCGGAAGCTGCCAGGATGTCGCCGTGACATCCGTGGTGATCATCGACGACGAGGGGCTCGTCCGCTACGGCTTCGGGCTCATCCTCGGGGCCGCCGACGACATCGAGGTCGTGGCGAGCGGCAACGACACGGACGCGCTGTCGATCGTCGCCGAGCACCGCCCCGACGTCGTCCTGCTCGACGTCCGGATGCCCCGGATCAGCGGCCTCGACCTGCTCGCCGGGATCACGGCGATGCCGGACCCCCCTGCGGTCGCGATGCTCACGACCTTCGACGCCGCGGAGCACCTGGGCCGGGCGATGGAGCTCGGCGCAGCGGGCTTCCTGCTCAAGGACACCGATCCCGAGCACCTCGCGCAGTACGTCCGCGTGCTCGCCGCCGGTGGCGTGGTGCTCGCGCCGGGGCTCGACCGGAGCCGCCTCTTCGCGCAGACGTCCGAACCGGTCGCCGCGCCACCGCTCTCCGACCGTGGTCGCGAGGTGCTCCGGCTCCTCGCCGACGGCGCGAGCAACCCGGAGATCGCCGTCCACCTGGGCGTGAGCACCGGCACCGTCAAGGAGGACGTCCGCGGCCTCCTCGCCGCCTTCGGCGTCACGAGCCGCGTCCAGCTCGCACTCCGCGCCGCAGCCGCTGGCCTGCTCACGTGAGCGCACGGCGGATCCGGCGGCTCGCCAAGGCGACCGACGGGAGGCTCGACACGGCGGTCGACGCCGGCCTGCGCTGGGTGCGCACGCACCGGGCACCGTGGTGGCTGGTCGACGCGTTCTTCGTCGCCGCCGCCGTCGCGGACGCCGTGCTCGACATCTCGGGGGCGACGCAGTTCGAGACCGTGATGTCCCTGGTGGCCGCGGCCGCACTGCTCCTCCGACGCCGGCTCCCCGTCACCGCGTTCGCGCTGACCCTTCCCGGCCTGTTCATCGGCTCGGCGGTGGTCGCCTCCGCGGTGGCGTTGTTCACGATCGGCGCGCGCACCCAGCGACGGTGGGTGATGCTCCTCGCCGCGGTCGTCGAGTTCGTGGGCTTCAGCGGGTTCGTCGGCCCGCCGCAGACGCTGGACGACATCGTCGTGTCCATCATCTACGCGCTCATCTTCGCGCTCGGCCCGATCTCGATCGGGCTCCTGGTCCAGACCCGCGCCAGCCTCACCGAGCGCCTGGTGGAACGCGACGCCGCCCGGGCGGACGAACGCCGACAGGCGGCAGCCGTGGCGCTGTCGCGGGAACGGGCGCTGCTCGCGCGGGAGATGCACGACGTCGTCTCGCACCAGGTCACGCTCATCGCGGTCCAGGCGGGCGGGATGCAGATGGCGGGCAGGGACGAGGCCGAGCGCGGGTTCGCACGGACGATCCGGCAGCTGTGCGTCGTGACGCTGCAGGAACTGCGCGAGATGGTCCAGGTCCTGCGCGCATCGGGTGGCACGGACCGCGCGATCGCTCCGCAGCCGGTGCTCGCCGACCTGCAGCGGCTCATCGACGACTCCGGACTCGACACCCGCACGGACGTCGTCCTGCCGGAGACCCTCGGGCAGCCGGTCCAGCGCGCCGTGTACCGCTTCGTGCAGGAAGCGCTGACCAACGTCCGGAAGCACGCCCCCGACGCCGCGGTCGAGGTCACCGGGCTCGTCGAGGACGGTGACGTCGACGTCCGCGTGTCCAACGGTCCGGCGCGGGGTGCACGGCTCGAACTCCCAGGCTCCGGCCTCGGTCTGATCGGGCTCGGCGAGCGTGCGTCGTTGCTCGGTGGTTCACTCGAGTTCGGACAGACGGCCGACGGCGGGTTCGCACTGCACCTCCGGCTGCCCGTCGAACACCTGCCCCCGGCCCCCGCCGTCTGATCCGACGGCCAGCCCGGGATGGCCGATCGGCCAGCGCGGTTCAGCCCCGGGGTCGATGTCCCCCGCGCGTCGATCCGCTGGGATGCAAGGGTGCGCATCACTCCCTTCGTCGTCAGGCTCCGTCGGTACCCGGTGACCGTCGTCGTCACGGTCGTGACCGCCGCGCTCGTCGCCGCCGCACGGCTGAACGGGTCCGAGCCGGACTTCCCGCACCACCCGCCCGTCGCGTGCGTCGCGTTGCTCGCCCTGCTCGTCGCCGCGGCGGTGTCCGAGCGCGCCATCGGATCGGTCCGGACGGTCGTCGTCGGGCTCGTGGTCCCGACGGTCGCGATCCTCCTCACCCGGGTCGCGGTCACGGTCGGTGCCGCCCTCGGTGAGGCCCACGCCGAGGTCGCCCACGGGCAGCAGCTCATGGCGCCGAGCGTCGTCGCGGTGGCGCTCTTCGCCGCGTCCTCCGCGGCGCTGCCCACGCAGCGCCGGTGGCGCGTCCGCACCGTCCTCTGGACGGTGACCGTCACCCTGCTGCTCTTCGCCGGTCACGGATCGGACGTGGCCCGTGCCCTGGCCGCGCTGCTCGGGGTGGCGAGCGGCGCGCTCGTCATCGGCCGAGCCTCCCGTCCTGCCCGTCGTGACCCGCTGTCGGTCCGCACCGTCATCACGGCCGCGCTCGCGGCCCTCGGCTCCGGATCGCTCGTGACGCTCGTCGTCCCCGATCCCGATGGCGTCCTGTCCCCGTTCGCCGACGCGATGACCGACCGTGCCGTCGTGCTGGTCGGTGCGCTCCTGCTGCTCGCGGCCTGGCTCGTGTCGCACGGCCGGCGGGCCGGCGTCGTCGTGGCGGTGACCGTGCTCGTCGTGGTGACCGCCGTGCTCGCCGACGCGTTCGTCATCGAACCGATGACCGCCGACGCGCTGCAGTGGCAGGGCCTCGGGCTCGACGAGGTCGAGTGGCAGGTCACCCTCATCGGCGCCTGGGTCGTCCCGGCCGGGGTGCTCCTCGCCGTCCTGCTACTCCGCGACCGCCTGGTCCGGGGGCGGTTCCGTGCGGCGACGAGCACGACCGACCTCGTGGCGATGCTCCGCGACGGCGATGCCGGGACCCTCGGGCACATGGGGACCTGGCGGGGCAACGCCGTCTGGTCGCACCCCGAGGGACTCGGCGCCGTGGCCTACCGGGTCCGCGGGGACGTCGCTCTGACCGTCTCCGACCCGGTGTGCTGCGCCGACGACCGCGCCGCGGTGATCGCGGGGTTCGTCGTGCACTGCGACCAGAACGGGTGGACGCCGGCGTTCACGAGTGTGCACGCACCGGTGCGGGAGGTCCTGGCTGCCGAGGGCTGGACCGCGCTGCCCGTCGGGGTCGAAGCCGTGCTCGACGTCACCACGTTCGACCTGCGCGGCAAGCGGCGGCAGGACCTGCGCACCGCGTCGAACCGCGCCGATCGCGAGGGGGTACGCGACGAGTGGACACGCCTCGAGGCGCTCGACGCCGAACAGCGCGCACAGGTCGAGGCGATCTGCACCCGCTGGGCGGCCGACCGTCGTCTGCCGGAGATGGGGTTCACGCTCGGCGGGTTCCGGGAGCTCGACGACCCGGACGTCCGACTCGCACTCGCCGTCGACGCCGAGGAGCGGGTCGTCGCGGTGACGAGCTGGCTGCCGGTGTACGCGCACGGGACGCTCATCGGGTACACGCTCGACGTGATGCGCCGCGGGGAGTCCGGGATGCCCGGCGTGATCGAGTTCCTGATCGCCAGGACCGCCCTGCGCTCCCGTGAGGCCGGGCTGACCATGCTGAGCCTCTCCGGCACGCCGCTCGCCGCGCACGACCCGGCGGCACGCGGGGTGCTCGACCGGGGTTCGCTGCTCGTCTCCCGCGTCCTCGAGCCGGTCTACGGGTTCCGCTCACTCCAGCGCTTCAAGGAGAAGTTCGGCGCAGCGCACGAGCCGCTCTGGCTGGTCGTCCCCACGCCCCTGCACGTCCCGCGGGTGGCACGGGCGCTCGCGAGCGCGTACGTCCCCGGCTTCCGCCCGCGGCACCTGCTCGAACTCGGCCGGGCGCACCGCGCGGCAGCCGGAGCACGCTCGTGACGGACCCGTTCCACTGGGTGATGGGCACGCGGCTGCAGGTGCCCACGAAGCTCGTGCCGGCCGACGTCGTGTTCGTCGTGCTCGTCCTGCTCGTGGCGCTGCCGGCGTTCCGGTCGACCGGGCGCGACGGGGGCGCCCGGAGCCGGTGGCCGGACCGCGCTGCCTGGCGCCGGACGGAGATCCGTGCGCTCGGCGCCGTCGGCGGTGGGCTCGTCGGGCTCCTCGCCTGTTGGGTGGTCGGCGACCTCCTCAACGCCTTCGACGTGCGGCTGACCGACGTGACGCGGATGTGGGTGGCGTTCGCGTTCGCCGGGCTCGGGCTGGCGGCGGTCGGTCTCGTGCAGGGCGGACGGGGCCGACGCGTCCTCGCGGTGGTGCTCGTGCCCCTCGCGCTCCTCGTCCCCGCGCTGGGCGTGAACGTCGACTACGCCGCGTACCCGACGCTGAACGCGCTCGTCCAGACCGATCCGTTCCCGGCGCTCGACCTGGGTGCCGAGACCGGCGGTGGCAGCGGGGCCGTCGCGGCCGGGTCGGCTGGATCCGCCGGGACGACCGGGACTCGTGCGGCCGACCGGTGGGTGCCTCCGGCGACGATGCCCGCCACCGGCCTGGTCGGCACCGTCCGGATCCCCGGCCGGGAGTCCGGCTTCCCCGCCCGACCAGCCGTCGTGTACCTGCCGCCGGCGGCCCGCACCGCCGACCCGCCGCCGCTCCCCGTCATCGTGTCCCTGTCCGGCCAGCCGGGCTCACCGAGCGACATGTTCACCGCCGGTGGGCTCGCGAGCACCCTGGACGCGTACGCCGCAGCCCACCACGGGATCGCGCCGATCGTCGTGTCGGCAGACCAGCTCGCCGTCCCCGGGCACAACACGATGTGCGTGGACTCGACCATCGGGAACGCCGCGACCTACATCACGCGCGACGTCCCGGACTGGATCACCTCGCACCTCCGCGTCACGACCGATCGCCGCGGGTGGGGGCTCGTCGGGTTCTCGCAGGGGGCGACCTGTGCCATGCAGTTCCTCGCCGGACACCCCGACCGATTCAGCGCGGCACTGGCGATCTCCAGCGAGCCGCAGCCGATCGACCGCTCGCCGCAGAACAGCGCGGACGAGGCGTTCGGCGGTTCCCTGCGCCGCTGGCGAGCCGCCGCTCCTGGTGCACTGATGGCCGCGAACCGGCCGTACCCGGACTCGTCGGTGTGGCTGACCGCGGGGTCCACGGACGGCGAGTTCGTCCGGTCCGCCCGGCACCTCGGGTCTGCGGCGCGGGCGGCCGGGATCCGCACGACGGTGGCGTCGGCACCGGGAAGCGGTCACGACTGGAACACCGTGCAGTGGTCCGTGTCGACCGAGCTCCCGCACGAGGCGGACGTCCTGCTCACCGCTCCCGGCGTGGTGCACGGGTGAACGACCGCTCGGCGATCGCGGCGATGCGCGCGGCCCTGTTGGGGATCGCGGTGTTCGTCGCGGTCGTCGTGCTGACGTGCTGCTCGGCGGAGTGGGCCCTCGGGAGCGTGCTGCTCGTGCTCGCCACCGTCGCCGGCGCGTTCGTCGTCACGCTCGGCCCCGGACGACGCTGACGCGGAGCGGGCCTCGATGCCGGACCTCCGCGCCGGGTCCGGCCCCGGCTTTGGCTCGATCGAGTGCGCAGAAAACGAGTTCCGGCCGCCCATCGCCTGCCCACTTCTGCGCACTCGATCGCGCGGGGCGAGAGGCGTTGACGATGGCCGGGACTCGGCACAGGGTCGATCGAGTGCGCAGAAAACGAGTTCCGGCCGCCCGTCACCGGTCCACCTCTGCGCACTCGATCGCGGGGCGAAGGGCGAGCGGCGAGCGGCGCGGGGCGAGGGGCGACTCCCCGGACGACACCGACGCGGGCCGGGACTCGGCTCCGGGTTGATCGAGTGCGCAGATCACGCGTCCAGCCCGCCCGTCACCGGTCCACTTCTGCGCACTCGATCGCGGGAGGGCGGGGCGAGCGGGGTGGGAGGGGCGGGGCGAGCGGGGCGGGGCGGGGCGACTCCCCGGGCGACGCTGGGGCGGGCCGTCAGGCGTTCGCGACGAGCCAGTCGTACTGGGCGTCGGTCAGCGCACGATCGGCCCAGACCTGCCGCTCGACACCGCTCGGCGTCGGCGCAGCGGTGGTGCCCTGCCAGACGAGTGACAGCCCCGCTCGGGCGAGCACCGTCGCCGAGGCGGGGTTGTTCGTCAGCACCCGTCCGGTGATCGGCGTCCCCGGAGTCGTCTCGAGCGCAGCGCTGACGGCCGCCCGCGCGATCTCGGTCGCGTAGCCGTTCCCCCACGCGCTCGGCGCGAGGCGGTACCCGAGGTTCCACACCCCACCGGCGGTCATGTCCACGCCGCCCACACCGATCACGACGCCGTCGTGCCGGATCGTCCACGACCCGAGCCCGTGCCGGACCCGGCCGCCGATCTTCCGCTGGACGAGGTCCTGCGTCTGCTCGCGCGACACGTGTCGACCAGAGGGCAGGTGCGCCCAGGTCCGGGCGTCGGAGTAGATCGCGTGCACGGCGTCGATGTCGGCCGGTGTCACGGGGGTCAGGACGAGGCGATCCGTTCGGATCTCCTGCGGGGCGCTCAGGAGCTGGTGGACCATGTGTCGATCATCGCCCCGACCACCGACATCCGCGTGAACACCACGCCAACAACGCCTCAGTCGAGCAGGAGCGCCGGCTCCTCGAGCACCGAGGCCACGTCGTGCACGAACCGGGACGCGACGTCGCCGTCCACCACGCGGTGGTCGAACGAGGCACCGATCGTGGTCACCATGCGCGACCGGACCTCGCCGTCGACGACCCACGGCTTCGGCTTGATCGTGCCCATCGCGACGATCGCGACCTGCCCCGGGTTGAGGATCGGCGTGCCGGTGTCCATGCCGAACACGCCGATGTTCGTCACCGTGATCGTGCCGTCGGCCATCTCGGCCGGGCTGGTCTTGCCGTCGCGCGCGGTGAGGGTCATCTGCTCGAGCGCCTTCGCGAGCTCGAGGAGCGACATGTCCTGCGCGTCCTTGATGTTCGGCACGATGAGCCCGCGAGGGGTCGCCGCCGCGATGCCGAGGTTCACGAAGTGGTGCACGATGATCTCGCGGTCGGTCCACGAGGAGTTCACCGAGCGGTTGCGCCGCACGGCCCAGATCACGGCCTTCGCCATGATGAGCAGCGGCGACACCTTGACCCCGGCGAACGTCGGCGAGGACTTCAGCCGCTTGACGAACTCCATGGTGCGGGTCGCGTCGACGTCGACGAACAGGGAGACGTGCGGTGCCGTGAACGCCGACGTGGTCATCGCGGTCGCGATCGCCTTGCGGACGCCCTTGACCGGGATGGTCTCCTGGCGGACGTCGCCCCACTCGGGCGTCTCGATGTTGCGGAAGACCGTGGCCTGCGTCGCGTGGCGGATGACGTCGTCACGCGTGACCTCGCCGGCGAGCCCGGTCGCGACGACGGTGGTCAGGTCGACCCCGAGGTCCTTCGCGAGCTTCCGGATCGGCGGCTTCGCGATCACCGGCAGCGCGTTGGCGGCGGGAACGCTGGACGGGCGCGCTGGACGCTTGCCCTGCTCGGCAACGGCGTCGGCGGTGCTCGCCTCGCCGTCGTCGGTGACCAGGTCGAGGTCGGCTTCCCGACTGGAGGCACGGCTCGCCTCGGCAGCGACGGCTGCGGCCCGGCGGGCGCCCGGCTTCCGGCGCGACGGTGCGCTGGTCGCGGAGCCGTAGCCGACGAGGACGGCGCCGGAGGACTCGTCGGTGCCGATGACCGAGGCGCCGTCGGCGGCCTGGATCGGGGACGCGGGGGCCGCGGCAGCGGGGGCCGGGGCGGGAGCTGGTGCGGCGGGTGCCGGAGCAGGGGGTGCTGGCGTGGCGGCCGCTGGCGGCGCCGCAGGCGTCGGGATGGCGGGCGTCACATCAGGGGAGACGGGGGCAGCGTCGGCGACCGGAACCGAGCCTCCCGGCTGTGCCGACGGGCCGGACGCCGATGGGCCGGACGCGTCGGACTCGACCCGGATGATCGGCTTGCCGACCTCGACCGTGTCGCCCTCGCTGACGAGCAGCCCGGTGACCTTGCCGGCGAAGGGCGACGGCAGCTCGACGAGGGACTTGGCGGTCTCGATCTCCACGAGGACCTGGTCCACCGCGATGTCGTCGCCGATCGCGACGCGCCACTGCACGATCTCGGCCTCGGTGAGGCCTTCACCCACGTCGGGGAGGGGGAATTCGGCGACGGCCACGTCGGCTCCTTCGTCGGTCGGTCGTGCGGGGATGGTCCGGGTCAGTAGGCGAGGGCGCGGTCGACGGCCTCGAGGACGCGGTCGGCGTCCGGCAGGTGCAGGTGTTCGAGCTTCGAGACCGGGAACGGGATGTCGAACCCGGACACCCGCAGGGGTGGTGCCTGCAGCGTGTAGAAGGTCCGCTCGGCGACGGTCGCGGCGATCTCGCTGCCGACGCTCACGAAGCCGGACGACTCCTGCGCGATGACGAGCCGGCCGGTCTTGCGGACCGACGCCAGCAGCGGCTCCCAGTCGATCGGTGAGATCGAGCGGAGGTCGACGACCTCGCAGCTCGTCCCCTCGCCCTCGGCGATGTCCGCGGCCTGCATGAGCGTCGCGACCATGGCGCCGTGGCCCACGAGCGTGACCTCGGTGCCGGTGCGGGCGACGCGAGTGGTGTGCATCGGCACGTGCCCGTCGACCAGGTCGACCTGCCCCTTCGGCCAGTACCGCGACTTGGGCTCCATGAAGATCACGGGGTCCTTCGACGCGATCGCCTCCTGGATCATCCAGTAGGCGTCGTTCGGGGTGCTCGGGCTCACGACGCGCAAGCCGGGAGTGTGTGCGAAGTACGTCTCCGGGGACTCCTGGTGGTGCTCGACCGCGCCGATGTGCCCGCCGTAGGGGATGCGGATGACGATCGGCAACGACATGTGCTCGGGGAGACGGTTCGCCATCTTCGCGAGCTGCGACGTGATCTGGTCGAAGCCGGGCCAGACGAACCCGTCGAACTGGATCTCGACGACGGGCCGGTAGCCGCGGAGCGCCAGGCCGATCGCGGTGCCGATGATGCCGGACTCCGCGAGCGGGGTGTCCATCACGCGGGTGTCGCCGAAGCGTTCCTGGAGCCCCTCGGTGATGCGGAAGACACCGCCGAGACGGCCGATGTCCTCGCCCATCAGCAGGACCTTGTCGTCCGCCTGCATCGCGGCAGCCAGTCCGGCGTTCAGCGCCTTGGCCATCGGGAGCGTCGGGGTCGGGTCGGTCGGGACCTCGCCGGCGCCCGGGTGCGAGCGCAGCGTGTAGTCGAAGAGCTGCTCGGTGGTGCTCATGCGTGCGATGCTCCGTCCTGGTCGGCTTCGTACGCTTCGAGCCACTGGCGCTGCTCGTCGATCCGCGGGTGGGGCTCGCGGTAGACGTGGTCGAACATCACCTGCATCGGCGGCGCGACGAGCTGCGGGGTGCGCGTGCGGATGTCCGCCGCGACGGCTTCGCCCTCTGCGTCGAACTCGGCGAGCTGCGTGTCGGTGACGCCACGGCTGCGGAGGTAGCCCTCTGACCGGGCGATCGGGTCGCGCTCGACCCAGCTCGCGAGCTCGTCGTCGCCGCGGTAGCGGGTCGGGTCGTCGGAGCTGGTGTGCGCACCGATGCGGTACGTCTCCGCCTCGACGAACGCCGGGCCCTGTCCGCTCCTGGCGTGGTCGGTCGCGACCACGCTGGCCGTGTAGGACGCCAGGACGTCGTTGCCGTCGACCTTGATCGCCGGGATGCCGAACCCGCGGGGGCGGTCGACCAGCGGGGTCGGCGACTGCACCGACACCGGGACCGAGATCGCCCAGTGGTTGTTCTGCAGGAAGAAGACGACCGGCGCCTTGTAGGACGCGGCGAAGACGTACGCCTCGTTCACGTCGCCCTGGCTGGTGGCGCCGTCGCCGAAGTACACGATCGAGCAGGCGTCGCGGTCCGGGTCACCCGTGCCGACGTCGCCGTCGAGCCGCATGCCCATCGCGTAGCCGGTGGCGTGCAGGGTCTGCGAGCCGATCACGAGCGTCGAGATGTGGGTGTTGCCGCGCTCGTCCGGGTTCCAGCCGCCGTGGGTCAGCCCGCGGTATAGGCTGATGATCTCCATCGGCTCGACACCACGGGTCATCGTGACGGCGTGCTCGCGGTACGACGGGAACACGTGGTCCTGCGGGCGGAGCGCGAACACCGAGCCGACCTGCGCGGCTTCCTGTCCGTGGCTCGGCACCCACAGGCCGAGCTGGCCCGTGCGCTGGAGGTTGTGGGCGGCGTGGTCGAACCGGCGCGTGATGACCATGCGACGGTGCATCGCCAGCAGGGTCTCGTCCGGGATCGCCCGCGCGGCGGCGGCGTACTCGGCGTTCTCGTCGGTCTCCACGAACCGGCCCTCTGAGTCGAGGAGCCGGATGGTGGTCGTCGCGGGAGCCGCGGCGTGGAAGGACATGCGGGTCAGCGTAGCGTCCGGGTTCCTGGCGCCGTTGTGAGTCCCCCGACAAGCGAACGGGCCGTTTCGAGGAGCTTGTCGACAGCCTCGTGCTCGCCGATCGAGATGCGGACGCCTTCGTCGGCGAACGCCCGGACGATGATCCCGGCCTGCTCGAACCGCTCGGCGGCAACCCCGGTGCGCTCCCCCGTCGCGAGCCACACGAAGTTGCCCTGGGCGTCCGGGACCTCCCAGCCCTGGGCGCGCAGCTCCGTGACGATGGTGTCCCGGCGCTCGGCCAGCTCGGCGACGCGCGCCAGGAGCTCGTCCTCGCGCTCCAGGCTGGCGAGCGCTGCCGCCTGGCCCTGCGCCGTGACGCTGAGCGGGATGGCGCACGCACGGACGGCGTCGAGGACGTATGCCGGTCCGAGCGCGTATCCGACGCGGAGGCCGGCGAGGCCGTACGCCTTCGAGAAGGTGCGGAGCACGACGAGGTTCGGGTGGCGCTCGAGCAGCGGGACACCGTGCACGGCGTCGGAGTCGGTGACGAACTCGGCGTACGCCTCGTCGAGGACGACCAACACCTCGTCCGGGACCTGCTTCATGAAGTGCTCGAACTCGGCCGCGGTCACGATCGGCCCGGTCGGGTTGTTCGGCGTGCAGACGATCACCATGCGGGTGCGCTCGGTGACCGCGGCCGCCATCGCGTCGAGGTCGTGTCCACCGTCGGCGCGGTTCGGGACCTGCACGCTCGTGGCACCGGCGACCGTGACGACGCCCGGGTACGCCTCGAAGGACCGCCATGCGTAGACGATCTCGTCACCGGGGCCGGACGTGGCCTTGGCGAGCTCGTGCAGGATCGCGACGCTGCCCGGGGCGATGTGGACCTCGTCGACGGTGGTCCCGAAGCGGTTCGCCAGCTCGGCCCGCAACGCGAGCGCGGAGGCGTCGGGGTAGCGGTTGTACGCCGTCTGCGCCTGCACGGCCTCGATCACGCCGGGCAGCGGCGGGAACGGGTTCTCGTTGCTGGAGAGCTTGAAGGCGTCCGCCGCGGCCTGTCGGCCCTGCTTGTAGGCGGGCAGCGATGCGATCTCGGGGCGGATGTGCACAGTCACCTTGCAAGCGTAACCGGCTGGTCCCGGGCATCATGGGTGCATGCGATTCCTCGTCCGCCTCGTCATCAACGCCGTCGCGCTGTGGCTCACCACGCTCATCGTCAGCGGTGTCTCCGTCATCGCCTTCGGGGACGGCGGCGCGATCGCGACCGTCCTGACCTACCTGCTCGTCGCGTTCGTCTTCGGACTCGTCAACGCGGTGATCGGCACGCTCATCCGGATCGTGGCGTTCCCGATCTACATCCTGACCCTCGGGCTCATCTCCCTCGTCGTGAACGCCATCCTGCTGCTCATCGTCGCCGGGATCTCGTCCGCGATCGGCTTCGGCCTGCAGGTGGAGTCGTTCGGCTGGGGTGTCGTCGGCGCCCTCGTGCTCGCCGTCTTCGCGTGGCTCATCGGGCTCTTCGTCCGCCCGGTCCTCAACCGTCAGCGCGCGTGACCGCTCCGTCGTTCCGCGTCTCGTTCGTCTGCAGCGGGAACATCTGCCGGTCGCCGATGGCCGAGATCGTCTTCGCGAAGATCGTCGAGGACGCCGGTCTGACCGAGCAGTTCCAGGTCGAGTCGGCCGGCACGGGTGACTGGCACGTGGGTGAACCCGCCGACGAGCGCACGATCGCAGCACTCGCGGCGCGCGGATACGATGGCAGCAGGCATCGCGCCCGTCAGTTCGACCCGGACCGGTTCCCGGAACTCGACCTGGTGGTCGCACTCGACCGCTCCCACGAACGCATCCTGCGATCGTGGGCACCCACGATGGACGACGCCGCGAAGGTGACGCTGTTGCTGCGGTACGACGACGCCTGGCCCGAGCAGGCCGACGTTCCGGATCCGTACTACGCGGACCGGCACGAGTTCGACCGGGTCCTCAGCACGGTCGAACGGGCCTGCCGAGCACTCTTCCACCAGATCGAACCGGCCGTCCGCCAGGGAGCACCATGACCCCCCTTCCCCCGCAGCCGATCAGCCCCCTCGACGGGCGGTACTACCCGGTCGTGCACACGGTGGGCGAGCACCTCTCCGAGGCCGGCCTGAACCGCGCCCGCATCACCGTCGAGGTGGAGTGGCTCGTCTTCCTCACCGACCACGCGATGTTCACCACGTCGCCGCTGTCCGTCGACGACAAGGCCGCCCTCCGCGCCGTCGTCACCGACTTCGGCCAGGCGCAGATCGCCGAGCTCGCGGAGATCGAGGCGACGACCCGGCACGACGTCAAGGCGGTCGAGTACTTCGTGCGCCGTCGACTCTCCGACCTCGGCCTCGACGCCATCGCCGAGCTGACGCACTTCGCCTGCACGAGCGAGGACATCAACAACCTCTCCTACGCGCTGACGATCAAGGACGCCGTCGAACAGGTCTGGCTGCCCGCGTTCAAGGCCGTCGTCGCCCGACTGACCGAGATCGCCACCGAGCTCCGCGCCGTCCCGATGCTGTCCCACACGCACGGGCAGCCCGCGACCCCGACGACGCTCGGCAAGGAGCTCGCGGTGGTCGTGTACCGCCTGGAGCGCGTCCTGGCCCAGATCGAGGGCGGCGAGTACCTCGGCAAGTTCTCCGGCGCGACCGGCACCTTCTCGGCACACCTCGCCGCGGATCCCGAGGCCGACTGGCCCGCGCTCAGCCGCGAGTTCGTCGAGGGCCTCGGCCTGACGTGGAACCCGCTCACCACGCAGATCGAGTCGCACGACTGGCAGGCGGAGCTCTACGACCGGATCCGCCACGCGAACCGGATCCTGCACAACCTGGCGACCGACGTGTGGACCTACATCTCGATGGGGTACTTCACGCAGATCCCGGTCGCCGGTGCCACGGGCTCGTCGACGATGCCGCACAAGATCAACCCGATCCGCTTCGAGAACGCGGAGGCGAACCTCGAGATCTCGTCGGCGCTCTTCTCCACCCTGTCGGAGACGCTCGTCACGAGCCGCCTGCAGCGCGACCTCACGGACTCCACCACGCAGCGGAACGTCGGTGTCGCGGTCGGGCACTCGCTGCTCGCGCTCGACAACCTCCGTCGTGGGCTCGGCGAGATCGCCGTGAACGAGCAGCGCCTGGCCGAGGACCTCGACGGCAACTGGGAGGTGCTCGGTGAGGCGATCCAGACGGTCATCCGCGCCGAGGTCACCGCCGGGCAGTCCGACATCGAGGACCCCTACGCGATGCTCAAGGAGCTGACCCGCGGCAAGCGCATCGGCCAGCAGGACCTGATCGCGTTCGTGAACGGGCTCGACATCTCGGACGGCGCGAAGGCCCGGTTGACGAACCTCACCCCGGCGACCTACACCGGTCTGGCGGACGAGCTCGTCGACCACCTCGAGGTCTGACGGCGCGCGGCTACCGAACCGCTGTACATCCTGATAGGTTCGTCGAGCTGAGTAGAACTCAGGCCGGGGGGCGTCACAGAGGATGCACTCCTGTGCACCTCTGATCGGATGGAACTCCACACCGTGCTTCGCTCCCGAATCGCCGCGGCCGCTGTCGGCGCGTCCGTGCTCGGCCTCACCGCCGCGCTCGTGCCCACCGTCTCGAACGCCGCCGACGACGCTGTCTCCCCCGCCACCTCGGTGGTCACGTGGGCCGACAGCCCCGCCGACTTCACCGCCATCGACACCCAGGCCGACACGCCGGCGATCCCGGCTGGCTGGTCCTGGTTGGGCATCCAGCAGGACGGGAGCGACTACGCGACCTCCCTGGACCAGGTCGCGTCGTTCGGCGCCGACGGCGTCACGGCGAAGGACGGCTCCGCGGTGCTGCTGCTGCACCCGCTGCAGTCCACCGTCGCCCCGAACGCACTCGCCGGACTCATCGACGACGCGGCCGCGAACGCCGGTGGCGACACCGAGGTGGGCCTCCTCGTCGCGAAGGCGAGCTCGCCGACCCTCGTCGAGGAGACCGTCTACACGACGGGTGGCCTGCAGGGCGCCGACACCGTCTGGGCCGGCGGAGAGTCGACCGACGCGCTCGCAACCCAGCTGCAGACCGATGGCGACGTCGTCTTCGGGTACGCCGTCGTCCTGAACGGCGCGACCGCGACACCGCCCGCGACCGACGAGCCCACGCCGGCCCCGACCGAGACGCCCGCACCGACGGAGACGCCGGCACCGACCGAGACGCCCGCTCCGAGCGAGACCACGGCGCCGACCAGCACCCCGGCCGCCCGTTCGGCTGCACCGGAGCGGGGCGTCGAGAAGCTCCTGCCGCAGGCATCCGCAGCGAACTCCTTCGCCGCGCGCGCCGCCGTCCCCGCCGACTCCGGCATCGCGGACCTGGTGATCGACGACAGCACGACGTACTTCACCCCGCAGCCCACCGCCGCGGTGTCGAGCACCTCGCTGTCGCTGACCGTCAGCCAGGCCACCAGCACCGGCTTCGCCGTGACGGGGTCGGGCTTCGCGCCGGGCGAGACCGTCGGTGTCGCCCTCGCCCAGGGCCAGTCCGGCTCGGAGCTGCCCGGAACGCTGACCGCGGACGCCGACGGCAACATCACCGGCACCGTCGTCCTGCCGGCCGGCGCGACCGCCGGTGCCTGGACGCTGGTGTTCGTCGGGACCTCCTCGGCACAGACCGCCTCGGTCGCGATCACCGTGACCGCCGACCCGGCCGTGGCACCCGTCGCGACCCCGGTCTCGGGTCGGGCGACCTTCACCGGCTGACCTTGCGGTTCATCCCGACCGAGCCACGGCGGCGCGCGACCCTGGTCGCCGCCGCCGTGGCCGTCGTGTGCGCGGGTGCCGTCGCGATCGTCGTGACCAGCACGATGTCCACCGGGACCCCGGCGCCGTCCCACAGCGCGGTCGCGGCGTCGCCCAGCGCGACGCCCACTCCCCGCGCCTCCGGGTCTCCGGCGCCGCAGGACGCGATCGACGCCCCTGCGACGACCACGGTCGCCGCGGCCACGCGTGACTCGGTCCCGGTGAGCGCCGAGCCGGGCGGTGCCGTGACGGAACGTCTGTCCAACCCCCAGGAGTCCGGTGCTCCGCTCGTCCTCCGGGTGGTGGACCAGCGGGACGGCTGGGCGCAGGTGCAGCTCGCCCAGCGCCCGAACGGCAGCACCGGGTGGGTCCCCACGAGCGCCGTGGAGCTCTCGACGACGCCGTACGCGATCGTCGTCACCGAGGCGTCCAACACCCTCGACCTGTACAAGGACGGTTCGGTCCTGCACAGCTACCCGGTCGCGACCGGCACCGGTGGCACACCGACCCCCACCGGCCGGTTCGCGCTCACGGAGCTCCTCGCGCCGACGAACGACGGGTACGGCCCGTACGCGTACGGCACGACGGCGTTCTCGGACGTCCTCAACTCGTTCGGCGGCGGCCCCGGTCAGATCGGGCTGCACGGCACCAACGACTCGTCGAGCATCGGGTCGGGCGCCTCGCACGGGTGTGTCCGCATGCACAACGCCGACATCACCGCTCTCGCGAAGCTCCTGCCGCTCGGCACCCCGTTCCAGGTCCGCTGACACCGCGGCCGATTCGCGCGGAGGCGGTCGAATCGCGCGTAAGAGGCCGGTTTTTCGGACCTCCCACGCGCGATTCCGCTTCCTACGCGCGTTTTGACCCTCACCGCGCAGGTTGCATCGAACGGGAGGCGCGGGTCGCGTCCGCGCGCCGGCCCGGCCCCGTCAGGCGGTGACGTCCAGGGCGGTGGCGACCAGTGCCTCCAGGACGGTGCGGACCACGGGGCGGACCGCACGGTCCTGTTGGACCAGCGCCTCGATCCGGCGGCCGGCGCGGACGTCCGCCAGCTCCGCCAGGTGGAAGCGTCCCGGCGCACGCGTGCCGGAGGTGTAGCGCGGGACGAGCGCGACGCCGTGACCAGCTGCCACCAGGTTCTCGATGAGCGGCAGGTGGATCGTGCGGAACGCGACCTCGGGCGGGGTGTCCGTCGCCGCCGCCATCGCGGTGAGCACCCGGTCGATCGGGTAGTCCTCGGGGACGCCGATCCAGGTCTCGTCGATGACCTCGTCGATGTGCACGCGGTCGTGGCCCGCCAGCGGGTGTCCGGGCGGCAGCGCGACGTCGAGCGGCTCCCGGAGCAGCGGAACGGTCTCGAGCGCTGCCCGGCCGGCGGGAGCGGCGCCGTCGGGCCGGTGCCCGACGACGACGTCGTGGTCGGCCGTGAGCGGGGCGAACTCCCCCTCGCTGACGTCCACGTCCGACAGGGTCAGCCGGATGCCGGGGTGCGCGCGCATCCGGGTCAGGAGCCCCGGCAGCAGCAGCTCGGCCGCTGACGGGAAGATCGCCAGGTCGACGGTCCCCGATCCGCCGCCGAGGTGTTCCTGCCAGGCCGCGTCGACGGTCGCGATCGCGGTGGCGACGCCGTTCGCGAGCCCGGCGAGCACCCGGCCGTGCTCGGTGAGCCGGACGCCGCGACCGACACGCTCGACCAGGGGGACGCCGACCTGACGCTGCAGCGTCTGGAGCTGCTGCGAGACCGCGCTCGGCGTGCGGTGGGTGGCCGCGGCGACCGCCGTCACCGAGCCACGCTCGCCGAGTTCGCGGAGCACCGGCAGCAGCGCGACGTCGAACATGCAGTGACCCTACAACGTCCGTGCAGAAACGTTCGCTGGTACTACCGCGTTTGTCGCGACACCATCGGAACGTGCTCGTTCGTGACCGTCTCCTCGCCCTCGTCGTCGCCGTCGTCTGGGGACTGAACTTCCCCGCGACGGCGCTCGCCCTGGAGCACTTCCCACCGTTCCTGCTCGCCGCCGTGCGGTTCACGCTGCTCGCGATCCCGACGCTGGTGTTCGTCCCGCGCCCGAAGATCCCGTTCGGGCGGCTACTGCTGGTCGGGTTCGGGCTCGGGGTCCTGCAGTTCGCCTTCCTGTACCTCAGCATGGCGTCGGGGATGCCGTCGGGGCTCGCGTCGCTCGTGCTGCAGGCCTCTGCGCCGTTCACGGTCGTGCTCGCCGGGGTGTTCCTCCGCGAACGGCTCAGCGGTCGGCAGGTCGCCGGGGTGACGATCGCCGTGTGCGCACTGGCCGCCATCGCCGTGCACCGGTCGCAGACGGCGGCACTGCTGCCCGTCGTGCTCGCGCTGTGCGGTGCGATGGGGTGGGCGATCGGCAACGTCGCGACACGTCGGGCGGGGGCCGCGAACCCGCTGCACCTGACGCTCTGGTGGTCGGTCGTGCCGCCGATCCCGATGGCCGTGCTGTCGCTGACGGTCGAGGGGCCGGCGCGCATCGGTCACGCGCTCGGCACCGCCTTCACGCCGGCAGCGCTCCCAGCCGACCTCGGGCTGCTCTACATCGTGCTCGTGGCGACGCTCGTCGGGTACGGCATCTGGTCGCGGTTGCTGGCGACGTACCCGTCGAGCACCGTGGCGCCGTTCTCGATGCTCGTCCCCGTCGTCGGGGTGCTCGCATCGTGGGCGGCGTTCGGCGAGGTGCCCGACCTGGTCGAGGTCCTGGCGGGCGCGGTCGTCGTCGGCGGGGTGCTGTGGGCGTCCAGGCCGTCGCGCGCGGTTCCGTCGAGGGAATCGAGGGAACAGAAGACGTCGGGTGTGCCCGCGCCAGCCGACGATTTCTGTTCCCTCGATCCCGGGAGCGGCGCGAGGAGCGCGAGCGGCGCCGCGCGGCCCCTCAGCCCCGGTGCTGCCGACGCTCGGCGATGATGTTCGCGAGGGCGCCGCGGAGCAGCGGGTACCGGAACTCGTAGCCCGCCTCGACCAGACGCGTCGGGACGACCCACCGGCTCTTCAGCACGAGCTCGGTCTCGGTCCGGATCGCGAACGACCCGATCTCGAGCATCCACCGCCACGTGGGCAGGCCGAACCGTCGCCCGACGGCGTCCCGGATCGTCGCCATCACCGTGCGGTTGTCCGACGGGTTCGGGCTGGTGACGTTCACGACGCCGTCGATCGCGTCGTGGTCGCGGATGAACCGGATGGAGCCGAGGACGTCCGCGATGTGCACCCAGCTGAACCGCTGCCGGCCCCGGGTGTGCCGGTCGTGGTGGTACGTGCCTGCGGCGAGGCGCGCCGGCGTCGGGAACCAGGCGCCGTCGTACTGTGGGCCGCCGAGCCCGGCCTGCGCGAGCCGGATCAGCGGGACCAGGGCGCTGCCGTCACCGAGGACGATCGCCATCCGGAGTGCCACACGGCGGGTGCCGGGCAGGTCCGCACCGAAGAAGGCGTCCTCCCACGCGCGGGCGACCCCGACCGAGAAGCCCTCGCCGAGCTCTCCCGTCGCCTCGTCCTGCGGCCGGTCGTCGGCGTGCCGGTAGATCGTCGCGGTCGAGGCGTTCAGCCACAGCGGCGGCGGGTGCTCGGACGTGCGGATCGCCTCGGTGAGTTCGAGCGTGGTGTCCACCCGGGAGCGGATGATCTCGGCGCGGTTCCGGCGTCCGTAGCGGCAGTTCACGCTCTTGCCGGCCATGTTCACGACGATCGCGGCACCGTCCACGAGCTCGCGGATGCGGAGGGTGTTGCCCCACACGGCATCGCCCGTCCGGCCGATCGTGACGACCTCGTAGCCCTCCTCGCGGAAGGCCTCCTGGAGGTACCTGCCCACGAAGCCGCTCGCCCCCGCGATCACCGCGCGGCCCATCTGGTCGTTCATCTCATCCCCGTCCTGTGTCCGGCGCGATCACGTACCGGAACGCCCCCTCGTACCGGTACAGCGTGCCGACGATCGGCGCCGTGAGCACCAGGGACACGCGCTGCAGGTCGGCTTCGTCATCGAATCGTTCCGTGAGCGTCACACGCGGTGCGATCAGGGCCGGGAGGCTCCACCCGCGTCCGAGCGCACGGAACGTCACACGAGTGGAGACCAGGCGCAAGGCACCCGCGTCCGGCCCGTCGACGTCGACCTCCACGCGGAGACGGGCGCTGACGCGCCCGTGGCGACCGAGGTGGTCGACCAGGCCATCCGGTTCGGCGGTGATGGCGTCCACCATCGTGCGGTCCCCGGAGCGGAGGTGGAAGGTGCGGTGCGCGCGGACCGCGACACGAGCCTCCAGGCTGCTGCCCCGACCGACGCGCGCCGCCCTGTTCTCGACGGTGAAGGCAACCTGCCGTTGCCAGACCGGGAACATCACCGCGTCGCGGGCGAAGAGCGCGAGCACCGGCCAGAGCCACCGGCGCGGTGTCCCGACGACGTCGAAGACGCCGTCGCCGCGGCCGACGTGCCCCGGTGGGATCGCCCCGAAGTACGCCCGGAGGCGGGGGTGCAGCCGGTCGACGACGTCAGGCGTGGTGCTCAGCTCGTAGGGCGACCGGGTCACGCCTCGATCCTGGCATGTCGATGGTGCGGATCCGTACGATTGTGCGCATGGGACACGACCACGGACACGCGCACGGGGGTGCGAACGAACGCGCCCTGTGGGTGGCGTTCTGCATCTCCGCGACGATCCTGCTGGCCGAGGTCGTCGGCGCCGTCGTGACCGGGTCCCTCGCGCTCCTCGTCGACGCCGGACACATGGTCGTCGACACCGGCGGCATCGGGATCGGACTCGTCGCGACACGGCTGGCCCGACGCTCCCCGACCTCGCAGCGCACGTGGGGGTTCCAGCGGGCGGAGGTGCTCGGTGCCACCGCGCAGGCGGCGATCCTGCTCGCGGTCGGTGTGTACGTGATCATCTCGGCGATCCAGCGGTTGTTCGTCCCCGCCGAGATCCACTCCGGGCCGCTGCTCGTGTTCGGGGTGATCGGGCTCGTCGGGAACCTCGTGGCCTACGCCGTGCTGCTGCGGGCGTCCGGCGAGAACTTCACCTCGCGGGCCGCGCGGCTCGAGGTCCTCAACGACACGCTCGGCTCCGTCGCCGTGATCGCCGCGGCCGTCGTGCTCGCGCTGACGGGGTGGGAACGGGCGGACTCGGTCGCGGCGCTCGTCATCGGTGGGCTGATCCTGCCGCGGGCGATCCGACTGCTCCGTGAGACCGCGAACGTGCTGCTCGAGGCCACGCCGCCGGGGCTCGACCTCGAGGACGTGCGTGGCCACATCCTGGAGCTCGACCACGTGATCGCGGTGCACGACCTGCACGCGACGCTCGTCGCGACCGGGGTGCCGAACCTGACGGCGCACGTGGTGGTGGACGACCACTGCTTCACGACGGCGCACGCTCCAGCGATCCTCGACGAGTTGCAGCAGTGCGTGGCGGAGCACTTCGACGTGCCGGTCGAGCACTCCACGTTCCAGCTCGAGCCCGCGTCGCATCGCCGGCACGAGCACGACGTGCACGCGTAGGGCGGGGCGCGACGCGCGACGCGCCCCCTCAGCAGTCGTCGTCGTTCGTGGGGTACGCGGTGATCACGCGATCGGTCGTCGCGGAGACGATGACCTTCACGAAGCCGTCGGGGCTCGGCGCCGTGCCGTCGTCGAACCGCACGGCAGCGGCGTAGCAGACCTTGCCGTCGCCGGCGTCGACCGGGAACCCGTCCCGCGGACTCGTGAGCGCCGTCTGCGCCGCGGTGAGCATCGCGTCGTCCCAGTCGCGGTCGCCGTGGCCCGCGAGGACGTCCTCCCAGTCGGCGGTGTGCCGCACGCGGATGTGCTCGTACCCCTGACTCGAGTTCCCGCACTGCAGCACGACGTCGCCGAGCGCCGCCGTGTCGTAGCGAGCGACCGTCGCGCGGGAGTCCCGGTCGCAGGCGGCGAGCACGGAGCCACCCGGCAGATCCGGACCAGTCTGGTCGATGACGACGGTGCCGTCACTCGTCGCGACGGCGGTCGGCGCGGTCGTCGGCCCCGAGAGCACCGGGTCGTCCGCCCCCTGCTGCGCGGTGAGGAAGAGCCCACCGGCCACGAGACCGGCGGCCACGACCGCGGCGAGGCCGGTGACGACGGAACGGTTGCGTCTCGACGGCATGCGGCCAGTATGCCGGAGGCGGGGCGAGCCTCCCGTCCGATGGAGGCGACCAGACCCCGGACGGGAGGCTCGGGGTGCGTCAGGCGCGCGCGGCCAGTCGCGTCCCGGCGACGGCGGCGAGCGCGGCGACGAGCACCACGTACCCGAGGAGCACGGGGAGCGTCGGGAGCACGAGGAGCGCCGCGCCGACGGCCACGACCGGCACCGTCAGCCCGGCGTACGCGACGAGGAACGTCGCTGCGAGCACCCCGCCGCGCTGCTCGGGGCCGACCAGCGCACCCGCGCTCGCGATCGCGGCGCGGAAGAGCAGCCCCACCCCGGCGCCGGCGA
Organism: Curtobacterium guangdongense; assembly: GCF_049341845.1. NCBI lineage: Bacteria > Bacillati > Actinomycetota > Actinomycetes > Micrococcales > Microbacteriaceae > Curtobacterium > Curtobacterium guangdongense. The sequence goes on from NZ_JBMPIT010000003.1 coordinate 394,086, forward strand.
CGACGCCGCCGCCGATGAACCCGGCGACCTGCAGCACGACCGCCGCGACCCCGAGCACGACGAGGCCGCCGACGAGGAGGACGACACCGAGCCGGATCTGGGCGCGCTGCGAGAGCCGGGCGAACACGAGCTGGGAGACGGAACTCGCGGCGAAGACTCCGAAGGTCGTGGCTCCGGCGGCCAGGCGGTCGGTCACGTGGAACGTCGAACCGAGGAACGACGGCGCGACCGACGTGAAGAGTCCCTGCACCCCGAAGGCCGCGAACGCCGCGATGCCAGCGGTCCAGAACGCGCCGCCCTTGCCCGCAGGGGCCTGCACGCGCTGCGGCCGGTAGGGCACACGCTCCTCGGGACGGCCGACGGTCTCCGGAGCGGCGAGCACCGCCACGAAGGCGACCACGAGCGCGACGACGAACACGATGTACGGCGTCATCAGCGGCTGTCCGACGAACTCCGCCAGCGCTCCGCCGACGAGGGCGCCGAGGGAGAGACCGCCGAGGTTCACGACGCCGGCCGCGACACTCGCACCCTTCGCGGACGCCTCGCTGCCGGTGGCCCGGACCCGGAGTTCCCCGAGGTGCGCGGTCGCCGTCGCCGTCAGCGTCCCGACGCCGAAGCCCGTGACGAGCCGCGCGACGATCAGCCCGCTGACGTCGTTCCAGACGAGGAACAGCACCGCCGCGACGAGTTCGAGCGCGATCGACACGAGGATGAGCGGCTTCCGCCCGTGGACGTCACTCAGGTGCCCCGCGAAGTACAGCGACCCGACGACGCCGAGGCCGTACGCGGCGAAGATGATCGTCGTGGTGAACGTCGGGAAGCCGTCGCGCGCCTGGTAGACCACGTACAGCGGCGCTGGCACCGTCGCGAACGCCATCACCGCGAGGAACGCGAACGCCACGGCCCAGAACCCCGCACCGTGACGGCGGCGGCTGTGCGCGCGCCGACCGCGCGGCACCGGAGGAGTGGACACGGATCCGGTGGATGGCTCTTCGAGGACGGTTGTCATGCTCCGATGCTCCCGCCGCAGCACCATCGGGTCAAACGGATCATCTTGATGATTTCCATCGATCTGGTCGATGATGGGGTGCATGGAGACCAGGCTGCTCGAACAGTTCGTGACCGTCGCCGCCGAGGGCAGCGTCACCCGCGCTGCGGAACGGCTCTGGGCAGCACAGTCGACCGTCTCGGCGGGGATCGCGAGCCTCGAGCGCTCGTTCGGGGTCCGGCTGTTCGAGCGCACCGGCCGGCACCTCGTGCTCACCACTGCCGGTGAGGACCTCCTCCCGCACGCCAGGGCCGTGCTCGACTCGCTCGACCGGATGCACGACCTCGCCACCGCGTCGGACGCCGAACTCCGCGGGCGGGTCCGGCTCGGGATCTTCACGAGCATGGACATCGTCGACCTGACGGGAGTGCTCCGCCCGTTCCGGCAGCGCCACCCGCTCGTCGCGGTGGAGCTCATGACGTCCCCGTCCGGGACCACCGGGCTGGTGCAGGACCTGGTGGCTGGACGGCTCGACCTGGCGTACTGCGGCCTGCCGTCGGTGCCCGCCGGCATCGTCGTCGAGCCCCTCCGTGAGATGCCGTTCCGGGTGTTCGTCGCCGCGGACCACCCGCTCGCACGGAGCGGGCGGACCGCGGTGTCGCTGACGGAACTCGCCGACGAGGCGTTCATCGACACGGCGCACGGGTTCGGCAACCGGATCATCCTCGATCAAGTGCTCGAGCGACTCGGCATCCGGCGGCGCATCGTCGCGGAGATGAACGACATGCCCGCGGTCATCCGGTTCGCGGCCGCCGGACTCGGGGTCGGCGTGGTGCCGGACTCGGGGGTCCCGCACGACGGCGTGGTCCTCGAGCTCGAGGACCACGTCGAGCCGCTCCGGGTGGGTCTGGCGATGCGGACGGCACCGGAGCCGAACCGTGCAGTGCGGGCGCTCGCGCAGGACATCGTCGCCGCGCGGCGCTGACCGTGGGGCTGACCGCGGGGCAGGCGGGTGGCCGTCAGGCCTCGAGCAGGTGGGCGATGCCCGACACCGATCGCCGCGCGGCAGCCGAGGACGACACGAACCCGACGATGACGATCCCCGCACCGATGCCGACGACGATCCACCACATCGCGTGCGTGGCGACCGCGAACCCCGCACCGACGCTGGCGACCGCACTCGCGCCGGTGACGGTCCCCGCGAGGGCGACGCCGAGCGACACCCCCGTCTGGCGACTCGTCGAGGCCACGGCGGCCGCGGACCCGGACTGCGCCCGTGGCATGCCCGAGACCGCGGTGTTCGTGATCGGGGCGTTCACCATGCCGAACCCGAGTCCGAAGAGCACGAACGCGGACACGAGCACCCACATCGGGGTGTGCGCGTCGATCGTCGTGAGCACCACGCCGGCGCCACCGATGCCGATCCCGGCGAGCACGAGCGGGACACGGGTGCCCACCGATCCCACGAGTCGGCCGGACAGGGGCGAGGCGAGCATCGTCGCGACCGCCGCCGGCAGGGTCCACAGGCCGGCCTCGAACGGGGACATGCCCCGGACCTCCTGCAGGTAGAGCGCGTTCAGGAAGAGGAACGCGCCGTTCGCCCCGAACGCCGCGATCGCGGTCAGCACAGCGGACGAGAACGGGATGCTCCGGAAGAACCGGACGTCGATGAGGGGCTCGGCCGTGCGCCGTTCGACCCCGACGAGCGCGACCAGGGCTGCTGCAGCGGCGACGAAGAGCCCGAGGGCCGCCGGCGAGGTCCACCCCAGCCGCGGGCCCTCGATGAGTCCACCGACCAGCGTCGCCAGGAGCACGATGACGAGCCCCTGCCCGAGCGGGTCGAGTCGACGCGGACGCGGGGCGCGGGACTCCGGGACGAACAGGAACGTCAGGACGATAGCCGCGATGCCGATCGGCACGTTGATCCAGAAGATCGCACGCCACCCGACCGTGTCCGTCAGCGCCCCGCCGACGAGCGGACCGACGCCCATCGAGACCCCGACGACCGCACCCCAGACACCGACCGCCCGCGCGCGCTCCTTCGCGTCGTCGAAGGTGGCCGTGATGATGGACATCGCCACCGGGTTCATCATCGACCCGCCGACCGCCTGGACCATGCGGAACACGACGAGCCAGCCGACCGTCGGCGCGAGCGAGCAGAGCAGCGATCCGACGCTGAAGAGCGCGAGCCCGATCTGGAAGGTCCGGCGCCGCCCGATCCGGTCAGCGGTCGAGCCGGACAGCATGAGCAGGCTCGCGAGCACGAGCGTGTAGGCGTCGATCGTCCACTGCAGTCCGGAGATCGTGCTGTGGAGTTCGCGGCCGATCGACGGCAGCGCGACGTTCACCACGGTGGCGTCCATCGAGACGATGAACAGGCTCATGCAGCAGACCGCGAGGATCAGGTACCGGTGTCGGTACCTGCCGGGCAGGTCAGGAGCACCCTGCTCGGGACGTCGGAGCTCAGTGGAAGCCGTCGCCGTCTCCTTCACCCGGGGTCTTGTGACCGCCGAGCATGTCGTTGTCGTCCTGGTCGCTCGTCGACGCGAGCTGGAGCATCGCGAGGACCACCACGACCACGATGAACGCGATGCCGAGGAAGATCAGCGCGAGCGTGACCTCCCTCGTCGAGATGAGCACGACGAGCCCGGTGAACACCGCGATGATCGCGGAGATCCCGAGGAGCTCGACCGGGCGCAGGCGGTCACGACGGCTGGGGGTGGTCATGCGTGTGGAGCTCCGTTCGGGGACGCCGCTGGTGCAGTCGTCCCCCACTTGTGCGAGAGGCCGGCGATCACGTGGAAGACCGCCGTGATGGCGAGGTACGCGCCGAGCAGGCCGACGAGGACGATCGACGCGTCGAGGACGCCGCTGACCCGCTCGATGCCGCCGAGTTGCTGCGAGTAGTCCGGCGGGGTGACGAGGAACCCGATCGCGAGCAGCAGGGTCAGTCCGCCGATCGTCATCCAGTCGCGGGCGAAGGGCGAGGTGCGACGGGCGCGGATGCCCTGGACGAGCTCGAGCGCCCCCGTCAGCACGGCGAAGGCGACCACGACGGCGATGAAGGCCGGCAGCCCGAGCCCGTTGCACGCGATCCCGACGATCCCGGCGAGGACGGTGATGACCGCCTGGACCGTGGCGGTCCGGCGGGACCGGCCGTCGTCACGGAGCCGGACGATGCTGCCGATGCCGAGCACGACGCCCTCGACGACCGCGAACGCGCCGAACAGCAGCAGTCCGTAGCCGGCGGCGTGGTTCGACGAGAAGGTGATGACGAGCGCGACGATCGCGGCGGGCACGGCCCGGAGGATCGGGATCGGCCAGTACCGCGCGCGCTGGTGTGCGTCTGCGACGGAGTCGGACACGAGACCTCTTTCGGGCATGCGGATCGTACGACCGATCCTACCGCCGCCCCGATGGACGCCCGTCCCGTGCGGCCCCACGACCGCTGAAGGTCCTCGAACGCTCGGACCGCGCGGACGGCACCGGTGCCCGGACGACACCGGCGCCCGCGCGGGCACCGGTGCCGTCGAGGTCTCAGTCCTCGGGTGCCTCAGTCCTCGGTTGCCTCCGGAGCACCCCGCCGCCGCAGCACGGTCCGGCGGATGCCGAGTCCGATGACCGTCGCCGCGATCGCCGCGACCCCGATCGGGAGCACCCCGTCCGAACCGGTGTACGCGAGCACGCCCGGCCCCCTGGCTCCCGGTGCTCCCCCGCCGCGCCCGGCGCCACCCGTCGCCGCGGTCGGGCTGCTGGTCGGTCGCGCGGACGGCGATCCCGTCGGCTCCGGCCCTGCGGGACCGGGCTCGTCCGGGACGACGACCTCGATCGGGACCTCCGGGGAGGGGTCGCCGCCGTCCGGGTCCGTCGGGGAGGTCGCCGTCGCGACGTTCACGACGTCTGACCCGTCCCCGCGGTACGCCGGGTCGAGCACCGCCCGGATCCGGAACGTGTGCGCACCCCCGACCTCGAGGTCGTCATCGGACCGGCAGGTGACCAGCTGCCCCGCGGCCGAGCAGTCGTCGTCCGAGCCGGCGAAGGCCATCGCCGCGGGGAGCTCGTCGACCGCTCCGACCTGCCGAGCGGTTCCCGGTCCGTCGTTCCGCGCCGTGATCGCGTACTCGACCTCGTCCCCCGGCGCGACGTCGACGGCCGGCGACACCGACTTGTCCGTCGTCAGCGCCGCAGCGTCGGTCACGGTGCTGATCGCCCGCGAGGTGTTGTCCGACTCGTCGACGTCGGCCAATCCGGGAGCGGTCGTGATGTCGGCCTCGCTGACCAGTTCGCCGGAGGCCGCATCGGAGACCCGCCCGGTGATGGTCATCGTCGCGCTCCCACCCCTCGGCAGGTCGAGGTCGGTCGCGACGTCCCCGGTGCCGACGGCGTCACCGCACGAGCCCGCACCGTCGGCACGACACGTCCACGTCACGTCCGTCAACCCGTCGGGCACGTCGACCTCGACCGGACTCGGATCGGAGTCGTTGACCCCGACGTTCGTCGCGGTCACGGCGTACTCGAACCCGGCGCCGGTCGTGGCCGTCGCCGGCATGTCGTGGACGACGCGCAGGTCGGCGGGCTGCCAGACGCGCAGCGAGTCGATCTCGTGGACGTCGAGCAACGCCCCGGTGGCACCGGCGAACCCGAGCCGCAGGGTGTCCGGCAGCGCCGCCTGGCCGTCACCGTGCAGTGGGACGTCGGCGAGCGCCGTGCGCATCACACCGCCCTGTTCGACCCGGACGGTCACGGAGAGCTCGCCGGCGGGACCGGGGACGAGGCTGATGCGGACCGTCCTGGTCGTCGGGCCGTCGGTCGGGACGCGTCCGGGTGCGAGTGCGCCGGCGACGTACCGGTACCCGTCGGTGCCGTTGCCGGACCCCCGCACCACGACCGAGTCGGGTCGGGCACCGGGTCCGCTGCCGTTGATCGGCAGCGAGAAGTTGCCGTACTGGTCGAGTGCGATCGCCGCGAAGCCGCCGGGGATCCCCGGGGTGGTGCAGGGACCGCTGCCCTGCGTCGACTCCGAGCGGCACGCGTACCCGAGCGCCGCGCCGGTCCCGCCGACACCGGGCGCGGCAGCACCGTCGGCGAGGTAGAGGAGGAGTCCGTCGGCGCCCGCGTACGGGTCGTCCGAGTACACGGCGTAGTCGAACTCGATCTCGAGCCCGCGCGTCGATGGGAACGAGTCGGTGGACGACCACGCCCCGGCTTGGGCGTTCTCGTCGTCGGTGAGCCGCAGCCGACCGTCGACGATGCGCGCGTCACCGCTCAGGACACCGCCGTCCGCCGAGTCGAAGGTGTTCGTGTACGGGAACCGGAGTTCCGCCCCGGATGCGGGCAGGGCGGTGAGCGTGAGCACGCCGAGGGCGAGGACCGAGGCGCACGCGGCGAGCACGCGACGCACTCGGCGGTGCGGGATGCGCCGCGGGAACGCGGCAGGCGATGGAGCAGCTGGAGTTGTCATGCCCCGATGCTCGCGAGCGGGACGCGACCGGCTGACGGTGGTGCGCCGATCCGTGGATCGCGGCCACGAGCCTCCCGGCTGTGGAGGAGCCGCTGCCTACGAGAGCCAGACCGTCGTCTCGCCCGGCAGCACGCCGTCGCCCAGCGGTCCCGACGCCACCTCCACGTGCCCGGCCGGGAGCGGCACCGGTTCGGTGCCGAAGTTCGTGACCGACCGCCACCCGTCGTGCCGCGCGAACGCGACGACCCCGGCTGGGGCGTCCTGCCACGTGAGGGACTCTCCGGACTGCAGTCGGCGCCGGGCAGCGAGCGCCGCCCGGTAGAGCGACAGGGTCGAGGTCGGGTCGCCGTCCTCCGCCGCGACCGAGGACGTGCCGAAGTCCGACGGCTGGGGCAGGAAGGGCGCCACGTCGCCGAACCCGAACGACGGCCCCGACTCGGTCCACGGGATCGGCACGCGGCAGCCGTCACGACCCTTGACGGTGTGCCCCGACCGGATCCACTTCGGGTCCTGGAGGAGGTCACGGGGGATGGCCGCGGCCTCGTGCAGCCCGAGCTCCTCACCCTGGTAGACGTACGACGATCCCGGGAGCGCGAACTGCAGCAGGGACGCCGCCCGAGCACGCCGGAGCCCGCGGTCCGGGTCCGGGGTCGGCGAGACTCCGTCGGTCATCAGCCACGCGTCCGTGTCCGTGCCGGCGGGGAGTGCGTAGCGCGTCGCATGTCGCACCACGTCGTGGTTCGAGAGCACCCACGTGCTGGACGCCCCGGACTGCTCGGACATGGCGAGGTTCCGCTCGATGACCTGCCGGAACGCCGACGCGTCGAACGGCGACTCGAGCAGGTCGAAGTTGAACGCCTGCCCGAGCTCCGTCGGTCGGGCGTACAGGACCCGTCGAGGGGCAGGGGCCCATGCCTCGGCGACGGCCGCACGCGGGGGGTCGTACTCGTCGAGGACGTGCCGCCAGGTGGCGAAGATCTCGTGCACCTCGTCGCGGTCGTACAGCGGGTCGGACCCGTCGAGCGGCAGGTCGTGCTCGTTCGAGGGGCGGTACGGCGTCGACAGGTCCTTCGCGAGCCCGTGCGCGACGTCCACGCGGAACCCGTCGACCCCGCGGTCGGACCAGAAGCGGAGCGTGTCCTCGAAGTCCGCACGCACCTCCGGGTTCGACCAGTCGAGGTCGGGCTGCTCCGGAGCGAACAGGTGCAGGTACCACTGACCGTCGGGCACTCGGGTCCAGGCACTGCCGCCGAAGTTCGACACCCAGTCGCTCGGCGGGAGTTCCCCGGCCTCCCCGGCGCCGTCCCGGAACACGTACCGCGCCCGCTCGGGCGATCCCGGTGCGGCGGCGAGCGCGGCCTCGAACCACGCGTGTTCAGACGACGTGTGGTTCGGCACCACGTCCACGATCACGCGGATGTCGTGCGCGTGTGCCGCCCGGACCAGGGCGTCGAAGTCGTCGAGCGTGCCCAGCCGCGGATCGACGTCGCGGTAGTCGGCGACGTCGTACCCGCCGTCGGCGAGCGGGGACGGGAAGAACGGGGACAGCCAGATCGCATCGGCACCGAGTTCCGCCAGGTACGGCACCCGGCTCGTGATCCCGGCGATGTCCCCGAGGCCGTCGGCGTCCGACTCGGCGAAGCTCCGCGGGTAGACCTGGTAGACGACGGCGTCGCGCCACCAGTCCGCGTCGGGGGTCGCTGGGGTGCTGGCGGGTGTCCTGAGGTCGGTCACCCCGCCACCGTACCGACGACGCACAGTTCGGGAATAGCACTGCGTGCGAACGTATTGGTTGTCACTGACACCTTTCCGTCTCAGAACCAGTAAGGACCTCCATGACGAACGTCGTCGTCCTCGTCGGCAGCCTCCGCGCCGACTCCATCAACCGCAAGCTCGCCGAAGCAGCGATCCACCACGCACCGGAGGGCATCACCCCCACCGTGTACGAGGGCATCGTCGACCTGCCGTTCTACAACGAGGACATCGACGGGGACACCCCGCCCGCTTCCGCCGTCGCCTTCCGCAAGGCCCTCGCGGACGCCGACGGCGTGCTGCTCGTGACGCCCGAGTACAACGGCACGCTGCCCGCGGTGCTGAAGAACGCGATCGACTGGGCATCGCGTCCGTTCGGCGCTTCCCCCATCTCCGGCAAGCCCGTGGCGGTCATCGGTTCCGCCTTCGGCCAGTACGGCGGCGTCTGGGCGCACGACGACGCCCGCAAGGCCGCCGGCATCGCCGGAGCCAAGGTCCTCGAGGACGTCAAGGTCGCGATCCCGCAGTCGGTCGTCCGCTTCGCGGAGACCCACCCGCGCGAGGACGACGAGGTCACGCAGCTCGTCCAGGGCGCGCTGACCGCGCTCGCCGAGGCGACCGCGGAGCCCGCCGCCGCGTAGGCACCGCACCCCGAAGGGGCCCGCCGCCGCGTGGGTCGTTTCGCGCGTAGAAAGTCGAACCGCGCGTAGGAGGTCGGATTTTCCGACTTCCTACGCGCGTTTCGGCTCCCTACGCGCGATTCGGCCCGCTCCGCACGATCGGCCCGCTCCGCACGATCGGGACGGGACCGCGCACCGGACGGGAGGCTCGTGGCGGATCCGCCACGAGCCTCCCGTCCGTTCCGGGGTACGGAAGCCGCTAGACCGTCTAGCAACGAGACGGGTTACCCTGAACCCCATGTCCACGCAGGAGATCACGGAAGCATCCGGATACTGGTTCCCGGATGACGACGCGACCCAACGCGGCGTCGCGGTCCTCAACGCCCTGCGTCGCTACCGGGCCGCCGAGACCGCGATGCGACGGCGCACCCGTGACTCGATGGGCATGGGCGAGACCGACCTGCTCGCCGTCCGCTACCTGCTGCAGGCGCAGCGGTCAGGCCGGCAGGTCAGCCCCAAGGACCTCGCCGCCTACCTGAAGATCTCCTCCGCGTCGACGACGATCCTCATCGACCGCCTGGTGCGGAGCAACCACGTCCGGCGCGAGCCGCACCCCACCGATCGACGAGCGCTCGTGATCACCCCCACGACCGAGACCGACGACGAGGTCCGCGCGACGCTCGGCGTGATGCACCGTCGGATGATGTCCATCGCCGAGGGCCTGCCGCCCGCAGATGCCCGTGTCGTCGCGGTGTTCCTCGAGCAGATGCGCGACGCCGTCGACCAGATCGACCCCGCCGCGACGACCCCAGCGCACTGACCGGGGCGTCCGTCCTGTCCGCTGTGCGCGGCGGGGGGACACGACCCTGCCCGTGCTCTGTGAAGCGACTCCGACGCAGCGCGTAGACCGGAGTGGTCACCAACCGCGCACACCTGCTGAAGGAGCCGCTCATGCACGCATCCGAAAAGATGGCCGCCAACCTGCAGGCCGTCCTCGTCGACCTCATCGACCTGCACGTCCAGGGCAAGCAGGCCCACTGGAACATCCTCGGCACGAACTTCCGCGACCTGCACCTGCAGCTCGACGAGATCGTCGACGCCGCACGCGAGTTCGCCGACGACACCGCCGAGCGCATGCGTGCGCTCTACGCCGTGCCGGACGGCCGCTCGAGCACCGTCGCGGCGACGAGCCACCTCGACCAGTTCCCCGAGGGCGAGATCACCACGCACGACGCGATCGACCAGGTCACGCTGCGCCTCTACCAGGCCACCGGGACCATGCGCGACGTGCACGACGAGGTCGACGACGAGGACCCGACGACCGCGGACCTGCTGCACGGCTTCATCGAGCGCCTCGAGCAGCTCGCGTGGATGGTCAGCGCCGAGAACCGCGCGCCGAGCACCCCGCTCGCGAGCGCGACGACGCCCGCGGTCGCCGACGCCTCGGCCCACGCGTAGAGCGGAGCGCCGATGACCGACTACCGCTACCTCATCGTCGGCGGCGGGATGGTCGCCGACTCCGCCGCCAGGGGGATCCGTGAGATCGACCAGGACGGCTCGATCGGGATCATCAGCGAGGAGGCCGACCGTCCGTACGCCCGCCCCGCCCTGTCGAAGAAGCTCTGGACCGATCCGGACTTCAGCTGGGACGACAAGGTCGACCTGCACACGGAGGAGACGGGCGCTGAGTTCGTGCTCGGGACCGTGGTGACGTCGATCGACCGCGACGGCAAGACCGTGACGACGGCCGACGGCGGCACGTTCGGGTACCAGCAGCTGCTCATCGCGACCGGTGGACACCCCCGCGGGCTCCCCGGGCTCGAGCCGTCCGACCGCGTGCTCGACTACCGCAGTGCCGCCGACTACCGGAAGCTCCGCGGGTTCGCCGACGCCGGGGCGCACGTGGTCGTCGTCGGCGGCGGGTACATCGGCACCGAGATCGCGTCGGGCGTCGTGCAGAACGGCGCCCGCGTCACGCTCGTCGACCCGGACGAGGTCGTCGGCGGGAACATGTTCCCCGACGGGCTCGCCGCCGCGTTCCAGCAACGGTTCGTGGACCACGGCGTGGAACTCCGGCTCGGCCGACGTGTCGCATCCGGCGTCGAACACGACGGTGGCGTGACGCTCACCCTCGACGACGGCTCGGTCATCGAGGCCGATGCGGTCGTCGCCGGTCTCGGCATCGAGCCGGCCACCGAGCTCGCCGCAGCAGCCGGTCTCACCGTGAACGACGGCATCGTGGTGTCCTCGACGCTCGTCACGGACGACCCTGCGGTGTTCGCCGCCGGCGACGTGGCCGAGTACCCGGACCGGATCCTCGGCACCCGCCGCGTCGAGCACGTCGACAACGCGCAGCAGCAGGGGCGACAGGCGGGGCGGAACCTCGCCGATGCCGACGAGACCTACGACCACACGCCGATGTTCTACTCCGACGTCTTCGACGTCGGGTACGAGGCCGTCGGTCAGGTCACGACGTCCCTCCGGACCGTCGAGGACTGGCAGGAGCCGAACACCACCGGCGTCGTCTACTACCTCGACGACGACGAGCTGGTCCGCGGCGTCCTGCTCTGGAACGTCTGGGACAAGACCGACGAGGCCCGCAAGGTGATCGCGGAGGCGCACGCGCTCACGCCCGACATGCTGCCGGGCCGCATCACACCCTGACAGCGCGTCTGGGCGCACTGAACGCGACCGACGGGAGGCCCGTCACCGATCTCGAGACCGGTGACGGGCCTCCCGTCGGTCGCCTTCCTAGCCGGCCTTGCGTCGGCCGTGCTCGTCCAGTTCCGGGGCAGCCGCGTCGACGACCGCTGCGCGGTCCTCCGGCGCCACCGGCGCATCGTCCTCGTCCGCCATCGCGACCGCGTGTGCCGACTTGCCGGCCTCGAGGACCTCGTCGTCGCCCTTCGCCATCCCGAGCAGCTCCAGGAACCGCGCCTTCACGACGAGCCACGCATCGCCCGGGCTGAGCCGGGCCAGGTCCGACGCGGTGGAGTCGTCCCGGACGCGCTGCAACGAGGACACCCCGCGGTCGGGCAGGTCCCCGCGGACGTGGGACACGGCCAGCGCCGCGACGGCGTCGGCCTGCGCGTGCATCACCGAGTGCGCGCCGTCGACGACCTCGCGGAGGACGGCGTACGGGAACACCCTGGCCAGTCGGCGGATCCAGTCACGCGGCACGAGGGCGTCGTGCTCGCCGCGGACGATGAGCGTGCGCGCCTGCACCTGCGGGGCACGGTCCTCGATCCGGAACGCGACCATCTTCGGCAGCACCTTCCGGAACCAGTGCCAGCCGCAGAGCGCGTACGCGGTCACCGCGTGCCAGCGGACCGCCGCCGGTTCGTGTACGGCGGACCGCAGGAAGCGGACCGCGGACTCGCTGATGGTCCTGGCGTTCGAGTCCATCACCGGGCTGATGAGGACCAGGTCGCTGATCTTCGGACGGCGCGCGGCGACCTCGGTGACGATCTGCGTGCCCATCGAGTGGCCGACGAGGACCGGGTCCTCGAGCCCGAGTTCGTCGAGGACGCGCTCGACGGCGTCGGCGTACCGCTCGATCGACACCGCACCACGGAACTTCGGGACGCCGGCGAACCCGGGCAGGTCGAGGGCGTGCACGGGTCCGAACTCGTTGAGGTTCGGGGCGAGCCGTTCATAGTAGGTCGACGCGATGCCGAGGCCGGCGACGAGCACGAAGGGGCGGACCCCGGTGTCGCCGATGGAGCTGACGCGGACGTTCGTGCCGTCGACCTCGATCCGGTCGACCTTCACCACGACGTCGGCGTTCTCCGCGTGCTCCAGCTGGTCGGCGTGGCGCGGGGTCTCGTCGTTCACTGGTCTCTCCTCGTCGGGTCGGGCAGTCGCCCAGGCTACCCCGGCGGTCCCCCGTCCGCGGGACATCGTGTCTGAGGATGCTCGTTGCTCGCGTGCGCGCGGTGCGGCACACTGCCCTCATGTCGGCAGACGAGCAGCACTCACGCCGGGCGTTCCTCCGCCGCGCCGGGATCGGTGCCGCCGGCGCCGCCGTCGGCGCGGGCGCGGTCGGTGCGGCGGCGGCCTACGACCGGCGCACGCAGGACGAGCGGTACGGGTTCACCCCGCTGCCGGAACGTCGTGAACCCGGCTTCGACCACGTCGTGGTCCTGATGTTCGAGAACCGCAGCTTCGACCACGTGCTCGGCCGGTTGTACACCGACGACGAGCTCGGCGAGGGGCAGTCGTTCGAAGGGCTGCAGTCCGGGCTGTACGCGAACACCGCCCCCGACGGCACCGTCGTCCCCGCACACGTCTACGAGGGATCGACCGACGACGTCATGTCGCAGCCGGACCCCGACCCGGGCGAGTTCTACCCGCACGTCAACACGCAGTGGTTCGGCGTGGTCGACCCGGCGTCGAACGAGCGCCCAGAGCAGCACGGGTACGCGGCACCGTACAACGCACCGTCGGACACGAGCGCGCCGCCGATGTCGGGCTTCGTCCACGACTACGTCGTCAACTACCGCATCGAACGGGGCAGGGAGCCCACGGTCGCCGAGTACTCGCGCGTGATGGGCGGCTTCTCCCCCGAGATGCTGCCGGTGTTCTCGACGCTCGCGAAGTCCTTCGCGGTGTACGACCACTGGCACTGCGCGGTCCCCTCCCAGACGTTCTGCAACCGGTCGTTCTTCCACGCCAGCACCTCGCACGGATTCGTCACGAACACCCGGGAAGGCGGTCCGCAGAAGTGGCTCGACGCCCCGGACGTGCCGACGATCTTCAACCGGCTCGAGGACGCGGGGAAGACCTGGCGCGTGTACTTCGACGCCGAGCAGGTCGTCTCCCTGACCGGGTTCCTGCACGCGCCGTCGATCGAGCGGTACTGGAAGACGAACTTCCGCAGCATGGAGCAGTTCCACGCGGACGCGGCGAACGGCGACCTGCCCGACTACGCGTTCGTCGAGCCCCGGATGGTGTTCGACCACAACGACATGCACCCGCCGCAGAACCGGCCGAAGGTCGTCGAGGTGCCGGGCGAGGAGCCGTACGACAGCGCGATGTCCGACGTCCGGGCCGCGGAGGCCCTGCTCGCCGAGGTCTACGGCGCGGTCCGCGGCGGCCGTTCGACGCGGGGCTCCAACGCGGTCAACACCGCACTCGTCGTGACGTTCGACGAGCACGGCGGCATCTACGACCACGTGCCACCGCCGGGGGCCGTCCCGCCCTCGGGGAAGCCGGCCCCCGGCGAGATGGGGTTCACCTTCGACCGGCTCGGTGGTCGCGTACCGACGTTCGTCGTGTCCGCGTACACGGAGCCGGGCACGATCGTGAACGACCCGATGCACCACGCCGCGATCGTGCACACGCTGACGCAGCAGCACGGACTCGAGCCGGTCACGCACCGGGACGCCGGGGCCCGCGGCATCCAGAACGTCCTAAACCGGAAGGTCCCCCGGCAGCCGCAGCTCTGGCCGGACGTCGCGAAGCCGTACGTCCCGCGGAACCCGGAGCGTTCGCGGACGGGACCCGGCGACCGGGAGCGCCGACGGCCGTTGACCGCGCCGGGCAAGGGGTTGCTCGGGCTGCTACTGGCGAAGTACGAGCCGGACGCGCCGGAGCCGCAGACGTTCGGCGACGCCTACGACGTGCTGACGAAGCACGGCATGGGCTTGTTCGGCGACCGCGACTGACGATCAGAGCTTCGCGTACTTCGCGCGGAAGAAGCTGTAGACGCCGAACGCCAGGAACCCGATCCCGATCGCGATCAGCACGAACACCCCGCCGGGCATCCGGTGCAGGGCGTCGAAGGCCCCGTCGAGCCCGGTCGCCTGGTCCGGGTCGCTCCGGAAGGCGGCGACAGCGACGAGCACGCCGACGATGACGACCGCGACGCCCTTCGCGACGTAGCCGACCACGGCGACGACGGTCAGGGGCCGCTCGACCGACTTCGGCGGGGTGACGAGCTGCTTCCGGTACGAGCGGCGGATGCCGATGACGACGAGGCCGATCCCGATCGCGATGGCGATCGCGGCGACGAGCAGCAGCAGGAACACCCCGCCCGGTGTCGCCAACGCCTGCGCGGCGGCGCTCTTCGTCGACCCGGACGAGCTCTTGCCGGCACCGAGCGCGTACGACCCGGCCGAGTACCCGATGACGCCGTAGACGACGGCCTTGCCGATGTTCTTCGCCCGGTTCAGCCAGGCCCGGGTGCTGTCGGTCCGGCCGCCGATGACCGCTTCGAGCACGAGGCGCAGGCACAGCGCCGCGGTGCCGACGGCGACGATCCAGAGCAGCACGACGCCCCCGGGGACCGCGGCGATCTGCGCCAGTGCTCCCGACTGGTCGGTCTCGCCGGACTGCGATCCCTGCGAGCCGCTCCCGGCCGCGGCGTCACCGATCCCGAGCAGGATCGCCAGGTACCCGATGAGCAGGTGCACGACACCGCTGCCGACGAACCCGCCGCGCGCCAGCAGCTCGAACCAGCGGCTGTCGGCGGCGCGTCTCGCCTGTCGTCCGGTCTCACGGGCAGCCTGTTCGGCGGTGTCACTCATGCCCACGACACTGCCCGTCGGCGCTGGACGTGTCCGGCACACGAGCGGACGCGTCGCCGCGTCGTCGTCGGCGTACGACATGCGACGACTAGCGTGGCCGGCGTGCAGAGACGACGGGTGTCGAGCAACGCGGCGTCGACCGCCGACGGCCCGGTCGTGGTCGTCCGCGCCGATCCAGGCCGTCGGCCGCGTCGCGCTGCTGTCCCGTGGCGACGTGTCCTGACCGGCGTCGTCGTCGCCGCGGTGGTCGGCGGGCTCCTCGTCGCGACGGCGGGGACCCTGGTCTCGCAGCGGATCGCCGAGTGGCTCGCGGTGCGCAACGCGACCACGGACACCGCGACGCTCGCTCGCGCGGTCATCGAACCGGCACTGGACGACGCGATCGCCGACGAGACGGTGGACGCCGCCGATCGGACGGCCGCGCGGGACCGGCTGGCCACCGCGGTGGACCACGCGCTCCCCGGTGACACGGCGGTGCGCGTGAAGGTCTGGGACCGGGACGGCACGATCCTCTGGTCGGACGAGCCGCGGTTGGTCGGCGAGCGCTTCACGCTGTCGGGCGACGACCTCGACGCGCTGCTCACCGACGAGTCGGACGCCGAGGTGTCCGACCTCGACGAGCCCGAGAACCGCTACGAACGCGGCGGTGGACCGTTGCTGGAGGCCTACCAGGCGGTGCACACCCCGTCGGGCCGTCCGCTGCTGTTCGAGGTCTACTACCGCTACGACGACGTCCTGGCGAGCGCCGCCCGCCTCCGATCAGCCTTCGCGGGACTCGCGTTCGGCACGGTCGGTGTCGTGCTCGGCCTGCTCGTGCCGGTGATGCTCTGGCTGCTCGTCCGGATCCGGGACGGCCAGCGCGAACGGGAGCGGTTGCTCGTCCGTGCGCTCGACGCCCAGACCGAGGAACGGCGACGGGTCGCCGCGGAACTGCACGACGGCGCCGTGCAGGACGTCGCCGGTCTGGCCATGTCCCTCGGAGCGGCCGGGGACCCCGCTCTCCGCGAGGCCGCCGGCACCCTGCGAGGCGCCGTGTCGTCGCTGCGCTCCTCGCTCTCCGCGATCCGACCGGCAGCGCCGGAGCAGGACGGCCTCGGCAGGGCGCTCGACGATGCCTGCGCCCGAGCCAGGAGCGTCGGGCTCGAGACCGTCCTCCGCGTACCGGATCCGGTCACGGCGAGCCCGGCCGCGCTGCACACGGTCGTGCGGTTCGTGCGCGAGGCCGTCGCGAACACGGTGGTGCACGCCCGGGCGACGACGGTCAGGGTGACGATCACGACGACCCCCGTCGAGTTGGTCGTCGCGGTCTCGGACGACGGCGTCGGGTTCGAGGCGGACGAGGTCCTCGCGCAGCAGCGGGACGGCCACCTCGGCACCACGCTCCTGCGGCAGCACGCGATCGACGTCGGCGGATCGCTGACCCTCCGGACCGCTCCGGATGCCGGCACGACATGGGAGCTCCGCGTCCCGACGGACACCGAGGCGATCGCATGAGGGTCATGGTCGTCGACGACCACGCGCTCGTCCGCAGCGGTCTCCGCGCAGTCCTCGGCACGACGGACGACTGCACGGTCGTCGGCGAGGCTGGAACGGGCGAGGAGGCGCTCGACGTCGCCGCCGAGGTCACGCCGGACGTCGTCGTGATGGACCTGTCGATGCCGGGCATCGGCGGGGTCGCCGCGACCGCGGAACTCCGCGCGCGGTTCCCGGGGCTCCGGGTGCTCGTGCTGACGACCTTCGCCGACGACGACCGCGTGCGCGCTGCGCTGTCGGCGGGTGCGACGGGGTACCTGCTGAAGGACGCGGCCCCCGACGACGTCGTGCGAGCGGTCCGTGCGGCAGCGCGCGACGAGGTGCCGATCGATCCGCGGGTGGCCCGCTCGCTCCTCCCGCGCATGCGCGACGCCGACATGCGCGATCCGCGCTCGAGCGCCTCGGGCCCCGACATCCCGCCACGAGAACGCGACGTCCTCGTCCTCGTGGCCCGTGGCATGTCGAACAAGCAGATCGGGACGGCCCTCGGCATCGCGGAACGCACCGTCAAGGCCCACCTCGGCAACGTGTTCCGACGGATCGGCGTCACCGACCGGACGAGCGCCGCGCTCTGGGCCCGCGACCACGGGTACTAGCCCGAAGGTCCGATGGCGCCGCGGAGAGACGCACCGCAGGATCGACAGCGCGGGCGACGGTCGCCCGCACGGCCCCCTGGAGGTCCCCATGTCCACCGCACCCACCCGTCGTGTCGCCGGCATCGCCGCCGCCGTCGCAGCGGTCACGATCGCGGCCGTCGCCCTGGTGGGCGTCGCGCCCGCCAGCGCGTCCGGCAAGACGTCGACCGGCGGCGACTACGCCGTCACGATCAACGGCACCACCACGAACCCGGCGAGCGGCAAGGACTTCAAGGCGAAGGACCTCGCGGTCTCCGGCACGATCAAGGTCCGCGGGATCCACAACGGGTTCGACATCCGCGTCGCCGACCTCGGCGTGTACGACTACACGCTCACCGGCGCCCCGGACACGCAGCGCATGGTGACGAAGCCGACCGTGGTGTTCGCCTCGAAGATCCCATCGCTGACCCCGGCGCAGCTGTCCGGCACGAAGCTGTCCCAGCTCGAGGTGCGCGACGACACCCTCACCGCGATCTTCGCCACGGGTGCCGGGAAGTTCAAGATCCAGGCGAAGGACGGCGCACAGGGCGGCATCTTCCAGATGGAGACCGAGTTCGCCGGCCCCGTCACCTTCACGCACACGCTCGGCGACGGCCTGTTCTACTTCACGAACCCGTACACCGGCAAGGTCAACTTCGGTGACGGCACCCCGGCCGTCACCTCGGGCTCGGGCTCGCACCAGATGCTCCTCGGCAAGGACTCGCCGCAGGTCGCGACGAAGACCTCGCAGACCGCGACGACGACCACGTGGACGGTCCAGCCCGGTGGTCGCCTCGGTGGTGTCCTCGGCGAGGACGCGGTCGAACTGAGCGCCGGTGCGACGAACTGCACCAGCCAGTGCCAGGCACAGAACCAGATCCGCGGATCGCTGCCGGTCCCGCCGGACCCGGTGGACCCGACCCCGCTCGGCTGAGCGGTCACGTCCCGTCGCGAGGTAAGGACTGGAGGCTCGGTGCCAGCTGGCACCGAGCCTCCAGTCCGTCCGCATGGCCGCAGGGCGCAGCCGGGGTACGACCGGAACGGCTCGCCCCAGGCACCGCGGGCACCATGGGTGCATGTCGCAACGCACCCGAGACACCCCCGACGTCGACCGGACCGCGGAGCGGACCGACGGGTACGCCCCGCTCCGGTCCTACGCGGCGATCGGGGACGGCCGCACCGTGGCACTCATCGCCCGGGACGGACGGATCGACTGGCTGCCGATCCCGTCGATGGACTCGCCGCCCGTGTTCGCGAGCATCCTCGACGCCGAGGACGGCGGCCACGTGGCGCTCCGGCCGGTGGACCACGACGCACGGGTCGACCGCGAGTACATCCCCGGGACGAACGTCCTGGTCACGACGTGGACGACGGACACCGGACGCTGCACCGTCACGGATGCGATGGTCACCGGTGTGGCGGGACGCCTGCCGTGGGCCGAGATCGGGCGCTGCGTGCAGGGCGTCGAGGGGACGGTGGAGCTCGAGTGGGCCGTGGTCCCCGGCACGCTGCTGCACACCGCGGAACCGAAGCGCCTGGACACCGTCAACGGCTCGGTGATCGGCGTCGACGGCGTGACGATCGCGATCGTCGAGAAGGGGTTCGACCCGGTGCACGAGGACGGCCCCCGCTTCTCCGGTCGGTTCAGCACCACGGAGGGCTCGAAGCACATCCTGACGATCGTCGGGACCCTCGACGAACCGATCTTCCTGCCGGAACCCGAGCTCACCATGCAGGGCATCGACCGGACCATCGAGAACTGGGCAACCTGGTCGAGGGAGTTCAACTACGACGGCCCGTGGGCGGACGCCGTGCAGCGGAGCGCCCTCGCGCTGAAGCTCCTGATCTTCTCCCCGACCGGAGCGATCGCCGCTGCGCCGACGACGAGCCTCCCCGAGGATCGGACCGGCGGGAAGAACTGGGACTACCGGTTCGCCTGGGTCCGCGACCTGTCCTACACCGTGCACGCGCTGGACCGCTTCGGGCTGCGGGAGGAGACGCACGCCGCGGTGTCGTGGGTGATGCGCACGATCGCGAAGCACGACGACGGCATGCCGATCTTCTACACGCTCGAGGGCGAGGTCAGCGACGAGGTCGAGGAGCGCGACGTCCCGGGGTGGAACGGCATCGGACCGGTGACCGAGGGCAACCGGGCGTCTGGCCAGATGCAGCTCGGCGTCTGGGGCGACGTCTTCGAGATCATGCGGCAGTACGTCCGGCAGGGCAACGTCCTCGACCGCAAGACCGCTGCGGTGCTCGAGGGCCTCGCCGACGACGCGTGCAAGCAGTGGGAGAAGCCGGACGCCGGCATGTGGGAACTCGAGGACACCCAGCACTACACGACGAGCAAGATCGGGTGCTGGCAGGCGCTCGACGCGGCCATCGAACTGCACGAGAAGGGGCAGATCGGCGGCAACAGGGACATCTGGGAGAAGAACCGTGGGCTCATCGCGGACTGGGTCGCCGAGCACGGGTGGAACGAGGAACTCGGCCACTACGTGATGCACCCGGACACCGACGCCCTCGACGCCTCGATCCTCATCCACGCGATGTCGGGCTTCGACCGCGGTCCCCGGATGGCCGCGACGATCGACGCGATCCAGGAGCAACTGCAGCACGGCCCGCTCGTGTACCGGTACTCCGGGCTGGAGGACGAGGAGTCCCCGTTCGTCGCGTGCTCGTTCTGGCTCGCCGCGGCGCTCGCGTGCACCGGCCGGGTCGACGACGCGACAGCGCTCATGGACGAGATGGTCGACCAGGCGAACGACGTCGGGCTGTTCAGCGAGATGCTCAGCGCGGTGGACGGCGACTTCATGGGCAACCTGCCGCAGGGTCTGTCCCACCTCGCGCTCATCCAGGCGGCCTTGACGATCGAGGAGCTGTCGGGCGCATGATGGTCTGACGATGAACGACGTCGACGCACGGATGGACCGGCTCAGGAGGGCCGCTCGCTACCGCTACCAGCAGCTCGTGGAGAGCGAGATCGAACGCGGCTCCCTCGACCCGGACGAGGTGCGAGAGGAACGTCGGCTGCTCAAGGCCGCCGACGTCGCGGCGCACGCGAGGGCCCAGATCGAGGAGGCCGAGCGCCGCGGGGTGTTCGAGGGCAACCCGTACCACGGCAAACCCCTGCCGGGGAACGACGGGCAGCACGACCCGGACTGGTGGATCAAGTCGAAGATCGAACGCGAGGACATCCGCGGCATCGCTCCACCCGCGTTGGCACTCCGCACCGAGGACGCCGAGCTCGACGATGCCCTCGACGCACTCTCGGTCGAGTCGGACGTGCGCGATGTCCTGGTCGACTTCAACGCCCGCGTGAAGGAGGCCCGGCGCCAGCTCCTCGGCGGCCCACCGGTCGTGACGCCGCTCCGGGACGTGGACGCCGAGATCTCCGCCTGGCGATCCCGACGGGAGGCCCGTCTCGCGTCCGCAGCGCAGGCTGCGGAACAGCTGCGGCTCGAGTCCCGGCCACGGCGCTGGTGGCGCCGGCGCGGCTGAGCCGACCGGCGCCTCCCGTCCGGCTGCCTGCTGAACCGCGGAAGGGACACAGCACCTCGCGGGTGCGAGGTGCTGTGTCCGTTGTGTGGTGCGGTGCGCTTCTGGCGCGGGGTGTTACTTGATCTTGGCGGTGATGGTGGCGGTG